>JANNOR010000244.1:0-40380 GCA_031399265.1 Cyanobacteria bacterium SOY_34_metabat_3 | reverse complement strand
GTTGAAACATTCGGTGAGGAAGCAGTATTTCAAAGGTGTCAGGAACATAAAATCCGAGACGTAGAGGGGTATTTGCCCGTCAAGGAACGTATTAGATTTCGATTGCGAATTCAGGGAGCCTACAATATTCGAAGCTACCGGGAGGCTTCTAAGCGTCTCCAGTCAATCCGTTCTGCCCTTTCTCTTCTCAGCGATCAGGCAGTCAAAAGTTTTACCGAAGGATTGGAAGACACTTTGACGTTGCACAAGCTTGGTATCTGGGGCGGATTACGAGACTCTTTGAAAACTACAAACATAATCGAATCGGCTTTCTCGATACTGCGAAGGAAAACTTCAAACGTCACAAATTGGCAGGATGAGCCACAAATCAACAGATGGACCCTACCCAAAATATTGTAGGGACACGGCACTGCCGTCTCCTAATTTCAGCTAATAATAATTCCGATGTTACCGGAAATGATATGATTATCTAAACTTCCGATCGCACTCTTGAATTAGCACATCATTGATACTAGCTTCACGTCTTCGCATCAACCCATTTTCGGCGAATTCCCACTGTTCGTTACCATAGGCGCGATACCATACGCCCGAATCATCATGCCACTCATATTCAAAGCGTACAGAAATTCGATTGTCAGTAAAACTCCACAGTTCTTTTTTTAAACGATAGTCTAATTCTTTTGCCCATTTTCGCGTTAAAAAAGCCTTGATTTCAGCTCTTCCACTGAAGAATTCGGCACGATTTCGCCACTGTGAATCTTCGGTGTAAGCTAAGGCTACTCGTTCTGGATCGCGGCTATTCCAAGCATCTTCTGCGGCTTGAACTTTAGTCTTAGCAGTTTCTAAGGTAAAAGGTGGTAGAGGTGGTTTGGTTTCCATTTTGATTGACACGATTTTTGTTGGTGTTTACAACTTATATCGTTTGTGGTTGCATGGGAATAGTTCCGATGCTGCCAAATTTGATATCATATCGTTTCAGGTTGCAGCGACCTATGATACAGAGGAGACGGCAGTGCCGTCTCCCTACGCCAGATTAATTGTAGGGAAACGGCACTGCCGTCTCCTAATTTGGGCTACTTACCGATGGTGGCAAATGCTCAAAAATCCCGCCTCAAATTACAAGACTGCGACTGCTAACAGCGCCTCCGCTTCACTCTCGTTCATCTCGTCGAGTTTCTGCCAAACTTGGTGCATCAATTCATCCAACCCAACTCGACTCACAGCCGAAATCATCAACACCGGAATACCGCTGATTTCCTTTAATCGCGCGATCGTATTTCCAATTTCCTCATCCTCAAGATCGATCGCATCTACCTTATTAAAAGCCAAAATCTGCGGTCTCTCGCCCAAACCTCGTCCGTAAGCCTTCAATTCTTCTTGAATTGTGATGTAATCGGCGATCGGATCTTCATCGGTGATATCCACCAAATGCAGCAGCAATCGAGTGCGTTCAATGTGCCGCAAAAACTCGTAACCCAAACCGGCGCCTTCGTGAGCCCCTTCAATTAATCCTGGAATATCAGCAAAAACAGTACCGTCGCCGCTGGGTTTTCTGACTACGCCCAAGTTCGGAACTAAGGTTGTAAACGGATAATCTGCTATCTTGGGACGCGCCGCAGATAAAGCAGAAATTAGGGTGGATTTGCCAGCATTCGGCAAGCCAATAATTCCAACTTCAGCTAACAGCTTCAATTCCAGCCGCAAAAATTTGTGTTCTCCTTCTTTTCCCGGCATCGCATAATCTGGAGCACGGTTAGAATTGGTCAGAAAACACTTGTTTCCCAAACCGCCTTTGCCACCTTTGGCAACGCAAAAAGTCTGTCCGGGCGTCACCAAATCTGCTAAGATTGCCTGAGTTTCCGCGTCGTAAACTACTGTACCGCAGGGAACTTCGATCGTGCGATCGTCCCCAGAGGCCCCAGTCATATTCTTCGGCGCGCCCTTCTTCCCGTTTTCGCCTTTAAAAATCCGGTTGTACTGGAAATCCAGCAGCGTTTGCAGGCTTTCCACCGCCACCATAAACACAGAACCGCCCCGCCCGCCGGTGCCGCCACTTGGCCCGCCCGCTGGTATGTACTTTTCTCTGCGAAAAGCTACCATACCGTCGCCACCTTTGCCGGCCGCGACTTGAACATCTGCTCGATCGATAAATTGCATAATTTAATCAGTAGCCAATAGTCATTAGCCATTAGTCATTAGTCATTAGCTATGATACCAGATCCATATACAAGATCCGTGTTTTTCTGGAGTCCACAGAGCCGGACTTACAATTGCCGGAAAAATATAGTTATATCAATTTAAAAAATTAGTATACACGGATAGATCGTACCCGATCGCCTGTAGGGAAACGGCACTGCCGTGTCCGGCTCTTGGATCTTTTATTAAAGTAGATTTTATATTAGTAAGAATTACGTATAATATCAAATCCCGTAGCATCGGAATTAATGTTGCCCACAGTCAGGAAACAGCAGTGTCATTTCCCTACAATTAATTGCTGTAGGGAAACGGCAGTGCCGTTTCCTCTATATCATTAGGAGTGTAACCGGAATTGATATTAGCAATTCCCAATTCTCAATTCCCAATTCCCCAATTACCCCTAACAATATGTGGATACATCTTCCTTGCAATCATCTGCCAAATAGCAGAGAGCTCGAAAGCGCATCCCCACCAACTGTTCGTAAAGCGGGTTAATTTGGCACATCGCGGGAATATGGACGATTTTGCGGCCAAATAATACGACATCTCGCTCAAACGGACACTGCGACGGAATCATTTTGCAGACAAAATGTGCGACTCTGGGATCGTGAACTTCCCAGCCGTCAAGCCAGTCTTTGACTGGTTGCAGGACATTTTTGTGGTGAGGTTGAGGCCGCAGAGATGAAAGGGGTGTTCCCGGGGCGGGGGCGACATTGGGATCGAAGACTATTTGGCTGATTGGGCCCTGGGGATCGCATTTGCTGTCTTCGATGGTGTGTCGCAGAGATTCGATCGCCTCAACGTTGTGACCCAAAGCTATGCAAAACTTGTAAAGTACCTCGTCTTCCGAAAGCGAGTACGTACCGTCTGCTAAGGCTACCATTACGGCTGTTCTCAAAAAATTCTCGCCGTTGGCGGTGCTTTTGCCTAACACTGCGGCTAGTTCTTCTGGGGAAATCGGTTCAAAACTGGCCTCAAAAGATACTGGATGTAATTCGTCCTGAGTTAGATTCGCAATCATTTTTTGCTCGTCTTCGTCAAAGTTGCCGTCTGCCCAAGCAATTGTCAGCAATCCGCGCAGCCAAGCGGTAATCTCTTCGTTAGTACAGGAAGATTTCGCGTTACTCATTAGCATTTCCAGTTCGATATAGCAGTCAAGTTGTTGATTTAAAGCGGGAGAGATATTCCCCTCACTATAATTTTTACTGCTTTTTTGGTCGATCGATCTATTTGTTGAAGGTTTGTGCCTGAAGATTGCTCCAAACGCTTGTAGTGGACGTGTTAAAAGCATATTTGTTTCTCAGGAGCATCGCTGATTAGCGAGCTAATTTATGGGATTATCCGATTCCCCTACAATGTCATCTGTCTGGGGGAATAGCTTTGTCTGATTCATCTTAACTATAGTTGCACTAATTCGAGATGGCGATCGAATTTTACTGCCACTTTCTGCCTCATCAACCCCTTTTTTCGCTGGAAATCAAAGGTTTGCCAATATAGAATCCAATCAGAAAGCGGGTTTCTCGCGCAGGGGCGATGGCTACGCCCCGGCTTACGCCTACGAGCTTCGCTACCTTTACATAATAATATATATTTTTGTAAATTTTTGTGTATTGATAAAACAATCTTGACAGCAAGTCGGCTTTATGCTTTTGGAATCAAAAAAGCTCATGGGACTGTTGCCGTCTGTCAAGGGTTGTGATTGCTGTGTCTGTATAGAAAAAGCTGACTTTTTTTAACTGCGGCGGCACAAAATCCAGCGCAATTCCATAGGCGGGCGTCCGTTTGCCATCGGGAAAACATCTCTACCGGTAGCCCAACTCCCAAACCAGGGCGTCGGCGGCCAGGCTCCTGCCGGCAGGTGGTGGCGCTCGTACTCCAGCACCAATTCGTCGGAGATTTGGACTAAGGGCAACCCTTCCATTGCGGTAGCAAGTTCTTGGGGTGTAAATAAAGTTGACCAGGAGAGTTGGGCAACTTGTCGCACCAAGTCGTCAGGCTGGTAGTCGCCGATGGTTAAAAAAGTGCTGAACAGCAACACGCCTCCGGGACAGAGGAAGTCGCACATTTTAGCTAGAAACAGCCGTACTTGATCGCTGTCTCGAAAATGCGAGATGACTTCGGCGGCAACTGCTAACTGGTAGCGGGCTGGTTTCATGCGCATTAAAGGGTCGAGCACATCGCCTTCGGTGACAGTGATGGGAAGGTTTTCGGCTGTTGCGGCGGCTTTCAATTGTTCTGCAAAAGCGGAGGTTAGCTCGATCGCATCCACAGAATAGCCCAATCTCGCTAAGGGCAAGGTATTGCGACCAGTACCAGCCCCCACGTCCAAGATGCGGATGCGATCGGGATTTCCCAATTTAGCAGCCGTTGCCATCAATTTTGCATCGGGATGAGAGCCAAAAAGCGGAGGTTCTCTGGTGTCTATCCAATTCTTATACTGTTCTCCAACGGTTGAGCTACTAAGAATCACTTTGCAAGCTAAACCAGTTTGTGGCGGCTGCACCGATTCGTATTGCAGGATCAGCACCGATGCTGTGGAGGTGCGGTAGCCTTGCTCTAACTTAGCGGCTAAAAGCTTGCTGAGCTCATCTTTGCGGTCTTCTGGCAGGGGTCTGTCGAGAGTATTGAATAGCTTCTCGATCGACTTGAGATACTCACTGAGCATTCCCGGTATGCAGGGAAAAACCATTTCTCCGCGAGCATTGACGCGAGTATTAATTTTGTAGAGGATAGCTTGCTGGAGAATGTCTGGATTTACTACCAGCGGTAACTGTGCGGTTTGGTCGATCGTCGTTTCTGCGCCCATAATTTCCGGGAAGAGGTGATTAGTTGTTAGTTTTTAGTTTTTAGCTATTAGTTATTAGTTATTTGTTATATCAATTCCGGCTGCGCCAGAATTGATATAGAGGACACGGCAGTGCCGTTTCCCTACGCCAGATTAATTGTGGGGACAAAGGCACTCGCGGTGTCCTGATTTCCGGTAATATTAATTCCGATGCTACCGGAATTGATATTATTTTTCAGAGGGAAGTCTTTTGAGAGCTGACTGTACGGTTTAAAATTATCAAAAAAAAGCCGATTTTAGAGTTTTACTTTTGATAAATCTCAAATCGACCAAGCCTAAAACCCGAGTCAATGTGAAAATTGGAGTTAGTATTTTGATCGGCCGTAACACATTTAAATTGTATTTTTCGCGGCGAGGTGGAAAAAGCAAAGCGTCAAATCAAATCCTCCCGCCTTCTCCCCCCGTCAGCCATAACAGGCAATTTATCTGGGAGCAACTTAGAAGCTGGGCTTAGTTGCTGCCGGTAAAAGTCACTTCGGGGAACTTTGACTGAGCTTCAGTCATCGGGCGCCGTCTGCCTTCTTCTTGCCAGTAGTTGATTACTTCTGTAGCTTGGTTGAGGACTTCGACGCGATCGTTGTCAGCAATCCAGTGTTTGGCTTCGAGTTCGTTTTTGAGTTCTTCCCACGCATCTTTGCGGGGCCAGAAAAAATAAGCTGTCAGCGGGCTAGTCCCTTTGCCGACAACTTGGTCAACGGCGAGGGCAACATTCTCTTCTAGCCAGAGAACTTTTAAGATAAACTTGGACAAGCAAACCTCCAGGGTTCCGATCGAACTTGTTAAAAATTTCTACAATCGCTAAGCGTACCACATTCTGTTCAAAAATGAGTCATCGCCGATCGAAAGTTTTGCGGAGCGGCTGAGTTTAGGGCTGGAAACAGATAAAATTTGTGCTTTCACCCGCTCTAGGTAGAAGGATAGTTAAGTTGTGAACAGAGTTATTGTAGTCTTCGACATTGACGGCGTGGTGCGGGATGTCTCCGGTTCCTACAGGCGGGCACTCGCCGATGCGGTGGAGCATTTCACGGCGGGTGCTTTTCGCCCGAATTCTGTGGATATCGACTCTCTCAAGTCTGAGGGAGTGTGGAATAATGACTGGGAAGCGTCTTTTGAGTTGGTTTGCCGTTATTTTGAGGGGATTGGGCGATCGAGAAACCAACTCTCTTTTAACTATGACGAATTAGTAGCTTTTTTCCAAACTCGCTATCGCGGGCCCGACGAGCAAAATTGGACTGGTTACATCTGTGACGAACCGCTGCTGTTAAGTCCGGCTTACCTAGAAAATTTAACAGTTGAAGGGATTGTTTGGGGCTTTTTTAGCGGCGCGATGCGCGACGAAGCTGCTTATGTTTTGTCAGGGAAACTGAGTTTAAATTCCCCTGTGTTGGTGGCGATGGAAGATGCACCAGGAAAACCCGATCCGACTGGACTTTTTGCGGCAATTCAACAGTTAGAAAACCTGCACGGTTTAGCAAAGAATTTGCCCGTGATTTACGCGGGAGATACGGTTGCCGATATTTACACGATTGTGAAAGCACGGGAAGTACAACCAAATCGGGTTTGGTTGGGAATCGGAATTTTGCCACCTCACGTTTTGGATGATGCTGTGCGCTGCGAGGCTTATGCTGCGGCTCTAAAAATTGCTGGTGCAGCAGCGGTTTTCAGAAATGTGGAAGAGTTGACTGCCGCGCGGATTTGGGAATTATACGGCGGTTGAAACCGCCGTATAATTTTATTTCAAGTTTAAAAATTTATCCAAAGCGCTGACTACAATTGGCGGCCAACGACGGGTTTTTGCAACCCAATCGAGGTCTTTGTAGCGGGAATCGAGGCCGATCGCAGCTACCCAATTGCTCTCAGCTTCGCCGCGATTTCCCGCTTCCCAAAGACAGGCGGTGAGGGCTGCTCTCATGTCGGCAAATTGGGGATATCTGCGGACAATATTTTTCATGTTGCGAATTGCTTCTTTAGTTTGACCGTTTTGATAAAGTGCGAGGGCGTGGTTGGCGCGAGCAAAGGCGTATTCTGGGGCTAATTCAAAGGCTTTGCTGTAGTCGGCAATTGCTATTTTCCATTTGCCTAAACCTGCTTCGGCGTTGCCTCGGTTGTTGTAGGCTGCTGGATCTTTTGGCTCTAATTCTAGCACATGATTGTAGTCAGCGATCGCTTCTTCCCAGCGTCCCAAACCTTCTAATGCTGTGCCGCGATTCAAGTAGGGATCGGGAGCATTTGGAGCTAATTCCATTGCTTTTTCGTAGTCAGCAATTGCTGGTTCGAGCTTGTTTTGGCTGACTCTAGAATTGCCTCGGTTGCTCCAAGCGGCGGCTTGCTCTGGGAACTTTTCAATTATCTCAGTCCAAACGTTTTCAGCGGCGGGAAATTTGCCTTCGTTTGTAGCTTCAAAAGCTTTTTGAATGAGTTCTCCTAATTCCTGCTGGGAATCGGTAATATTTGTCGTCTCAACTTGTGCTGCTGCGGGCATGATATTTCCGAAGCAAACTAATCCGGTGACAATTAATACTGTAAAAAATCTCAGGAGCGATCGCATCATAGATGTTGGTAGTTTAAACTTTACTGAATACATTATTAACCTAAATTGTGAGTGTTGCTTGGATAAGTTAGGAGTAATTTGGTGACAAAACGGTTGCTAATTTTGGGCGGAACGGGAGATGCTGCCGAACTGGCTGCCAGAGCATCTCAAATCGCTGATATTGAGGTGGTTTCTTCGCTAGCAGGACGCACTCAGCAGCCTTTTACCCCAAAAACGGGTACGGTGCGAATTGGCGGGTTTGGTGGGGCTGCTGGGCTGGTGCAGTTTTTGCTAGATCGCCCGATCGACTTGTTAATCGATGCTACTCATCCGTTTGCGGCTCAGATTTCGGCCAATGCTGCTGTTGCTGCTGCTGAGTGCAATATCCCACACTTGATGCTGGTGCGCCCCGCTTGGCAGATGGTGGAGGGCGATCGCTGGATTGAAGTTGCCAGCCATTCGGAGGCTGCAACGGCTTTATCAGCGCAGTCTCAGCGGGTGTTTTTGACCATTGGGAGGCAGGAATTGGCTGCTTTTGCTGGTTTGGACTCGATTTGGTTTTTGATGCGGGCGATCGACCCTCCTGCACCAAACACTCCAATTCCTAACGGTAAATTGCTATTAGATAGAGGCCCTTTTAGTTTAGAAAACGAGCGCAAATTGCTGCTGGAATATCGCCTGGATACAATTGTTAGTAAAAACAGCGGTGGCGCTGCTACTTATGCCAAAATTATCGCGGCTAGGGAAATGGGAATTCCGGTTGTGATGGTGCAGCGCCCGCCGATTCCCGATGTTGAACAGGTTGCTGATGTCGAAGGGGCGATCGCTTGGTTAATTAGTCAGATTAGTTATTAGTTATTTGTAAAGCGCAAATCAGGACACGGCAGTGCCGTTTCCCTACAATTAATGATGGTAGGGAAACGGCAGTGCCTTGTCCTATATATGATTCCGACCTGGGCGGAATTGAGATTACTTTGATTTTTGCTGAACGTTCAAAGAATCAAGATGCTTGTTCATCTTTTGCAACTGTGCTTCTAAAACCGGATACTGCGAAGTTACCAAGAACGAGTCTTTTTTCTGAGTTACTGTTTGTTCTAACGGCAAAACGCGATATTTCAATTGATTATTCAGAGTATAACGATGTACCAAAGTCGGAAGAGCTTTAATCCCAGTAATTTCTGTCGTTTTTTCGGGGAATTTCTTACGAATAGTTACTTGAAAAATTACGCCCAAGTCTGTATAATCTTGCGTTTGACCGGAAATAAAATTTCCCATAGAATAAATTACTACTGCTTTTCTAGTTTTGCCGTTTTTGCCAGGAAACTTAAATATCTTGTAAGGTTGGACGACGTGGGGATGGCTGCCGAGAATGATATCTGCACCCGCTGTTAAAAGGTTTTCCACTAATTGTTTCTGTTGCGGGTTTGGCTGTCGCTGATATTCATCGCCGAAGTGCAGAGAAATTGCGATAATATCTGCTCCTTGTTTGCGGACTTTGGCAATATCTTTGACTATCTTTTTCTCCTCGATTAGCGAAACTAAATAATCTTTACCTTTGGGTATCGGAATGCCGTTTGTGCCGTAGGTATAGGCGAGAATGGCTAGCGAAATGTTGTTTTTGATGCTGATTAAAGGTTTTGAAGCTTCGGTAGCTGATGTGGCTGTTCCTGTTGAGGCTATTTTGCGATCGCCCAAATTGGCGATCGTCCTAATCACTCCTTTTTCTCCCCTATCCAAAGCATGATTGTTGGCGGTTGTCAAGATATTAAATCCAGCTTTTTTCGCAGCATCGGCTAATTGAGCCGGTGCGTTAAATAGCGGGTATCCCGTATATCCGCCCGCATCTTCGCCCGCTAAGGGTGTTTCGAGATTTCCGATTACCCAATCGCCTTTTGACAGGATATTTTTAACTGGTGCGAAAAAACTGTCAAAGTTGTATGTTTGGCGTTTTGCGTCGTAGCCCGATCGCGTTTGGGTGCTGTGCATCATGATGTCGCCGACAGCAATTAATTTTGCTTCTTTGATTTCCGGCTTTGGTTTGACGGGAACTGCTGCAATTGGCGGTTGACTTTCTGTCCGCTGCGTGTTATTTCCTGGCTTTTGGATATTGCAGCTAGCCATTAGTAATGCAGCTATTACCGAGAGCATTGGGCGAATTTTCATAATTTATCTATAGTAATTTCTCCGGTTCATGGTATCATCAATAATTGCCATTTACGCCGGATTTTTTTTTGAACCGCAGAGAACACAGAGAGCACAGAGGAAGAGAAGAAAGCAGAGATATTTGCAAGTTTTGTTAGGATGCAGGAGAAGGAATGTTTAAAAAGTATTTGATTGTGGGATTTATAATTTTTGCATCGGTTATCGGTTTGGGTACTTTGACTTACGCCCAAAGTTCGGCAGATAAACCTTTTGAATTTGCCTTGATTGGCGATTTGCCCTACAGTGCCGAACAGGAAGTACAATTTCCGAATTTGATTGCGGATATCAATCGATCGCCCTCAGCGTTTGTTATCCACGACGGCGATATCAAAAGCGGTGGTACTCTCTGCGATGATGCAAGTTTTGTCAGTCGCAAGCAGTTATTTGAAAATTTTGAGATGCCGTTTATTTTAATTTATGGTGACAATGAATGGACTGACTGTCACCGCAAAGGCAATTACAATCCGGTAGAAAGACTCGCTAAATTGCGGGAAGTTTTTAGTCAGGGAAATCAAAGTCAGGGAAAGCGCACTTTGACTCTCACCCGCCAAAGCGAGAATCCACAGTTTGCTAAATACCGCGAAAATGTCCGCTGGAATTATCACGGAATTATGTTTTTTGGGATTAATATGGTGGGAAGCAACAACAATTTGGGCCGCACTCCCGAGGATGATTTAGAATATGCCGATCGCAATAAAGCTAATTTAGCTTGGATTAAAGAGTGTTTTGCCTTAGCCAAACGCGACAACAGCAAAGGAATCATGTTAATCGCCCAAGCAAATCCGGGATTTGAACTTGAACCCACGGACAAAAGAAGAAGCGGCTACAACGATTTTATCGCAGCTTTGGAAGCAGAAACGGTCAATTTTCCAGGCCAAGTCGTATTCGTACACGGCGATACTCACTATTTCCGCATCGACAAACCTTTACCCCGTTTTACCGATGAAACTCAACTTCCTAGACTTCTAAATTTTACCAGAGTTGAAACTTTTGGTTCTCCAAACGTGCATTGGTTGCGGGCTTTTTATGACCCCACAAATCCTAATGTATTTGAGTTTAAACAGCAGATTGTTCCCAAAAATTAGGTAAATTATTGATAATTGGTGCAGGCATATCTTTTTCAGAAACTGAAAAATGTTATACTAAAAATAGGTAGCATTGAGGAACTGATTTATGACGATCGCCACTGTGCGTCTTACCCTTGAAGAATTTCTAAAACTGCCAGAAACCAAACCTGCCAGCGAATACATTGAGGGGGAAATCGTCCAAAAACCGATGCCAAAAACAAAGCATAGCTTATTGCGAGTAAAAGCCTGCAATGAAATTAATCAGGTGACGGAAATTCCCAAGATAGCCTATGCTTTTCCCGAGTTGCGGTGCACCTTTGACGATCGCTCGATTGTTCCCGATATTGCTGTACTATTGTGGGAACAGATTCAATTTGATGAGAGCGGCGAACCAGTGAATGATGTGCTAATTGCGCCTTATTGGACGATCGAAATCCTGTCGCCACAACAAAGCTCAAACCGCGTAACTCGGAAAATCATTCACTGTCTCAAACATGGCTGTCAGTTGGGTTTGCTCATCGATCCAGACGATCGATCTTAGCGTTTTTGCCCAACCAACAACCGCAATTCTGTGAAAGGGGCGATCGCGTTCCGGTACCCGAAAATATCCCTCTGAATCTTACAGCCGAACAGGTGTTTGGCTGGCTAAAAATGAACGAATAAATAGGGCGATCGCCTTATTTAACATCTCATCCAATTTTTAAACCTCGTTTTGTTTAACATCCCCACAGGTAGATGCAAGATCGGCTTTTTTGAGGGCTACTTCCGCCACATATCAAATTGGTCTTCCGAACAACCGTTGATATATTGATTGTTCACCCAACCATCAAGGATTGTAAAACTTTCATTAGGAGGATTGCCAGTAAATCTCGCCGCAATTTTTACCCAATTTCCTTGTCGGCTGACAGCCCTAACTCCGTCTCCTCTTTTCAGTTTAACAACGACTGCGTGCTGGTTTCCAGGGCCTTTGCGAATATTAACAGTACCGCTTTTGACATTAATAAAGGAGCATTTTGTTTGCTCTTTTAAAGCTGTTACTTTTTCGGGTGAAAGAGTTTGCTCTTTGCCGAAAACGGGAAAGCTGTAAAGCGAAAAACTTAAACTGGCAACTGCGGCTGCAATGAAGAAGGCTTTTGATTGACTAAAACTCAGCATTTACATTAATCTCCTTGCGTTCAAAAAACTATGATTTAACGGAGGCAAACCATTCGGTGATGCCTTGGGCGATCGCCTCTGCTAGCTTTTTCTGTTCTGTCGGGTTCACGATCCATTCAAATTCCTCGGGATTAATCATAAATCCCAATTCCATTAAAACAGATGGAGCAACCGCAGGACGAGTCATCGCTAGGTTGTTCCAGAATACACCATAGGACGGGCGGTTCAATTTGGCAACTAAATAATTGTGCAGAAACATTCCCAAACTGTGCGCTTGCGGGTGAAACCAAAAAGCACCGACGCCTTTGGTATTAATCGCGTCGCCGTTATCTGGTAAAGCGTTGTAGTGCAGTGAAATTGCGATCGCGGGTTCTTCTTTTTGAATCATTTCTACCCTCGGCGGCAAATCCAAATCGACATCTTCTACCCGCGTCATTACCACATTCGCGCCCCGATTCACCAACTCTTCCTGCACCAATTTCGACACAATTAAAGCCACTGTTTTCTCGCGGTAGCCCGTCGGCCCCACACCTCCCGAATCCTGCGGCCCGCCGTGTCCCGCATCGATCAGAATCTTAATTCCTGACAGCGGTTTTGCTTGCGAATTCGGCACCGTACTTGTATTTGCAGGCGGGTGTTTTAAAGACAGCACTAAAGTTGTGCCATCGTATCTCAACTTATAACCCCACTGCTGGGCAGATTTGAGATGGAAAGTGTATTGTACTTGCAGCGGCGCTATTTGTTGCCACGCCAAACGCGAAATTACCGGGTCATCATCGAGGCGAATAATGTCAGTTTGAGCGGTAGTATTGTACAGTGTTAAATTGAAAGTTTTTTCTCCTTCCTGCACCGTGACGGGAACGGGTATTTCTAAGGGAAATAAAACTTCTGTCCAGCCCGAAACTTGGCGCGATCGCGCGCTGCGAATAATCGATCGCGGAGGCACTGCATCCTTGACAATTCGCACTTCTGATGCTTTGATCCAAGCGCCGTAATCGAGCCGAATCCATTCTCCCTCGCGCCCGGTAATTGTCGCTCGCGTTCCCTTGGGTAGCGGGGTCATCCGAGAAAAATCCGTACTCGCCCCGGTTCGAGCAACACCGGGTTCTGCTGTCACTTCTGCTACTTCCAACTCTGCCGGAGATAGAATCGAAATTTTGCCAGTACCCGACTGAGAAATTGTTTGATTATTCATAGTTAGCTCAAACAATGGCACGCCTAAATCAACTTTTTGCGCTTTTTCAAGCGAAGAATTAGACTCATCGCCCGCTCTTGGTAAGGGGGGGTTGGGGGGGGTTTTAGCGCAGCCTTGATACTGCTCGCTGCCACCTTTTTTAATTGGGGAGTTTTCGCCTAAAAGTACGGATTTGTTGTCGGGGAGTTCGACTTGCGATCGGGCTTTTAAAGGAATAGTAACGCCTGCCAATTTTACCGCGACTGTAGCATTCGCAGGTGCGATCGCCCCAAAGCAGATATATTCCCCCGGTAAACTTGCCACATCCACTTTTGGCGTCAGAGAATCCTTAGCAAAAGCCAATCCTGCGGGGACTTCCGGCTGATTCGACTGGCGCGTCACCTGAATTTTGACTTGCTGATTTTGGTAACGCAAGCTAAACACATTTTCGCCGAGTTGCAGGGGAAAAGTCGGGGCGAAATGGCCCGCTGCGGTGCGCGAAATTTGGCTGCCATTTACCGATACTTGTCCCGCTGGGGGGGCTGTACCGATCAAAAAGATGCGATCGGCTGTAGTTTTGTGGTTGGCGGGAGGATAAGCCACAAACAAAGGTTGAGCGGCCACAGCTACAGAGGCGATCGCAATTATCATCCCAAACACCATTAATCCTAAAAATTTGATCATTCTAAAGTGCAGCTAATTTTGAGCTTGTTTGTTGTTTTTACTATACTTGCCCCAGTCTATCAGGTTTGTAATTGCAGGCGATTTAAATTACCGCGTAAAATCTTTAACTTTTAATTAATTCCGAGGTATTTATCCACAGTCGATCAAGCCGATTAGCAGGCATCGTCAAATACAAAACATCCCCCGCACTCAGACAGCAATTCAGCAAATCCCAGCCATGAATAGTTTGACATTTAGTTTCCACATACAAAGGCACAAAATCAGCAGACATCGCAGCATCTTGAACGCGGTAGCCGCAGAAAGGATGTGCGGGTGTAATCAATGTACCCAAAGCCACCCAAAGGCGATCGGCAGTCATTCCGTTGCCCAAAATTCGCCCGCCAATCGCCGCCGCAGCGAAAGCTGGCGCCGCCAATTCCGTCGAACTCAAGACAGATTCAAACTCGAAAACTTGCTGCACCATCAGCGCAAAATGCGAGTCTTGATTGCGGACAACAACTGGTAGTTTTGGTGCTAATCCTTTAGCGCTTAAGGCAATTTCTAAATTAGACATATCGTTGCTAGTAACTGCCACAACTGCTGCTGCTTGCTTGATATTTGCAGCTTCTAAAGTTGCGGGAATACTGGCGCTTCCTTGAATTACCGGAATTTTGAGAGAGCGGGCCATACTCAGAAACCGACAGTTCGGATCGGGTTCGATCGCCACAACTTCAAAACCGTTTGTGTGGAGTTCTTTGGCAATTTGTATTCCCATGCTGCCGAGCCCGCAAATTATGTAATGACTGCGCTGCGGCACTCGCGCCACATCCCAATATTCAGTGAATCGAGTTCCCAATACATAATCGTTGAGCAGTGCGTAGCAGATGCCGATGATGCCAGCTCCCACTAACATCATCACCACGGTAAATAGTTTAATGCTATCGGGAGCTTGTTCGGCTACTTTTTCATAACCTCCGGCTCCGGTAATCATGCCTACAGAAAAATAGAGAGAATCGAAAAATGAGATATTTTCGTCAACGCAAATATACGTGGTAGTAGCAACTGCAATCATTGCCAAAAGTGTCAGTAAAACAATTACTGCTGCTTGGCTGTGCTGCTGAAATCGACGCAGGTTAGTTAAGGTTTTGAGCAGTTTTTGAATTAAAGTTTTTTGGGGACTCCGCGCAGTTGGCACAGTGGCAACAATTAGCCGATCGCCCTCCTGGCATTCCCGATCGCCCAGTACCGCCGATACTAGATCGATTTTGTTACCAGCCGGCAGATAATAAATCAGCATTCGCGTGCGATCGTTCCACAAATCGCTGAGCTTGCGATTTTTCCAAGCATGATTTTCATCGATATATTCTTCGTGAATCGGCCAAGTGCGATCGAACAAACGCAAATGTCCGATCGCGCGATTTCCCAAAGCCGCAAACGCAAACACCGGAGCCGCCAAGGATGAAACGCTCATGGAAGCGTGATCGGGCAAAGTGCGATCGAGCCTGTCGCCCAAGCTAGTATTGAACAGCCTGTTGATAATCCGAATCCGGGGATTGAGAATCCGCGATTGCATCAAAATTGCCAAATTCACAGCATCGTCGTCTCCCGCAATTACCAAAGTGTGGGCGCTTTGAATCCCCGCCGCCAACAGCGTAGAAGCTGCTTGCAAATTGCCGACAACCACATCAGAAGTCTCGCCGCGAATTGGGCGATCGCTAATACCAACCACGATCGCTCCTTGCTGTCTCAATAAACTAAAAATCTTGTGTCCCGTGTGCCCCAACCCGCAGACAATGATTCGAGGTTTCATAAAAAATTATTTACCAGCCGATTTCGGAGCTGTCCTTTGTAGTTTTACATACCATTGTTGACTGCTGCGGCTTTGTAGAATGTAGCTAAAAACACCATCTAGGGTTCTTGTGTTACAGTCTCGAAGTTTTGAAACCGGGAAACGGCCGTTTTGAAACTGAATAGGTAGGGACACCGCAGTGCCGCGTGCTGATAATTATGACTTCCTACATGAATTTAATTGCCTTAGTTTTGAAACCAGGAAACGGCTGTTTTGAAACCGGAAACGGCAGTGCCTTCTCAGTACAGATATGAGTTGAAATTAACCTAATTTAATATTTGAAAAATATCGAAAAGCATCTGCTCGCAGCCAAGCCTCGAAATATTTATTGATTACAGTCTGCTTTAATTAGGTGATATCATGTTCGGTAGTATCCTCCGTGGAAGCGGGGCGGGTTTATTAATTGGCTGGCTGGGAGATTAAAGACAATGGCGAACTCGCCCCTACAGTATCAATTATTAATTCCCAATTCCCGCCGCCAGTCTCATAAAATCTAAAATCTAAAATCTAAAATGGTTCGAGTTACTCCGGCAATTATTATATTAGGTCAAAACAGCCAAGCGATCGCCCAAAAAATCTCCGCACTCTTCCCCGGTTCCCAGATTTACGGTTTGATCGATCGCACTTCCGACACAGACATCACATTTAGCAACTTCGGCGAAACACTGCGGGAATTATTCGCAGCAGAAACCCCAATCATCGCGATTTGCGCCGCCGGAATTATCATCCGCACCCTCGCCCCCATGCTGTCAGACAAACGCGCCGAACCGCCAGTTTTAGCAGTAGCAGAAGACGGTAGCGCCGTCGTACCGCTGCTGGGCGGTTTGCACGGCGTGAACGACTTAGCGCGAGAAATTGCCAACGCCCTCGGCGTACCGCCAGCAATCACAACTACCGGAGATATCCGCTTTCGCACCGCGCTGCTGAGTCCTCCCCAAGGCTATTACTTGGCGAATCCAGACGATGCCAAAACTTTTATTTCAAATTTGCTCGCCGGGGCGAAAGTAAGCGTCGAAGGCAAAGCTAGCTGGCTTTCCGAGAGCAATTTGCCTACTTCGCAGCCCGCCCCTACGGGGGCTGCGCCAACGGAGAGGATCGCCCCTGACGCCAAATTAACCATCCGCGTTACCGAAAAAGCAGTTTTACCGACAGCAGATTGTTTGGTTTACCATCCGCAAATTGCAGCATTTGCACTCACAAATCTATCCTATGTTGAGCCGGAAGTAGCAATTTCCTATGTGCAGCAAATCTTAGAAAATGCAGATTTAGCAGCCGCCTCTGTTGCCGGATTTTTTGCCTTAAAAAATGATATGGGAAATCCGACTTTAGAAGCGATTAGCCAATACTTGAAAGTGCCAGTCCGTTTTTTGAATCTTCCCGAACTTGTGGAATTCGACACAGTTAAATTAATACAATATAATTCCAGTTTTGATGTCACAGCCGCTCAAATTAGCCTGACAGCAGCGGGCGCAAACAGTCAGTTAATCGGATACGATCGCACTTTAGCATTTAATTGCGCGATCGCACTTGCTACCGAACCGATAAATGCAAGCGCGATCGGCATTAGTCGCGGTAAACTGGCGATCGTCGGTACTGGCCCTGGCGGCGCGCAGTGGATGTCCCCGGAAGTTAAGGAAATTCTGCGAGAAGCCACAGATTGGGTTGGTTACAAGTTTTATCTCGACTTAGCCGGAACCCTGCGGCAAGGACAAAACAGGCACGATTCCGACAACCGCGAAGAGATCGATCGCGCCCGTTTTGCCTTAGATTTAGCAGCATCCGGCAAATCCGTCGCCGTCGTTTCCTCGGGAGATCCCGGGATTTTTGCGATGGCGGCGGCGGTATTTGAGGCGATCGACTTTGACGCCAAACCCGAATGGCAAGGCATAGATATTCGGGTAGCACCGGGCATTTCAGCCATGCAGGCCACCGCCGCTGCGATCGGAGCACCCCTCGGACATGATTTTTGCGCGATTTCGCTTTCCGACATTCTCAAGCCCTGGGAGGTCATAGAACAGCGGATTTCGGCAGCGGCGATCGCAGATTTCGCGATCGCATTTTACAATCCGATATCAACGCAGCGCAAGTGGCAACTCGCAAGGGCGATCGAGCTTTTGCAGCAAATTCGCGATACTAAAACCCCCGTCATCCTAGGGCGAAACCTCGGGAGATCCGGACAATCCGTGCGCGTGTGCACCCTCGGCGAATTGAAACCAGAAGACGCAGACATGAGAACCTTAGTAATTGTCGGTTCCAGCCAAACTCGGATTATTCCCCGCAAACACGGAGGCGTATGGGCGTACACCCCGCGCAGATACAAAAAATGAATTTAAATGATTTCTCTCTCTTCTCTTTCTCTGCGCCCTCTGCGCCCTCTGCGGTAAAAAAAATCTTCTTCACCAAACCCGCCACCAATGAACTATCAACAGTCAACTACTATAGATGCCATCCTCACCTTAATCAATAATTCATTCAGTGCAACCTTTGCATCAGAATTTGACGGCAAATAACTTGCAATACTCGCATCTTCCAATAGCTTAATCAGTCGATCGCACTCTTGTCGATAAAACCCAATATCAGCATCTTCCAGCACCGATTTTTCATCCCCGCCCAGCTTTCGCGCAATCAAATCAGGAATGTACGACAACTGAAATTCATCATTAAGCTTCACCAAATTCGCCTCAATTTTCCCAGTTTGCATCAAATGAATCCCAGTCAGCAACACCCGGAAAACATACAGCAGCGGCTTCACCCGGCGCGGGTGTTCTTTCTCAAACAATTTCCATTGATTTTGAGCAAAACCGAGATAGTGGTGGCTGTGATGCTTCGTAATACAAGTAGAGGCGATCGCCTTTAATTCCTCATGTTCGGGAGTAGTGTAAACTATTAGCGGCGAGTAAAGTTGTTCGAGTACATAGCCGTTCCGCCGCAACAACAAATCAAAAAACTTCTTGATATCGTGAGTGACTAAATCCAGTTCCAATTCCTCGCGAATCTCAGAAACTTCGATAGTTTCTTCTCCTGTAATCAGTCCCACTACTTCTGGTAAAGGCAAAATATGAACTCCCCGCAAATCGAAGTCAGAATTTGCGGAAGGAAAGCCGTATAAATGCGAACCGCTGATAGTCGCAAACAGCAGCGGATAAGGTCTAACCGAGATGATTTTGGCTAAATTAGTAATGTATTCTATCATGTTTTTATGAATTTTATAAATGGTAATATCATTTCCGGTTAAACAATCGTAAATATCTGTAGGAGCGGGTTTTACCAACCATATATGTCTCAAATTAACGATCTCGTAAACCCGCCCCCACCAACTACAGATATCACTTTTCGCCGATCGCACTTCGACGCGCTTTAATCAAAAACTGATTAGCTTTCTCGTAATTAGGACGTTCTGGTAAGGAAGTTGCAGCAAAAGCGCGATCGAACTCTCGATGCAAATCCAACCGCCACCGATTCACCTCATCCCAGGACATTTCCTGATTGCGAATAGACAGCAATTGCGATCGATAATCCTGCACTCGAACCGGCACAAAACCCTCCTTCAGCACCGTAATTCCCGACAGCAACAACCGAATCAAGTGCATCGCGTGCTTCGATCGCACTTCCCCAGTATTCCGCAAGTCTTGCTCCATTTTTTTGAATTGAGACAAAACATAACTATTGTAAGTTTGATAAACCAACTGAGACAGAAAGATTTCCCGAATTTCTAGCAATTCGGCTGCTACAGGAGAAACCGTTTCCACCAAAGGCGTGTACAAACATTCCAATACATTCGGATTAGCTTTTAGTGCCAAAATCAAAAACTTTTGCAGTTCCCAGTAGCATTCCTGATTTTCCTGATTTTCTAATTGTTCTGGGATGCCATAAAGCGACCAATGAAGCATTGCCGGCGGCTGGTAAATCCCGCGCCTGTCTGTATCGGATTGCTCGTTATCCAAACCGTAAGCTCTGGAACCAACTATGCAGCGGTAAATGACAGAATCATAGAGGTTATATTCTGCTAAGAAATCTCCTCCAGACTGTAATCCTTCGCTCTGAAACTGCTTGCGGATGCTGAGTTCATGTCGCCGCAGACTGATTGTTGTTCCGTCTGGCAATTTGACCAAATATGCGTGGGAATTGTCTGTAGGCGATTGAACGATGACACCTACTAATCCCTGTTTCCAAGATTCGTTAGTTGCAGGATTTTTGACCTCAATTTTGGTGACAATTTGGGTTCCTGCGGGGATGATTAAGTTGAAATTTTGGGGAATATTGGCATTGGCCATGAGGGAACCTCCGGCGGGGGCACGAGCTACCATGTTATTGTAGCATAGGTGTAGTATAAATAAAAGGGGGTTTTGGGCGATCGCACCGAATACTCGCCCGTCCTACGGTAGTTTTGGCTGTGTTGAAATTGTCTAACTAATTATTAAGGAGGAAGATTAATGCGTTATGCTGTGGTAATTGAAAAAGGTAAAACTAGCTACGGTGCGTATGTTCCCGATTTACCTGGATGTGTAGCTGTGGCTGAAAGTTTAGAAGAGGTGAGGCATTTAATTAAAGAGGCGATCGCATTTCATATTGAAGGACTACAAGAGGATGCTTTTCCGATTCCCGAACCTGTCTCTATTTGCGAATATGTTGAAGCTTAAGCTAAGCACCAATTAATTTTTATTTCCAGTCGGTTTCTCATTCTCCATTCCGATAAGCTGCAATTTCTTGGGCAATTTCTTCATCAGTTAAAGGACGATCGGCGTGTAAAGCCTGGGTTTCTTCACATAAGTTGCTAAAATCTTCAGCTAAAGCTTGTCGGTGCGGATCGGGCTGATAACTATTCTTAAGTTCCAAGCTCGTTTGAATTTTTTCTGCTAGTAACTTTTCTTGTTCTGAGTTCAGAATTATTTGCATCGTAAAGTTACCTCTTTTCGTCCGATCACCTAAATCAGTCACCTTAAAATTGTTAATGGGCAATACAGGATTTGAACCTGTGACCCCTTCCGTGTGAAGGAAGTGCGCTACCACTGTGCTAATTGCCCGTAGATAGTAAACATACCACACTAATTCCAGATTTGCAACTAAAGATTTCCAAAAAATTCAGTTGCACTCGACACAATGCCCAGAAGAGAGGCATTTGTCGAGCCTGACATCAATCCACCACCCACCAGCCCGCCGCTGGGCCGACAAACCGCACGACAATCCACCAACCAACCAACAAGCTAATTCCCGTCCAGCTTCCGCGACTTGTCCATTTCACAAAATCTGCGCTTTGGGTTTTCGTGATCGGCAACCAGGGATAAATACGCTCTTCTTGTCCGAACTTGTCCCCGATCGCCTCTTTGCGACGTTTAGATTCGCCCATAATCTTTATTTGCTAATGAAATTTCAATTACAATACCTAACCAAATTATACGCCAACAGGTCATCTCAAGCCTGCGTCAGCCAAGTCGTATCCAAATAATCAATCCTCGCAAACGGACTCAAAGCTGCTAAAAATTGCTGTCCATAACTGCGGTGAATCACCCGGGTGTCGAAAATCGCCACTACGCCCTGTCTTTCTCGCACAGGCCCGATCGCCCTTTGCAACTCATTCAACGCCGCCGGCAACAAATACAACCGAAACCAATCCTTCCGCTGCTCCTTATAATAAGCCACACGCGCCGTCACCAAAGGATTCTCCATTGAAGGTAGCGGCAAAGTGGCGATCGCCAGCAAGTGAGGCGCGCTCAATTCCCCCTGATGTTGGCGCCAAAACTCCCACCCAGTCACCAAAATCCCATTCTCCCCCACATCAGTCTTTTCTACCTGCACCCGAGTACCGAACTCAGAAGCCAAAATGGCGGCCAGCCGAGCCTTCAGCGGTACATCACCAACTATCAGCACAGTTAAACCCGCCACCGACGCACTCATAAACAGCAAAGTCCGAATTTCTTCCATTAAAACACCCTGAAATTCCGGCGTATTCGGCAGCGGCAGCCAGTTGGGAATGTACAGTTGAATTAATTCGCTTTGTCGATCGGGCGAAAACTTCACGCTCGTCAACTCTGGCAGTCCCAGCATTTGCCGAAAAATCGGAGCCTTCGGTTCCACATCCACCGCCCCACCAATCAACACCACAGCCCGATCGTCCCAAATTTTGCTCAAAACCTCAGCAACTTGTATCGGCGCGCAGTACAGCGAAAAAGAGCCTGCCTCCCGATTAATTTGCGCCCATCTCAATTTGCCGTTGCTTTCCCACCGTTGCCAAAAATTAGCCCAAGCCGTCGGAATTTGGGCGGGATGTTCGATCGTTTCAAACAGCCCCACCAAAATATTTTGCTCTGCGGTTTCCAGCAAATAGCACTCATCCGGTTTCGCAGGATGCTGAAAACAAGCCCGCGTCAGCAGTACCCGCACTTGTAGGATTGCTTCGGATTGACTGGGTACAGCCAGCATCAAGTCATTCCAGTCTCCCGGATGCAAACTCGCCGTCAATTGCTCGCGCGTCCAAACTTCCAAGTCATCCACACCGTCGATAATTGTCGGAATCTTGCTATGAAATTGCGCATCAGTCGCCAAGCGCGACGCTAGCCAAGATTGCGGATCTGCTAGCATTAGTCCTGGGAAATCGATATTTTGGTCATAATTGGCGATCCTCTTCGAGGGCTTCGCTAACGGCTTATCAGTATGCAGCCACTCTTGCAATCGCGGAATTTCCACTGCTCTCAAATGCTCCAGCAGAGGTGTCGGCGCCACTAAGATCGCAGGCTCCGGCCACATTAAAATCGGCATCAAATAACTGACTCGATACCGCTGTCGGTAAGCTCCTGCGGGAAGCCCCGTTTGGATCAGAGCGCTGCGCCCCAAACGCAAAGCCCGCGCCACGAGACGCGCCATTGTCAAGTGATGCGGCCACTGCGGCTCGGAGTTCGATCGCAGGAAACGCAGCAGCGAATTGTGGACTTCTACCTCAATCAATCGATTTTACTGTTGACATTCCTCAATCAACATAATCAAAACTGGCCAGAAAATCAACTACTTTTTGACCGATCGGCAAACTGAATTTACTATCCTGACTCTTAGCACCTCCCTTACCAAAATTCCCATGAGAATTCACCGTCAAACTCTCCTGCCCCGAACTGATTAAAATAGTTTGGGTAGGCGACTCAAAAAACTTTCTTTTTTCCCCCGGATTTACTACTTTTAGCAGCATTTTTATCACCTCATTTAAATTATCCTTCGCTGCATCCAATGCTTTACACAACTGCACCGTCCGTTTGTTTTCCCAATTCTGACTCTCCAGATTTTGGCAGATTTCCATAATATTTTTTTGAGTTTCTAAGGCGTCATTAAAAGGCAGAATCGCTAAAAAAGCTGCGGGCAATAAATGCTCGTCGCTATCTAATCTAAAAGTGAGAGTTGTCCGGCGGTAGCCGACTTCAATATTGGGAGGACAGCTCATCGGCGCGTAATGCTGGGCTATTTGGCTGTAAGCTGTTGCTAAAGTGGTGTTTGCTGAGTAATCTAAAAGTGCGTCAACTACAATTTTCACTAATCCAGGCGTATGATTTAAAAATCTTCTCGATTCTAACGGCGAATTAAATGTTTGAATTTGAGTGCGATCGCCTGCGGGACTCATGTCTACCCACTGACAAGTAATATCATCTGCAATAATCCCAAATCTGGGAACTAAATACAGTTTTGCGCCAGTTAAAGTTGCCCCCGTCAAATCAGCACCAACCCAATCTGCGTTAATCAAATTGGTTTCTGTCAAATCAGCGTGAACTAAATGAGCATTGGCTAAATTAGTATTTCTTAAATCAGCTCCGTTGAGGTTAGCTCCGCTGAATTTAACATCGCTCAGATCGGCGCCGTTGAGGTTAGCGCCGCTCAAATCTGCCCATTTGAGGTTAGCTCCGCTCAAATCGGCACCGCACAGATTCACCTGCTGTAAAGAAGCTTGTCTCAGATCGGCATTGCTCAAATTGACGCCGTTAAGTTCTGCTTTCGTCAAATCGGCACCGTGCAAGTTAGCTTCAGTAAAGTTAGCGGATGAAGCCGAAGCACCTCTGAGATTTGCACCGGAAAGATTGGCACCGCACAGGTTAGCTTCCGTCAGTTTTACTTCTCTTAAATCTGCTTCAGTCAGGTTAGCGCCGCTGAAGTTAGTTTTGACCAGTTCGCAGCGGACTAATTCCCCTCTAATCAGGGATGCTCCGATTAATTGAGCTTCGCTTAAATCGGCTCTCACTAAGTTGGCTACGTTGAGAGCTGCCCCGTTTAAGATTGCGCGGGAGAGATTTGTGCTGCTGAGTCTAGCCACATTCAGGTTAGCGAAGCTGAGGTCAGATTCGCTCAAGTTAGCGCCGCTGATGTTGGTGATAAATAAGCTAGCCCGCCTTAAAATTGATTGGCTGAGGTTGATGCGGCTCAGATTAGCTTCATTCAGGTTGATTCCTGTGAAATCTCTGTCGCCTTCTGCGTATCTTTTGACGAGTTCAAATCGTTTGAGAAGTTCTTCAGCTTGCATTTTTTTACCTGACTGAAAGGGCTATCTGCTAACTTTTATGTGGCATGAGTCTAAATTATCTCAACTTAATTTATCCTATCGCAACCCCAGGTTATTAGGAGGTTATTAATTGCTGAAGTCATTGCGGAAAATTGCATTTCCACATCGATCTTCTTCCTTCTTCCTTCGGCTATATTTACTCACCAAGCTGATAAAAGCTTTTGACAAACTCAATCACCGTATTGAGTGGCGGCGTTGTGAATCTTTGAGCTTTAATTGCCGGCCCGATCGCGGTTTTGTTAACTCCCGGCAAATTTGTCAAGTTTCTGCCAAAGTCTGGGTGATAGTGAACCATCAAACTTTCGCCGCTGGAGTTAGACAGTACAGTTTGGGTAGGCGATTGGAAAAAACTCGACCCCGATTCGCGATCGAGGCGAATCGGCTGGATTTTTATTTCCCCTATTTTTCTAATGGTTTTGGTCAGGCTCACGCTCAATTGCACTACCAGGTTTGAGACTCTGACGCCCAGGTTATTGCCGCTTTGGGGTTGAATCATCTTGATCAGAGTAATGAGATTTTTCTGCGTAAATGCCGCGTCGCTAAAGGGAATAATCGCAACGAAAGCTGTGGGAAATAGTTGCTCGTCCTCGTCTATTCTAAATGAGATGACCGTGCGCCGCGAATTAACTTCTATGCTCGGAGGATGGCTCAAACCCGAGTATTGAGCGGCAATTTGGCGGTAGGTAGCAGCGAGGACAAAGTTAGCATCGGGGTCTAGGGGTCGATCGACAATAATTTGCACTGTCGGCGGTGTAGCATTAAAAAACCGTTGAGATTCTTCTGGGGTAAAGCGCTGAATGTGACTGCGATCGCCATTAGGACTCAGGTCAACCCAATCGCAGGTTATATCATCTGCTTTCAGGTCAAACCTGGAAACTGCGTAAATTTTTGCCCCTGTCAGCGCCGCCCCCGTCAAATCTGCGCCTACCCAATCAGCGTGAATCAAATTCGCTTGAGTCAAATCCGCGTGTACCAGAGTAGCGTTCAACAGGTTGACATTACTCAAATTTGCCCCGTATAAATTAGCCCCGCTCAATCTCGCTTCATCCAGGTCAGCCCCCGTCAGATTCGCCCCGCTGAGGTCAGCCCACCGGAGATTAGCGCCTCGCAAGTCAGCGCCGCTGAGGTTGGCTTGAGACAGATTAGCTTGTCTGAGTTCAGCATTGCAGAGGTTGACGCCTCGCAAGTCTGCCCTGCTGAGGTCGGCTCTGTGCAGGTTAGCCCGTTCCAAGTTGGCCGCTGTCAGCGAAGCGCCTCTGAGGTGAGTTCCGCTGAGGTCGGTTTGCTCTAGATTGGCTTCTCTAAGGGTTGCTTCTCTCAAATCTGCTTCGCTCAAGTTTGCCCCGCTCAAGTTTGCACCGCTGAGGTCGGCTCGGATCAGTTCGGCTCGGATCAGTGTAGCTTCCACGAGTTGGGCTTCGCTGAGGTCGGCTCGAATCAAGTTAGCGACGTTGAGGATAGCGCCGCTGAGATTGGCTTTGTGGAGATTGGCACCGCTGAGTCTAGCAACATTGAGTTTGGCTTTTCTCATGTTGGCGTTTGACAGATTGGTGCCGCTCATGTTGGTGAGGCTCAAGATTGCCTCGCTGAAATTAGCCCCGCTGAGATCGATCCTGCTGAGATTGGCCTCGCAAAGGAGGATGGCAGTAAAGTTTCTTTCTCCTGCTGCATATTTGGCGATGAGTTCTTCGGCGTCCATGCTTTTGACTTTCCCTGATGTGTTAGCCAGAACCAAGCTTTGTTGTGCCAACATTTACATAGAATAAGCATTTTTTGTAACTTGATGCAATATGTCTAGACATCTATATTGTGGAAGCCTTTTATAAAATCCAAAATGCTAGTGATATTACCTTGACCCAATTTTGTGCTTTCGGCTAACTTTCCCGCGCTAGAGTTATTGGGGTCGTATTTTTTGATCAGGCGCTTGCCGAAGGCTGGGTGGTGATATACGCTGAGTTTTTGATCCCGGGAATTAATTAAGATCATCTGTGTAGGAATTTGAAAAAAATTGATGCTTTCGCCGATTTTGGGGAAAGAACTTGAAATTTTGATTTGGTCTACTTTGCTGATAGCTTGGTTGAGAGCTTTGGTACATAACTGGACGTGTTTGGATTCTTTGACACTAAGTTTGCCTGCATCGTTGGATTGAATCGTTTTCATCAAAGCTATCAGGTTTTTTTGAGTTGTGGCGGCGTCGTTAAAAGGAATTATGGCAACGTAAGCTGTGGCAAATAATTTATCGTCGCTGTCCATTTTAAACGCGAGCACGGTGCGCCTGGAGCTGACTTCGATCGTCGGTGGCTGACTTAAACTCGGGTATTGTTGGGCAATTTGGTAATAAGTTGCAGCTAGGGCAAAATGAGCGCCTTGGTCTAAGGGCGAGTCAATTACAATCCGAACTGTGGGCAAAGTTTCGTGAAAAAATTCGTGGGTTCCTCCAGAGTTCAACCAGTAAATTTGGCTGTGGTCGCCGTTGGGGCTCAGATCCACCCACTTGCAGGTCATGCCTTCGGTTTTGATACCTAGCCGCGAAACTGCGTGGAGTTTGGCTCCGGTTAAGGTGGCTCCGGTTAAGTCGGCTCCAATCCAGTCGGCGCGGATCAGATAGGCATTTGATAGGTCGGCGTGAACTAAACTGGCGTTCAGCAAGTTGGCGTGGCAGAGGTCGGCTCGGCTGAGGTCGGCACCGCTCAATTTGGCTTCGCTGAGGTCGGCCCAGCGCAGGTTGCAGCCGCTGAGGATGGCCCAACGCAAGTTGACGCCGCTGAGGTCGGCGCCGCTGAGTACGGCTTGAGTGAGGTTGGCTTGTCGGAGTTCTGTCCCTCGCAAGTCGGCGCCGCTGAGGTCGGCTCGACTGAGGTCGGCGCCTTGCAGGTTGGCGTGTTCGAGGTTGGCTTCTGTCAAGCACGCGCCGCTGAGGTGAGCGCCTCGAAGGTTGGCTTGAGCAAGGTTGGCTCCTCGCAGGGTGGCTTCGGTGAGGGTGGCTCCGCTGAGGTTTGCTCCGCTGAGGTTTGCTCCGCTGAGTTCGGCTCGAATTAGCTCGGCTCTGATCAGTTTGGCTCGCGTGAGTATGGCTCTTTTGAGGTCAACTCGCACTAGATAGGCGACGTTGAGGTCGGCGTCGGTGAGGTTGGCGCCGCCGAGATGGGCGCCGCTGAGTCTGGCGATGTTGAGTTTTGCACCCGTGAGATTGGTTTTGCTGAGGTTGGCTCCGCTCAGGTTTGCTACACTCAGATTCGCACCCTTGAGGTTGGCTCCGCTCAAGTTGACGCCGCTGAGGTTGGCCTCAGTGAGGTTGATTCCGGCAAAGTTTCTTTCTCCGGCGGCATATTTTTTTAGGAGTTCCTCGACTGTCATGGGGGCGGCACCGTATCAAATATCCCAATCTTATGGCTATGAATATTGGTATCGTCGGACTTGGTTTAATTGGTGGCTCGATCGGGCTAGATTTGCGATCGCGCGGGTTTGATGTTTTTGGGGTTTCGAGTCGTCAACAGACTTGCGATCGGGCGAAAGCTCGCGGTGTTGTCTCTGAAGCCAGCATACACCTTTCCCTGATGGCAGCAGCCGATTTAGTTTTTATTTGCACGCCATTGTTGTCGATCGAGCCGATCGTCCGCGAATTGATACCCTATCTTTCTATTGATACCATTTTAACCGATGTCGGTTCCGTAAAAACACCGATAGTACAAGCTGTGTCTTGTTTGTGGCCGAATTTTGTGGGAGGACATCCGATGGCGGGGACTGCTGAAACCGGGATTGAGGCCGCCGTAAAGGATTTGTTTGTGGGGAGGCCTTATGTGGTGACGCCGACAGCCGAAACACCATCAAAAGCAGTCGAGAAGGTTGAGGAAATGGCGCGGTTGCTAGGTGCCCAACTTTACCGATGTGGGCCCGAAGAGCACGATCGGGCTGTGGCTTGGATTTCTCATTTGCCAATTATCGCCAGCGCGACGCTGGTTGCTGCCGCAGCTCTTGAGGGCGATCGAGATATTGTTAATTTAGCCCAACATTTGGCGAGTTCGGGTTTTCGGGACACCAGCCGCGTTGGGGGCGGAAATCCCGAGCTGGGAGTGATGGTGGCCAAGTACAATCGAGAGCAATTGCTGCGATCGCTCTCTATTTACCGCGACACTCTCGACGAATTCATCAGCGATATCGATACCGAAAATTGGCAAGCTCTCGAACACAAGCTAAAACTGACTCAACAAGCAAGAGAGAATTACAACTTGTAAGTCAAAAATTAGTTAAAACTGTCTCCGTCTGGATTATGATTGTGGACGCCTATATTTTGAGTTTCAATGTACACTTATTCTCGACTCAAGCGGGTTTTGCTGGGTGAATCTTTGCCCACGAGCGCATCTATTCACGAACGGCTGAGCAACGCTACAGGATTAGCTGTTCTTGCTTCCGATGCGCTTTCGTCTGTTGCCTACGCTACTCAAGAAACTCTGCTCGTGCTGTTACTAGCCGGGAGCAGCAGTTTGAGTTTGTCGCTGCCTATTTCTGGGATTATTATTTTACTGTTGGCGATCGTTGCACTGTCTTACCGGCAGACAATTAAAGCGTACCCCAACGGCGGCGGCGCTTACATTGTGGCGCGAGAAAACTTGGGTACTTATCCCGGTTTGATCGCAGCAGCTTCGCTGATGATTGACTACATTTTAACTGTAACTGTCAGTATTTCAGCAGGGGTTGCAGCATTGACTTCAGCAGTTCCCTCGCTTCACCCTTATACCGTTGAACTGTGCTTAGTTTTTATTGTCCTCATCATGTTTGCCAATCTGAGGGGATTGCGGGAATCTGGCAATATATTTATGGTTCCCACCTATGCGTTTATCGTTGGCATTTTCATCTTGATTGGCTGCGGTTTGTATCAACAAGCAACAGGTCAGGTTTTGCCGGCATTAGAAAATATTCCGGCGAAGGAACCTTTGGGATTGTTTCTGATCGCGCGCGCCTTTGCGGCGGGCTGTACTGCTCTGACTGGAGTTGAAGCAATCTCCGACGGGGTGTTGGCTTTTAAGCCTCCTGAATGGAAGAATGCGCGCCTGACTTTGACTTATTTGGGGGTGATTCTGGGAGTGATGTTTTTGGGAATTAGTTACTTAGCTAATATTTATCATGTGATTCCTACTGAACATGAAACAGTTCTCTCTGTGTTAGGAAAAGATATCTTTGGAGTCGGCATATTTTATTACTATTTGCAGATTTCAACGCTGTTAATTTTGCTGTTGGCTGCGAATACGAGTTATGCGGATTTTCCGCGACTTTGTTATTTTTTGGCGCGAGACGGGTTTTTGCCGAGGCAGTTGTCGCTGTTGGGCGATCGGCTAGTTTATTCTAATGGCATTAATCTGCTCAGTATCTGCGCTGCTGTTTTAATTATCATCTTTCGAGGCGATACTACTGCGGTAATTCCGCTCTATGCGGTTGGGGTTTTTACTTCTTTTACTTTATCTCAGTCGGGAATGGTAATTCATTGGTTAAAAGAGAGGGGCAAAGGTTGGCAAGCTAGTGCTTTGATGAATGGTATCGGTGCAGTGGCAACTACGGTTGTTTTGACCGTAATTGTAGCCACAAAATTCCTTTTGGGAGCTTGGGTTGTGGTTGTAACCATTCCACTTGTAGTCAGTCTATTTTTAGCTATTAGCCGACACTATCGCTATGTAGCGGCTCGCTTGAGCATTCAGGGAATAGAACCCATATCTTATCCTCCCAGACTTAAAGTTAAGATGGTGAAACATCCGGCAGTCGTGTTAGTCGGACAGTTGCACCGAGGAACTTTTGATGCCCTAGATTACGCTCGTTTGATTGCTGATGAAGTTGTGGCAGTTCATGTAGACATTGGTTTGACCGATCGCGCAAAATTACAAGCAGCATGGCAAGATTTGCAGTCTGACATTCCTTTGGAAATTCTGGAATCGCCTTACCGTTCGGTTGGCGAGGCTTTGACGCACTTTTTGACTTTGTTTGAAGAACAGCGTCCGGGAGTGTTCTTAACACTGATTATTCCAGCTTTTGTGACGCGAAATTGGTGGGAGGGACTGCTGCACAATCAAACTGCTTTCTTTTTGAAAGCGGCTTTGTTGGCTAAAAAAAGTCGGGTTGTCACAACGGTGAGGTATTTTCTTTAAGCGCTCTATCGTTAAAAGTTGGTCATTTTTCCAGCGATTGAAACCGGGCGGTTGAAACCGCGAAGTTTACGGGTACGCTTTCATGACAGTCAGCACAACGCCAGACAAGCCAGGTAACTCAGAAGTGCTGAAATCCTCGATCGAGCTTTAAGACAAGATCGGGATAAATACCGCTGCTGTCAGTTAACCAGATATCCGTGCTATCGGTAGTAATTCCGACAATCGCGGCTCCGTTTCCTATTTTTTCTACCAATAACTCCGCATTTGCGATCGGCAAAAACAGCACTAACTCGAAGTCTTCCCCACCGTACAAAGCCCAATCTAAAGCCTTTTCAGGTGATACAAGTTCGCGGAAAATATGGGGAATTGGTATTTTTGGGCGATCGACTTTTGCGCCGACACCGCTAGCCCGACAAATTTGAATAATCGCATCCGCTAAACCGTCGCTGCTATCCATTCCTGCGATCGAAAATGGGGAATTAACCCCCCCCGGCCCCCCCTTGGTAAGGGGGGGAGATGGAATCCCCCCTTTGCTAAGGGAGGGAGAATTCAACTCTTGCTTCCCCTCCTTACCAAGGGGAGGAGAATTCAACTCTTGCTTCCCCCCCTTAGCAAGGGGGGGACTGAGGGGGGGTTCTATCTCACCTTCACAACCCAATATCTCCCAAACAACCGGCAAAACATCCAGCCTCGGTTTAGGCCGCTGATGAGCGAAAATTAAAGAAGTTCGATCGCCCTTTGTCAGATTTTGCCCGAATTCAGGATTCAACAGCAACTCTAATCCCGCGCGAGAAGCCCCGTGCACGCCCGTAACCACGATCGCCCAATTCGATCGCGCATTTGACCGGCGAATGGTACGATCGCCCTCAACCTCCCCAAAAGCCGTAATCGCTACAGTCACCACGGGCGATCGGACAACATCCCCACCGGCGATCGGCGTATGATACTCTTGCAAACAAGCCGTCATCCCCCGATAAAACTCTTCCACCCAAACCACAGCCGTATCCGCCGTCACAGCCAGGGCTACAGTCACCGCCAGAGGCGTTGCACCCATCGCAGCCAGATCCGACAAATTCGCGGCTGCGGCGCGCCATCCTGCATCGTAAGGGCTGGTAGTTCGATCGCTAAAATGCACTCCATCCACCAACATATCCGTTGTCACAGCCAGAGATTTGTGGGGATTTGTAGGAATTACAGCGCAATCATCACCGACTATCTCTGCGGGACAGAATTTTTGCAATATGGTTAAAAGGCCTTGTTCTCCGATATCTTTAATCAGCATAATATAGAGATTTTTTTATTGATTTAATACTATTATATTTGATTTTATCTACTATCGTTTATGATTTTTTTGGAATTATTTAACCGCAGAGAGCGCAGAGGGCGCAGAGGAAGAGAAAACAGAGATCAATAATTTCGATATCAAGGGATTTGGCATAAATAAACCTAAATAAATAGAATACAAAAATCCCGACTTGTTTAAAAAATCGGGATTGTAACAGAACTTCTTAGTCCCCCTCTGCTAGGACTTCGTGTGACAAGAAGCGATTTCAATCGCCGATTCCTCTAAAATCAACGAATCATCTTCTAATTTCCGTTTCCGCTTGAGCACCAGCCCCGCAAAAAAAGCAGCAGAAGTTACTAATCCCGCAAATTCGGAAGGTTCAGGAACAGCTTCAGCAGAATCAGCCCGCATCTTAAAAGAGAACTTATCGCGATTCGATTCCAACTTAATCGGAAAAGCGAGAGGGTTTTTTGGGTCAATTGCTGCATCGATACCAGCGACGCGAAACTCCGAGACTCCGTAACCGAGTAAAGCTACAAAATCTACAACTTCATTAGGCTTGAATTTGCCGATTTCTTTGCCGCCAACTAAGACAGAAAAAAGTTCGTCAGCATCAATACCGCTAGGTAAACCGAGGATTTTGGTAAACAGCGATGGTTCGGTTGGTTGGGGAAGTGCGATCGGGCTTTTGTCAACAATACACCCATCACCAGTCCCTCCGCCACCGCCAGAAGCCGCATCATCGCCGATTTTGAAACTAAAACCAGCAGATGTCGGCGGATCGAACCAGAGACGATTTGCCACATTGCTAAAACTATGCCAACCATCCTCAAAGTTATCAGGTAACAGCGGATTTCGCTGAGAAGTACCGCAAATCGGATTCAGCAGAAAACCATGCTGTTTCCCAGTCGCACTATTAATTCCTTGCCCGACCATTTGTCCGCGATCGTTAATGCCGTTTACTTGCTGCAAAAACCAGCCAGAATCCGCAGCAATCAGGCTATTAATATTAGCCATCGTTCCATCTTCCCAGATGAAACCATGAGCAAGTCCACCATTGCCAGTAGTGTTACCAAAACCGACTACTTGGCCTTTATTGTTAATATCAACCGCAGCAGTTTTATTGCCACCGAGAGTACCCAAATCTGTCTTTGTACCATTTGACCACAGAGTAGCGCGTTCTTGCTGAGTGATACTATTTGCAGAAGCACCAACAGCCTGTCCAGAATCATTGATATCATAAGCTGTGCTACCGTTATATCCTGGAAGAGTTCCCAAGTCAGTCATCTGGCCATTTTCCCACAGGAAAGCATGAGTTACGCCGAAAGTTAGGCCCGAATAACCAACTACTTGTCCTTGATTGTTGATACCCTGAGCTCCTCCATTGAAACCAAGAGTACCGAGATCGATCATCTCGCCGTTTTGCCACAAAAAGGGATTAAATTTCTCTGGTGTAGTCCTAAACCAACCAACTATTTGTCCAGCCTCATTGATGTCACTAGCCAGACTGCTGATACTATCAAGATAACGGAGGTCAGTCCTTTGACCGTTTTCCCAGACGTAGGCATTATCTGTCCAATTTTCACTCAGATAACGACCCACAACTTGGCCAGAATTATTGATTTGGTAAGCCCAAGTGCTATCTTTAACCTCAGTCAACTGACCGTTATCCCATATCCAACCAACACCTTTCTGACCAACTACCACTTGTCCGAGATTGTTTATACCATTGGCATTACCTTCGCCGAGATCCGTAATCGCATAGGAAGCGAAACCAGTATGGAGGCTGGCGGCGTTGACTGGTTCAACTGCGGTAAATCCCAATACTGTCAAAGCAGTCAGCGACAGACAACTTTGAACAAACCCTTTCAGGGGAGGTTGTTCAAGCATTTTTTTGATTTTTTTCACGTGCACCTCAGATTTTGTCATCAAGTTGGGCTAGCCCCTTTCGGAGTAGAGAACGAGTTCCCTGTGTATCTATCTGAGGCGCGATCGAGATTTTATGCACAAATCCGAAATTTGTTACAAAACTTTACATAATTGGTTATGTGCCCAATGCCCCATGCCCCATGCCCAATGCCCCATTCCCAATGCCCCATGCCCCATGCCCAATTACCACTCCTTACCCGAACTCGGCGGCAAGCGCAACCTGGGAAATCTATAAAAAGTATCTCCTTCATCATCCACCTCTAAAATCGCCGAAAAAATTTTCACTTGTCGGTTTAAATATTGCTGGGCAACTTCAGCCTCTACCCTAGCGCTAGCTGCCAGTTGAATCAGCGAAACTTGACTGTTTTGAGTTTCCAATAACTGATAAAAAGCTTCATCTAACTGTCGTTTTTGTTTGCTTTCCTTCAGATTGTTGACAACCAACAAACTAGCAAATCCACCCAAACCAATTAGCAATAAAAATTCTAAAATAGCCATATTTTTGATAAAATTATTGATTTGAATAACACGATCGTAAAAATTATCTATTTTTCCAGCCCGCAGAGGCGGGCTTTGTTTTTGCAGGCGCGATTTCAATCGCCGTCACTTTTGCGTAAAAGCGATTTCAATCGCTGTCATTACTTAAACTTGAGGTTGAACCAAATTTTCCTTACCTTTAATTACCTTAGCAGATACAATCTTGTCTCCCTGCTTCAGTTGCTCCAAGACTTCTTTTCCCTCTGTCACATAACCAAAAACAGCATAGCGACCGTCCAACAAATTCAGACCGGCGGGCGTCAGTTCCGGCTCAAACAAGAAAAAGAAAAACTGCGAAGAAGCGCTATCGGGGTCAGTTTCAGTACGGGCCATCGCCAGAGTACCAAAGGCAGAAAAAGGTAACACAGGCTCGTCGCGATAACGCCCCGCATCTTCTAGAGTAATCCCGTAGACAGGTTCTTTGTCGTCTCTGACGAGGACTTCTAGCGGCACATTCCGGTATTTGCCAGTAGCTGGGTCAATAAAACCCACTTCTTTGCCTTCAGGATCTCCGGTTTGCAGCACGTAGGATTCTTCCGATCGAATAAACGGCAAACCGTCATAAAAACCTCGATCGACCAAATCGACAAAATTACCCGCACTCACGGGCGCGCTGTAGCCATCAAGCACAACCGTAATTGGCCCTTTCTCTGTTTCCAAAGCCACCGTAGCGCGACCTTTGAGTTGAGGCAGATTAGCATACTTTGCCGGCACTTCAAACGGGAATTTTGTCACCATCAACTCTTCGATTTCACCAACCGAACCGAGTATTTTGGCTTTCAAGTCGATTACTGTTTCTCTGTCTTTAGCCTCAACAGCTTTTTCCAGTTGGGAAATTCCGTCCTTGACTTGTACAACTAAGGCTTGAGCTTCCGGCTTTTTGGCGTCGGGAATACTCTCTAAAAGATCCGACTCCCGCAGATTGAGAAGCCTCGAAGCCTTGCTGACATCGCTGCTAATCGGGCCCCAGCGTTTAGAGCGGATGTGGTTGCCAATGTCTTCGAGACTGATTTGCAACTCTCGCACAGTCTGATTGTCAATCGGCAGAGCGAAGCGCAGCAGCGCCCGGCCGTCAGTAATCGCATTCCCCGCAGGCATACTGCTGCTGGGGCGTTTGGCATGGGATACCGAACTGAAACTCAGGGAAAAAGTAAATAACAAAAGTGCTAAGACAGCGGTTTTGACCCAGCGCTTGCACGTATCGATCGGGAAATTAGGCCAATGCAGCATAAGTTTAAGTTTTATTGCCGTTATTATCTTCCCACAGTGCTGTCCGCCCGCCTTTGCTCGCGGGCCATCTAAAGTATTTGTTCCTTCGGGGAGAGGCGGTGGGCCGCTAACAACAGTCAACTGCCCACTTCCCACTTCCGCTTAACATTTCAGTAAATTAGTTGCTCCCTTTGAACGGTAAAATAAAATGCCAATTGCTTTTTGATGCCGTCAGCTAGACTGCGGCTTTAAGCTGACTGTTGTAGTTCCCCCGTGCCACGCAGGCGACGGGATTGCCCGCAAAAATTTATATGATCTCCAGTAACGACTTTCGATCGGGTGTTTCCATTGAATGGAATGGCGGCGTGTGGCGGGTTATCGAATTCCTCCACGTCAAGCCAGGAAAAGGCTCAGCCTTTGTACGGACAAAATTAAAAAACGTCCAAACCGGAAACGTAGTAGAGAACACTTTCCGAGCTGGGGAAAGTCTGCCTCAAGCCAATCTAGAAAAGAGCGCCATGCAGCATACCTATAAAGAGGGCGAGCAGTTCGTCTTTATGGATATGGAAACTTACGAGGAAAGTAACCTCACTGCCAAGCAAATAGGCGATCGTGTCAAATACCTCACTGAAGGGATGGAGGTCAATATCCTCCGCTGGAACGACCAAATCATGGAAGTGGAACTGCCCAACTCTGTCATCTTGGAAGTGATACAAACCGATCCCGGAGTCAAAGGAGATACCGCCACCGGTGGTAGCAAACCGGCAATCCTCTCCACCGGGGCTCAGATCATGGTGCCTCTATTTATTTCCATTGGAGAACGGATTCGGATTGATACTCGTGAAGACAAGTACCTCGGCCGAGAATAAACTTTGAAAGCAGGAGTGATGAGTGGTGAGGTATGGGTTTTGAGTTCTAAATGCACTCAAAACTCCGCACTCAAAGCTTAAAACTATCCGTTTTGCCCCTTAACTCGGTGGAGTACCGCCGTAGAGCTCAATTCCCAATTCCCAATTCCCAATTCCCAATTCCCAATTACCCTTGAATCTGCTGTGCAACTAGACTTAAACCAGCTTTGCGAACTGCTAACTGTTTTAGACAAAACTGGCATTTCGGAACTGACGTTAAAAAGTGGGGAGCTTGAACTGACTGTACGCAAAGGCATTCTGGCAAGCTCACCAGGCTCTGCTGCTGCGCTCCCGGAGGCGGCCGCTGTCGCTCCGACGATCGCCTTGGGTGCTATTGCTAGCCCCACCTTAGCGTCACCGGATGCTGTCGGCCAAAATTCAGGAGCAGCTCTGGCTGAGGCCCCAGCCGCTGCCCCAGCCGCCGTGCCTGCTGCCGTGTCTGCTCCTGTCGATACCAAATGGGTGCCGATTATCTCGCCGATGGTAGGAACCTTTTATCGCGCTGCTGCTCCTGACGAGCCGCCTTTTGTGAATCTGGGCGATCGGATCGCCGTGGGCCAAACAGTCTGTATTATCGAAGCGATGAAGCTGATGAACGAGATCGATGCCGATGAAGTGTCCGGTAAAGTGATGGAAATTTTAGTTCAAAATGGGGAACCTGTCGAATACGGTCAAGTCTTGATGCGAATTAATCCGGATTGAAGGATTACTTTATTGTTATGGACAGAATAAATGCTAATATTTCGAGATCATTTCTCTCCGGTGAGTTTGATGAAGTCATCCCAGCCTGTCCCGCAAGAGGTTGTGCAACAAGTTGCTGAGTATTTCAGTATTTTGAGCGAGCCAATGCGTTTACGAATTTTGAACTTGCTTCGCGACGGCGAAAAATGCGTCCAAGAATTGGTGGAAGCTACTCAAACGAGTCAAGCCAATGTTTCTAAGCACCTAAAACTCATGCTGCAAGCTGGTATCCTTACTCGCCGGACTGAAGGCACTTCAGCTTATTATAAGGTGCAAGACGAGTTAATTTTCGAGCTGTGTAATATGGTGTGCGATCGGCTTGCCACCCGGATCGAACAGCAAGCTCTCCACTTTCGGGCATTTAGCCTGACTGCTAAGCACTGAAAATTAGTCATCAGTCATTAGTCTGAAGGCAGAGAGTAGCGATTGATAACTGATGACTAATGACTCGTAATTTGCTAGAGGGGAAAATTTTTGTCAAAACTTTGGCGGGTACTCGGCTGAGCCACCTCCAAACCTTCGCCGCCCAAAAGTTCTAAAGGCTTGCCTTCCACCGAAATCCAAACCTTGGTATTCGGTTTTAAACTCGTAGCTGTATAGATAACTTGCCCTAACCGGCCAGTCATCGAATTGCTCCCTCCCCCCGAACTGAATTCAGCAGACAAATCGACATAAACTCCCTCATTCTTGACACTCAAACTGCGGAGTTTTGTCCCTTTAGGAATTTCGCTAGAAACACTTGCATCCTTCGGCCCAGCCAACAAACTGTTAAAAGCAGCTTGTAAAGCTGCATCAGGCTTGTCAGCTTGTTTGACAGCTACTTTTGTAGGAACTGCTTCAAATTTGCCGATCGCACCTTTGACCCAGTAGACTTGCACTGTCTGGATATCAGTCTGCTGCAAAGGCTTTGGCTGGGGCGACTTTGGCGTCACAGTCAAGGGCGTCTGAACCTGCGGCGTTACAGCCAAGGGCGTCTGAACCTGCGGTGTCTGAGCCTGGGGCACCTGGACAGGAGCGGGAGGGGGTACAGGGATAATTACCGCAGGAGATTCCACAGCACTTGGGGACAGCGCCGGAGCGGTAGCCGGAGCGGAAGACTGCGTATCTGCGGTTGGGGAACGGTTCGCCGTCCACCAGGCAATCCCCCCTCCCGTTAATAAAGCCAACCCACAAACACCGCCAATCACGGCTGTGGGTACGCGGCGTGTTTCTTGTCCATCTTTCATAATACAAATCCTCCTTAGAGATAAAGCGCTTGACACGGTGAGGAGCGACTCCCGATCAGCTACATTTGTTTTTGCTGAGATTCTGGAACTGCGAACAGCTAAACTGAAACAATCCTGGCATCTTTAACAGCTTAGGAGTAATATTTCATTTTGACACCCTCCCGCTTAAAAACAAGGTATAAGTCTCAAAGCAGAATATAGAAGGCACTTATGCTGTGGCCTATCCGAAGTTTACCTGACATTTTATCTAACTCGTAAATTACTATAAATTAACTAATATTTTGCCAAATATCACAATCGGTAACAGGTTGAAAATCTTTAATATTTTTAGTAGCAATAATGACTTCACGACCAAGAAATTGCTCTTTGAGTAGACACCATTGAGCAGCCAGAATACAGTCTACATCAATGTTCTCCTTAATTTTATTAGATTGACTCATAGCTCTTGCCTCCGCCCATAGTTCGGCCGCCTTTTCTAGCAAAGCAAAAGTTACTTCTTGAAATTCAATTAAGTCTCTTAGTTTATCTAACTCTTGAATACTTTTGCTTTTGATCCGAATCAATTCACGTCTAAGTTCATAATCACAGATATCAGAAGCAATTATATAAACGCCTTTCGACAACAGTCTATAAAACCATTCTGTGCATTGATAAATCTCCGTAGTCAGCTTCTGATCTTCAGACAATTTCTCATCAATATTTGCGATCAGCAAAGCAATAATATTAGAATCTAGAATTAGAATCACTCTACAATTTCCATCCTTTTTCTTCTCCAATACTTTATATTTGCTCAAGTCGTGACTTTGCCCAATCCATAGCAGATTGGTTGTTGTGAATTTGCATTGTCTGAGTAAATATTTGATGAGAAGGAGAGTCTATGAAATGTGATTTTTCATTTTGTGTTCGGTTTTCTTCGATTTGCCATAATATGGCTCTGGCAGTGTTTTTCAAGCTAATTAAATATAAAAAAACTGACTCGTTCTGATTAGCTCGATCGGGTTTTAGACTATAATCATTCAAAAAAGCCAATGCTATGTTCTTAATGCACTCTATTAAGTGTTGTGGGAAGTATAGCAGATATTCTTCTACAAGATATGATAGTCTCACCATACCCATGTAGAGTTTTCCGTATTGATGTACTTGATCTATTTCTTCTTCAAACGCAATCACCATAATACCCTGAGCTATTATTAATTCGCTCAAACCATCCATGTATTTTTCATGAGCTTCAATTTCTTTGAAGCTATCACGTGCTAAAAAATCACTATATTTTGCTTTAAGTTCCTGGAAGAGTGGTCTGTATTCAGAATAATAAATATCAAATTTTTGACGTAGATATTGTACTTCTCTAATTCGTTCGGACACCTCAACAATTTTCAACAGATAGTTAAATAATTCTTCTTTAGGAATCCGCGCTTCATCAGATTCAATCAGCTTTTCTAAGGAATGTTTGATTGAACTCAGTTCACCCAACATCACCTCCTCAGTATTTGACAGCAATGCTCTAATTGAATTTTCTGTAGTGACTGTCATAGGAAGTTGACTCCATAAAGATTGCTAAATCAACAACATACTTCTTTTATAATCATACATGATAATCTTGGTTGAATATTTTTCCACAAACAAAAAGCGCCCCTATTTCTAGGAGCGCTTTTCGTTTATCTAAGGTTAAAAATTAACCGTTGATGGAAGGAGCAACCAAAGCCACGGGAGTTGTTTCGCCAGCGGCCAAGTCGAGTGGGAAGTTGTGAGCGTTGCGCTCGTGCATTACTTCCATACCCAAGTTAGCGCGGTTGATGACATCAGCCCAGGTGTTGATGACGCGACCTTGCGAGTCGATAATCGATTGGTTGAAGTTGAAACCGTTCAAGTTGAAAGCCATTGTGGAAATACCCAAAGCGGTAAACCAAATGCCGACAACTGGCCATGCGCCTAACAAGAAGTGCAAGGAACGGCTGTTGTTAAAGCTCGCATATTGGAAAATCAAACGACCGAAGTAGCCGTGGGCTGCAACGATGTTGTATGTTTCTTCTTCTTGACCGAATTTGTAACCGTAGTTTTGCGATTCGGTTTCGGTTGTTTCACGAACCAAAGAAGATGTAACTAAAGAACCGTGCATGGCGGAGAACAAAGAACCACCGAAGACACCGGCTACTCCCAACATATGGAAGGGGTGCATCAGGATGTTGTGCTC
>JANNOR010000213.1:0-7843 GCA_031399265.1 Cyanobacteria bacterium SOY_34_metabat_3 | reverse complement strand
GGTTATCTGTTGTGGGGGGCGGGTTTATCTAGATGGTTGGTACTCATTAGATATTATTCGTAAAATCCGCCCCTACAATCTATACAGAATAGCGTTTAACAGCTTCCACCAAAGCAATCACATCTGCTTCTTTAGTATTAAAAGCCGTTACCAGTCTCACAGTACATTTATCCCAACGATAAAACAGAAATCCCTCAGCTAAAACCGCCGCGATTACCGATTCGGGAAGCTGCATAAAAATTTCATTAGCTTCGACAGGATTACAAAGTTTTACTCCTTCAATACCAGCCAACCCTGCGGCTAATTGGGTTGTCATCTTATTTGCATGAGCCGCATTTTTCAGCCACAAATTATCAGTTATGTACGCTTCCAACTGTGCGGACAAAAACCGCATCTTCGAGAACAAATGCCCGCTACGCTTGCGGTAAAAAGGGAAAGTTCTTGCTAATTCTTGATTGAAAAATACCACAGCTTCCGCAGCCATCGCGCCGTTTTTTGTCGCTCCAAATGAGAGAATATCCACACCGGCGCGCCAAGTGACATCCGCAGGAGAACAGCCTAAACTAGCAATAGCATTAGCGAAGCGAGCTCCATCCATATGCAAGTATAAATTGTGGCTGCGAACAACTTCCGAAATGTGGGAGATTTCTGCTGGATTGTAGACTGTGCCGGCTTCTGTTGCTTGAGTAATACTCACGGCTGCGGGCTGTACGTGATGCACGACACCTGCACCAGCCCGATCGAGCTTTTGTCCTAAAGTCTCTGCTTTTATTTTAGCACGATCGCCTGTTAGCGTTACCAGCTTTGCGCCGCCCGTAAAAAACTCTGGCGCGCCGCATTCATCCAGGTTAATATGAGATTCCTCATGACAGTAAACAGCACCGTAGGGAGGAGTCACAACCGCTAAACCGAGAGCATTAGCCGCCGAACCAGTTGCAACCGGAAAAACAGTCACCGATGTCTCAAACAAATCGGAAAATTTAGTTTGCAAACGCTGTGTATATTCATCATCTCCATAAGACATCACAGCCCCGCAATTAGCCGCTGCAATCGCCGCCATAATTTCCGGTGAAACCCCGGTTGCATTGTCGCTACAAAAATTCATTGGAATAACTCGCAAACACAACCTATAATATAACTCAACGCTCAATACTCAACACTCAAGCATTAAAGAAAGAGGAAATATGGCAGAATACCGCCAAGTAGAATATCGCATCGGCAAAGATGGCAAAATTACCGAAACCGTCCTCAACGCCACCGGTTCGAGTTGCACCGAAACCACCGCCGGAGTTGAAAAAGCCCTGGGAAAAGTAGAATCTCAAGATTTGCTGCCAGAATACTACCAAGGTGAAGAAAACTTGACCGTTGAACAAACCCAGACTTTAAAACAAGTTTAAAAAATTGACAATGTTCTATCTCCTTGATGCAACGGTTGATGTGACAATAGTGCCTGCCTTCAGCATCGCGCTAGCTGTTGGGGGCATTTTTCTAATTTTAGTGTACGCTTATGCTGCATCTGAGGCGGGAGATGCGATCGAATTCAAGCACGATACAATTCTGCGGGAACGCATGAATCAGCTAGACATTCTCGATTGGCAAGACTTAGCCACACAATCCGGCTTAAGTCGCTTCGGGGTTCGCTTAGTGCGGCAGGGAGACGTGGGAAAACTCACCCTAAACCAACTGAGGCGGCTGGCAGCAGTGCTGAATTTGAATTTTCAAGAGTTCGATCGTACTCTTAGCGCGCTCCCTCTACCGCCGAAAATCACAGCTAATCCCACCGAAGTTGAAGAATTAAAGCAGCAATGTCTCCGGCTGCGTGATGAATTGCACCAGCAAAAAGTTCAACTAACTAATGATTTTCGCCGTGCTACATTTGAACAGTTGCAAACCTTATTAACGAGCTATCCCGCCGCCCGCAAAATGGCAGAAGCCAAGCCGGAAATGCCCGCAAAAAATCTTTTGGCTCTTTTTACCCCCTTAGAAAATCTTTTGTCAAGTTGGAATTTTGAAGCAATTGGTTTAACTTGGGAACAACTTCCTTACAATCCGCAGTTGCACCAGCCAGATGTTGATGACATAACAGAAGGAGAATTAGTTTATATTAGATTTGTCGGCTATCGAGATGGAGAGCGAATTCTGGCTCCGGCTAAAGTTAGCCGCACCCTCCCAGCCGGAATCAAAAATTAAATTTAAAATTTACAATCAACATGACGGCAGTTGCAATTGACTTCGGAACCAGCAACACGGTTGTTTGCATTATCAATCCCGATACGCAAACACCAGAAACTTTGAGATTGGGCGAAATATCCCGTATTTTCCAAACGAATAAATCGAGCGGAGATAGCCAAGAAATACCTGTAGTACCGACTTTAGTATTTGTGAAAAATGCCGGAGAGTTGGTGTTGGGAGAAAAAGTGCGATCGCAGCGCTTGGGACAATCACAGCCAGACCGTTTTTTCAAAGCTTTTAAGCGCGATTTAGCCGCAGACTTTCAGCCTCCCGCCCGAATTTTTGACGGCGAAACCTACACGCCAGAATCAGTAGCCGAACAGTTTATTAGAAATATCTGGAAGCAATTACATTTACAAAATATCAAGCCCGAAAAAGTAATTTTCACAGTCCCCGTTGGAGCATTTGAGCGATATCTGGATTGGTTTCGCGACTTAGCAGATAATCTCGGAGTTGCCGAAGTTCAGCTAATAGATGAATCCACAGCCGCCGCCCTGGGATATGCAGTAAAACGCCCCGGTTCCCTTGTTTTAGTAGTCGATTTTGGTGGTGGCACTTTAGATTTAAGTTTAGTCCGCACTGCTGTAACCCCCCTCAATCACGGTGGGGTAAATCTTACTCCCCCCCTTAGCAAGGGGGGGCTGGGGGGGGTGCGCGCGGAAGTATTAGCAAAGTCTGATGCTTATGTCGGCGGCGAAGATATTGACATTTGGATTGTCGAAGATTACTTGCGGCAAATTGGTTCGTCGCGGGCAGAAGTCGGCGGCGTGGGCTGGCAAAATTTATTAGAAATAGCCGAAAAATTAAAAATTCAACTTTCTCAAGTTAATGAGACAAAGGAAAGTTGGTTTGACGATGAAAATTTTATGTCTTACGACTTGCAGCTAAACCGAGATCAGCTTGAGGAAATTTTGGAATACAGGCAGTTGTTAGAACAGTTGCGGGAAGCTTTAGATGAAGTGCTGAGCATTGCACAAGGAAAAGGTATCGGCAAAGCCGATATCGAACAGGTTTTGCTAGTTGGAGGAACTTCTCTAATTCCGGCTGTATCTAATTTAGTGGTTTCGTACTTTGGCCGTCAAAAAGTCAAGACTGATAAGCCCTTTGAAGCTGTAGCGCACGGTGCTTTAGCCTTGACACAATTGGCGAGTGTTGACGATTATTTGCGGCACACCTATGCAATTCGTCTCTGGGAACCTTACGCTAAAGCTTATGCTTATTCGCCGATATTTAGCAAGGAAATGAAGTATCCCTGTGAAAGTTCCGAAGAGTTGACGCTGCAAGTGGCAATAGAAGGGCAAAGGGAAATTCGGTTAGATATTGGGGAAGTTGCGGAGGTATCGCAAGCGGAGGTGATTTTTAATGAAAAAGGGCAAATGACGAGCAGTTTGCTCAACAAACAGACGGATTTTCGCTCTTTGGAAAGCCACCATCAGGATGTTTGTGTGGCGCATTTGAGTCCGCCTGGTGTGTTGGGAATTGACAGGGTTTCGGTGAGTTTTGAGGTGGATGAAAAGCGGGTTTTGTTGGCGACGGTGCGGGATTTGGTAACGGGTCAGGTTTTGGTGGACAGAGGTGCGATCGCCAAACTGCAATAATGCTAAAATGTCAACAAGTGCGATCGGTAGTTTTTAGTTAATTTAAGGACTTGAAAAATGTCATATAGTGAATTTACTACGATCGCAAAAGTGCGCGCAGCATTTAACCTCACCGTTAATGAAAAAACTGTTTTGTTCGCAGATGTAGAACCAATCGCACCTAGCGACTATCTCAAAACAACCCTAGCAGAATACATCCCTCTCGCCAATGCGATCAATACGGAAAAAGCGCGATCGGAGTTGATTATTGCTCCTGTATTGCTAGAAGTACGGCGCATCTTAAACTTCCAAATCGGCTTTTTTTCCGGCACGGAATTTAATGCCGATCCAGAAAGTGGACTTAACGGGTACTGCGATTATATCCTCACCGCATCCAGCGATTTGTACGAAATCCGAACACCAGTTGTCACCTTAGTAGAAGCCAAAAATGAAAACATCAAAAACGGATTAGGACAGTGTATTGCTGAAATGTTGGGAGCCCAACGATTCAATCAACACCAAAATGATGAAATTGAGGCGATTTACGGAGGCGTTACCACGGGAAATGCTTGGAAGTTTCTCAAATTGGTAAATCAAACAGCTTTTATTGACTTGAACGATTATTATATTAACGAAGTTGACAAAATTCTCGGAATTTTAACAAAACCTTTACGCAAAGACTGAAAACAACGATTTAAATAAAATTCGTGTCACCATGAAAAAACAGCAAAATAAATTCAGCCACCTGACGGCGATCGAAAGAATTTACCTGTCATTTCCAGCAAAAATTTTATTAGATAAAAACTTGCTGCAAGGTAAAGTTTTAGACTTTGGATGCGGCTTCGGCAGCGATGTTAGATTGTTGCAGCAAAAAGACTTTGATATTGCCGGTTACGACCCTTATTATTTCCCTGAATTTCCCAAAAATAAATTCGACACAATCATTTGCTTTTATGTTTTAAATGTTTTGTTTCCCGAAGAACAAACTAATGTGCTGATGGAAGTATCGCATTTGCTGAAACCGGGAGGAAAAGCATATTTCGCCGTGAGAAGGGATCTCAAAAAAGAAGGCTTTCGAGAACATTACGTCCACAAAAAACCTACCTACCAGTGTATTGTCAAACTTCCATTTAAGTCAGCGCACTCTGATGAGTATTGCGAAATATACGAATACGTGCATTACAACCATCAAAGAAATTCAACTAACAATTGCATTTTTTGCAACCCCCACAAACAGCTCACTTTACTAACTGAATCTGCTACAGCTTATGCGATGTTTGACGGTTATCCCGCCAGCAAAGGTCATGTTTTAATTGTCCCCAAGCGTCACACTGCTAATTATTTTGAACTGCCGTTTCGAGAACAATCAGCTTGCTGGTTTATGGCTAACAAAGTACAAGAAATTTTAACTAAAGAGTTTCAGCCTGACGGTTTTAATGTGGGAATCAATATTAATAAAGATGCGGGTCAAAGTCGAAGTCATGCTGCGGTTCATATTATCCCGCGTTATCGAGGTGATGCGGCGGGGAATAAAGGCGGCATTAGATATGTGATTCCTCAAGTAAAAAATAAAGATTTGTAAATTTAGAAAGGGAATTATTTTTTGACCGCAGAAACGCAGAAAACACAGAGGAATAGAGAAGAGAGGATTCATAATTTTTGTAAGGATTGTTATATTTGAGCAAAGGTCGATCGCATTGGCGAGTTAAAATATGCTTGCAACGTCTAAAACTACACCCTGTTCAGCAGTTTCGCGTTCTGTTTATGTCTAAGCGCAAAAAGCAAGAATGGCTCAAGGAAACCCTAGAGCTCAAGGAAAATCATAACTGGAAATCAAAGCCGGGAACTCGCATCTTTGTCGCCGGCAGAGGTGCTGTCCGTTTTGATGTCCCCGATGATTGGCATTTTGAACCGGATACAAAGTCGTTTCGCTTTACCGACAAAAAGCCGCCGGATGATGATTGTTGTTTGGAAGTTTCGTTTAATTTGCTTCCCCCCGGAAATTGGGCAGAATTTCCCTTGGCTCCCTTATTAAAAAAAGTGGCCGAAGAGGATAGTCGAAATCCGTTCGATATGGGAGAAATTATCCAATTGAAGCGGCAAACTGCTCGGATTGTTTGGACAGAATTTAAATTTATAGACCCTCCAGAGCAGCGGGAAGCTTATTCGCGAATCTGTGTGGGATTGGGTTCAAACGTTCAGTGTTTGATTACTTTTGACTACTGGGTTGATGATGCCGAGCATTTGACTCCTGTCTGGGATACAGTGATGGAATCGTTAATTTTAGGGTTGTTTATTAGCGACCCTCGAACTGGATTTGCACGACCCGATTAGAGATATGCAGAGTTTGAAGCGGTGGGTTTTGTGGGTGGAGATACCAGACTTATTGAAGGAGTCTGGTATCTACATTTGTCAGCTATTTATCAGAGAGCAAATAGCAAGATAAAATTTTTCTCGAAGTTCGATCCTCTTCGAGGGCTGCGCTAACGCACAAATACCGTACAATAATCCCAGCCTCCCGCATCTACAAACCCCAGATCCCATGCTCTGCGATTACCTAGTACAAATCCTCACCGCCCGCGTCTACGATGTAGCCCAAGAATCGCCCCTAGAAGTAGCCCCCAATCTATCAGCGCGGCTCAACAATCAACTGCTGCTGAAACGAGAAGATATGCAGTCTGTGTTTTCCTTCAAACTGCGGGGAGCGTATAACAAAATGGCACAACTTTCGCCGGAGTTGTTAGCACAAGGCGTCATCGCAGCTTCCGCCGGCAATCACGCCCAAGGAGTCGCCCTCGCCGCCCGCCACCTGGGAACTCGCGCCATCATCGTCATGCCCGTAACTACGCCTCAAGTCAAGGTAAAAGCGGTGATAGCCCGTGGTGGAGAGGTGGTTTTGCATGGGGATACCTACGACGATGCTTGCGCCTTTGCGCGCCAATTAGAGGCGGAAAAAAACTTAACTTTTATTCACCCTTTTGATGACCCCCACGTGATTGCGGGACAGGGTACGATCGGCATGGAAATTCTGCGGCAACATCAAAAACCAATTCATGCGATTTTTGTGGCAATTGGCGGTGGCGGATTGATTTCGGGAATTGGGGCTTATGTGAAACGGTTGCGGCCGGAAATTAAAATTATTGGCGTCGAACCTGTCGATTCTGATGCGATGAATCAGTCTTTGAAAGCAGGGAAACGGGTCCGTTTATCGCAGGTTGGTTTATTTGCTGATGGTGTGGCGGTACGGGAAGTGGGGGAGGAAACTTTTCGGCTTTGTCAGCAGTATGTGGATGAGATTATTTTGGTGGATACGGATGATATTTGTGCGGCGATTAAGGATGTTTTTGAGGATACGCGATCGATCTTAGAACCAGCCGGTGCATTGGCGATCGCAGGTGCAAAAGCTTACGTGGAACGGGAAGAAATCGAAGCACAAACGTTGATTGCGATTGCTTGCGGTGCGAACATGAATTTCGATCGCCTGCGTTTTGTCGCAGAAAGAGCCGAGTTTGGCGAACGCCGCGAAGCTATTTTTGCAGTCACAATTCCCGAACAACCGGGAAGTCTCCGCAGATTTTGCGAATGTCTGGGAAAGCGCAATTTAACTGAATTTAGCTATCGAATTGCGGATGAAAAAGCAGCGCATATTTTTATTGGCGTCCAAATTCAAAACCGCGCCGATGCGGTAAAAATAGCTGCCAGTTTTGAAGATTGCGGCTTCAAAACTTTGGACTTAACTGATGATGAATTAACGAAATTGCACTTGCGGCATATGGTGGGCGGCCGTTCGATGCTGGCAGATAATGAGTTGTTTTATCGATTTGAATTTCCCGAACGTCCGGGTGCGTTGATGAAGTTTGTTGGTTCGATGAGTCAAACTGGAATATCAGCGTTTTTCACTATCGGAATAATGGCGCTGATTACGGGCGAATTGTGGTGGGAATTCAGGTGCCGCCGGATGAGATGCAGGAGTGGCAGGCTTTTTTGGATACGCTGGGCTATCAGTATGGGGATGAGAGTCAGAATCCGGCTTA
>JANNOR010000171.1:0-23637 GCA_031399265.1 Cyanobacteria bacterium SOY_34_metabat_3 | reverse complement strand
TTTAGTTCTAGACGAAGCAACTGCTAGTTTGGACGTGGGGACAGAAGCTTTAATTCAAGAGGCTCTAGAGCGTTTAATGGTGGAAAGAACGGCGATAATTATTGCTCACAGGCTCTCGACTATCCGAAATGTCGATCGCATTTTGGTGCTCAAGCGCGGGCAATTGATAGAGTCTGGCACCCACGATGAATTGTTGCAGCAAGAAGGCTTGTATGCTAGTTTGTACAAGTTGCAAATGCTGGGAAGTTAGACAGTTTACAATTGACAGTTGACAGTTGACAGTTGACAGAATTGATATAACTGATGTAACAGATATCAGGAAGAAGCAAGAAAGAAGGAAAATTCTTCCTTCTTTCTTAGTCTGCGGAGGCAGACTTTGTTTGTGTAGTAGCGGTTTCAACCGCCGAGTCCTCTTATTTGCCTGAAAATATTTTTGATAGGGTTTCTGGCAGGTGAGTGATGTGTTGGAAAAGCTGATTTGGCCCGATGCCAAACAATAACTGCATCGCCAGCACAATTGCTGCTAGAGAAATCGCTGTCCCGATGCTGGCTTTCAGAACTTTAAAAGCCCAATTAAATACTAGCCAAGATACAAGTAAGGAAGCTATTAAGATAATTAATTCTAGTGGCATATAAAATTTTCAACTCTAATTTTAAATTTAAGCAATACTGCCGCGCTTCCGTGTTTCCTTGAAAGAAATTCCGACATTCTTTAAACCGGCTTTGATCATTTGTTGCTCTAACAAAGCGAAAAAGCGAGTTCGATCGCCCCCGGTGACTACGGCTTGGTTGTGAGCTTCTGCTAGCGTCACTGGATAGCCGCCGCCTTTGTGTACTTGAGCCAGCATCATTCCCAATGCTAAATCTAGTTCTGCTTTATCTTGTGCTACCCATTCCGGCACTTCTATTCTAGCAACTTCTGTGCCGACGTGAACGTAACAGAAATAGACGGAATTAAGGCCGTATAAATCTAAGATTCGAGCTTGGGATTTCCACAAAGGGCTCCTTTGCCCGGGCGATAGAATTGTTGACCACAAGATTGTATCTCGCAAGGGTTCAAATTCTTGACAAGGTGCTTTTTCGTCGAAAGCACTGGTGGCGGAAAATCCGACGTTGGGGCAGTTTGTCATGCAGTCTGGTACTTCGTGGGTGCAAGCTTCAAACCGCAAAAAAGATAAGCTTTCGCTGCTGCGAGAAGCGCTCAAATATCCTAATAGGGGAATTTTGGCTAAACGCAACTTGTCCCAAGCTTCTAAAATTGGCTGCAAAATTCGATCGCGCGCTTCGCTGGGTAACTGTTCCAAAAACCAATAAATTAGGGAACCGTCTACCATTGCTAAGACTGGCGCGGGCAGTTGATTGTCGTTAATTTTTGCCCAATCGCAGCCCATTTCTGCCAAGGCGATTGCTTCGGAAACAGCGCGCCGGTATCCCATCCATTCTTCGGTTCTAATTCCCCACTGCCGCGAAGCATACAAGTCTTCTGGTTTGTAGAAAACCTCGGGCACGCTGTCTAAAACTGGGTGGCGGCTTTGGCCGTAGTGCAGCATGACAGTGCCCACATTTAGCAAGTAACAGTAGGCGATTTCGTGATGGCTGGGCGAAATCTGCGATCCGTCTGTGGCGAAGACTGTGTGGGCGGCGGGGGGTGCTGTGATGTAGGTGCGATCGCCCAAGGGCTCGATCGGCGTGGCTGCATTGAATAAAGTGCGATCGGACCAACTCTCTTGCAATTCCACCAATTTTTCTTGTCCCGCTGCTGCCTTAATCAGCAAATTTTGAGCCACTTGCAAACGGTGACGAGCCGCATGAGCTTCCACATTCAAATGTTGGCTCATCCCCTGCATTGCCTTAGCTGCTTTAGTTAAATCTAGCATTAGTTTTAAGTCTCAAAAATTGGTTTTTAGTAAGGACTTTAGTCCTCCAAAAAATTTAGGACTAAAGTCCTTACTACGAACCTTAATTGCGGGTAATTGACCGGACGTGAGATAGTACAGAATTTTGAAGCTGAGAAATCAAAACAATTTTCAAATTTTGGGTTTTCAAGCTTACTTTTTTTACCAAAAACTGGATTTTACGGACGAAACCATACATCTTATCCCGTATAAACCTTGAAAAAAATTGTTTTTTTAGATAAATAGAGCCTCTAAGACTATATCAAAAAAAATCGATTTTTTTTTGTCGATATTCTTGCTTTTTCTGAGAAATCCTGTTATTATATTTTATATAATGGGATGGTTGCGAAAATATTATTTTCGCAACCATCCCATTATTAAATAATATCATGTCAATACTGAAGTAGTCAACCCCAAACAGTAAAAAAAAAATGTTTTTTTTTTGACTCTCGCAAGCGAAAAAATATCACCTAGCAACAAATCTAAAATCAACATCCGTCGGAGAGCCAATCGGAAAAATCTCCGGCAAACTGCGACAGAGAAAGCAATTGAACGGGCGGATTTTGAGCCGCAGATTCCCGTTCTGCCAAAGTATTGTAACCCCAATCAGCCAAAAACAACTTCACCTGAGATAAATCCGGCTGCTGCTTCACCGACAGCAAAGTTTTTAACCGATCTTCCACAAACCAAATAGTCGAATCTTCGCCAGACGCTGCCAAAAATTCGCGCAATATTTGGTGTTTTGGCTTGTTGTATTCCTTGCCAAAAATCAACTCGGACGGCATTTGTACGCCAGCTAGCTGTAAGAGTTCTCGCACAAAACGGCCTTCCTTCGTAGTGACGATCGCCACTTTTACCGAACTCTCCTGCAAACAGTGCAGGCGATCGGCTACCCCTGGATAAAAGCGGTGCAAAGACAGCCACCCAGCTAAATCTTCAGCAATCCAGTTATCGCGCAATCCGTCTAACATCGCGCCGACAGACTGCGCTTTTAAATTATTTTCGGTCAATAAATGGGGTACAATATCCGGCCATTCCTGCAAAATTTGCTCGATCGTAATTCCTGTCAGCAGGGCGCGGATCAGCAGCGGCATTTCCCAACCGGTTTCGATGGCTGGCCGCACTTGGTAAAAACTCGCAGCTAAATCTGGATCGGGCTTGGTTTCGGCTGGTTTCCAGATTTGACAGTATGTACGCCAAGCTGTTTGGAAATATTCGATCATTCCGTCACAAATCACCCCGTCAAAATCAAGGGCTAGAATATTTGGCAATTTATTAGTCATTAGTTGCTTAGTCAGGAGTCATTCTTAAAAAGACTGAACTAGGGGTTGATTGGCGATCGATTCTAGTTTTTGGGACTGCAACAATTGCGTCCACTGAGCCGTCAGCTTCGCATCATCAGGAGATTGACGGCGCAGCTCGGCTAGAGTAGCCAGAGTTTCGTACCAAATCCCATTTGTAGCATAGGTGAGTAGTCTCGCCCTCGGATCGGAATTTGCTAAATCGTTCTTGAGAGTTGCCTGCGGTTCAATTCGCTGCATCCATCCTTTAACAATATAATCTCCCGATCGCTCTTGAGGATCGCAAGCTAGTGCAAACGACCACACATATCGCTTACCAACCTCAATATTTTTGATCTTGCCTTTATCAGAAATGGTCACTCCCACAATTCCGGCTTTGTCAATTTTCAAAGTAGTTTCATAGACTACTTCGGATTCATCTTCGTTTAGCAAAACAAACTCTACTTGAGCGGCAGGTTGAGAAACATAGACAAAAAATGTGGGCGAGTCTGTTAGCGTTAAGCCAATGTTGCTTTCTGGTATTAAGGGAGTAATGGATAAACCCTCCCGCAACTGACAGCCTCGATGCGTTCCCCCTTGCCGATTGTCGGGGGCTGTGACATCTGGAGGTTTGAAATTAACATTCTGACTCAGCAGAATTGGTGCAGGTACGGCCAGCATCGGTAGAAGCAAACTAGGGAAAGTAAATGCGATCGCCAATGCAGCGATCGCCAGTGCAGCAAACTGTAGAAAACGTTTCATTTTTAACCGCATATAAGAAAAATTGGGCTTCGCATTTTGAGTCCTGGCTAGGGGTTTCAAGGCTAGCGGGGCGATCGGCTTAATTTGTCAATCTTCAGATAGATAATAGGAAGAACAACCAGACAAAGCATTGAAAAATATGGAGGCTTAAAAAGACTGAACTAGCGGTTGAGCAGCAACTGATTCTAGTCCTTGGGACTCCAACAATTGCGTCCACTCCGCCCTGGATTCCGAATCATCGGGTGCGAGGCGCCGCATTTGAGCTACAGTAGCAAGAGTGTCGTACCAAATCCCATGATTAGCGTAAGCGATCGCCCTAGCCATTGGGTCGGAATTTGCTAAATCCTGCTTGAGAGTTTCCTGCGGTTCAATTCGCTGCACGATTCCTTTAACAAAATAATTTCCCGACGGATCTTCATTGCAAGCCACCGAAAACGACCACTCGTATCGCTGGCCGATCTCAAGAGATTTTTTGCGATCGCCCGCAGCAGGAATAGTGACTTGAACTATCCCGGGTTTGTCAGCTTTGAAAGTAGTTTTGTAAACCTCAGTTCCTTTTCCATCATCAGCTTGCAAAGTAAACTCGACTTGAGTCGAAGAGTGAGAAACGTAGGCCAAGAATGTTGGCGACTCTGCGAGGGTTAAACCATCATTGCTTTTAGGTATTAAAGGAATAATAGATAAATCCTTGGGACAAGCATCACCTCGATGCGTCGCCCCTTGCCGGTTGTCGGGGGCTGTGACATCTGGAGGCTTGAAATTAACATTCTGACTCAGGAGAATCGGTGCCGGTACGGCCAGCATCGGTGTTAACAAACTAGGGAGAGTAACTGCGATCGCCAATGCAGCGATCGCCAGTGCCGTAAAATGTAGAAAACGTTTCATTTTTTCACCAACTTGTAGAGATATTACAGATCGCATCTCTATTGTTAACTCGGAGTAGAAACTCCGGGCGCGATCGGGTAAATTTGTCAAGTTTTCAGATTGCAATAGGAAGATTGACAAAACCTCAAGAAACAGCGAGTTTTAAAGAGGCCCAACCAGCGGTTGAGCTGCCACTGATTCCAGTCCTTGGGACTGCAACAATTGCGTCCACTTGGCTGTCAGTCTCGCATCTCCGGGTGTCTGGCGGCGCATTTGCGCTAAAGTATCGAGAGTTTCGTACCAAAGCCCATTTTTAGCGTAAACGTTGAGCCTAGCCATCGGGTCGGGATTTGCCAAATCGCTTTTGAGAGTTGGCTGGGGTTCTACGCGCTGTACGAACCCTTTAACAACTGAGTCAGCCGATCGATCTTCGGGTTCGCAAATCATCGAAAACGACCACACGTATCGCTTGCCAACTTCCAGGGATTTGTTGTTGTCGCCCGTAGCAGGAATGCTAATTCCCACAATCCCGGCTTCGTCAACTTTAAATGTTTTTTCGTAGACTATTTTGTCCTCATTTTCGGTCAGCAAAGTAAACTCTATTTCGGCAGAAGTTTGAGGAACATAGACAAAAATTGTGGGAGATTCTGTGAGGGTTAAACCGATATTAGTTGGAGGCACTAAAGGAGTAACAGATAAACCCGCCGGACAAAGTTGGCTGCCGCGATGTGTTCCTCCTTGGCGGTTGCTGGGGGCTGTGACATCGGGAGGCTTGAAATTAACATTCTGACTCAGCAGAAACGGCTGGGAGTGTCCCCGTACCGATGTCGGTGAACCCAGAGCGGTAGTGGCGATCGCAGAGACGGCTAACGCAAGTGTAGCCCCATGTAGAAAACGTTTCATTTTTTGTACCTTTGACTATAATATTGCAAACACAGGCATTCCCTGATGGCTAAAAATATTTTTGAGCGCCTAGTCGAGAGCGCAGATACACAATTTGACCTTGACATATCATCAATAACATTAATTAATCCGATCGGCAAGTGGACGATCGGGACGGAAAATCCAGCATTCGAGGTCGCCAGTATCGCGGCACACACATTCGCCGGCCCCGAAGTGTAAAATCTTGTTACAAAGCGGTCGCAGTTTCCGGGTGTTCTAAGATGGAGGAAGTCTAGCTGCTGGCGACGGGCCGTGCGAAACAACTGCTGTTCCAGAAACGACTCAAACTTTTATGCTGGGATGATGAGTAAAATATCTAACAAAATTCGATCGGCAGCGGCTCAATTGAGTCAAATGTATAAACCATCACTAGCATTTGCTAGGTCTGTATTAATTGCCAGCGCGGCAGTAACAATATCCTTGATGGGGGCCAGACAGCTAGGAATACTAGAACCATTAGAATTAAGCGCTTACGACCAAATGCTGAGGTGGCGTTCCGACGAAAAGCCAGACCCGCGCTTGTTAGTTGTGGGGATTACCGAAGCAGACATTCAGAAACTGAAACAGTGGCCGATATCCGATCGCAAAATAGCTGAAATCTTACAAAAAATCGAAAAAATGCAGCCTGCAGTCATCGGTTTAGATGTACTGCGAGACGTACCTTTAGGAGACGGGCGCGAGGAATTAACTAAAGTTTTAAAGAAAAGCGATCGAATTATCGGAGTATGTTTAGTCACCGACGGGAGCCCGGACAATCCGGGTACTCCCCCTCCCCCAGGAATAGCAGAAAATCGGGTGGGATTTGCAGATTTCGGAATCGATCGCGGCGGCATACTCCGCAGGGCTTTATTATTTATGAAACCGCCGAAAATTGAGAGCAACTCCTCGGTGGAAAAACATCTGTGCAATGACAGTTCTCAAGTTTTAGCTTCCTTCAACCTCCAACTAACACTCCGCTACCTGCAAGAACAAAAAATCTCTCCCCAACTGGCACCAGATCAATCTTTATGGCTGGGGAAAACCCAATTAAAACAACTAGAAAGCAGTGACGGAGGATACAGCAATGTCGATGTCAGGGGATATCAAATATTAATTAACTATCGAGCCAGACGGCAAGTCGCAAACCAAGTCACAATTACGGATATTTTAGAAGGGAAAATTGACCCGAATTTAGTTAAAAATAAAATAGTTCTCATCGGTTATACCACAGAAACTGTCAAAGATTTCTTTTATACTCCTTACAGCGCGGGAAAGCAGAGCAACCAATTCATGCCCGGGATCGTGGCACACGCACAAGTGGTCAGCCAAATTTTGAGTACAGTTTTAGACAACAGACCGATGTTTTGGTTTTGGCCGGAATGGGCAGAAATCCTGTGGATTTCGGGATGGTCAATTGTGGGAGGAACCTTGGCATCGCGGATGGCTCACCCAGCGAAGCTGACGGTGGCATTCGGAGCAATGCTGTCGGCGTGTTGCGCCTGTAGCTTTGGGATTTTTCTGTTGGGAGGGTGGGTGCCTGCTGCCGCGCCAGCGATCGCATTAATCGTAACTGGCGGGAGCATTGTATCAGCAGACAGATTCAATAAAGCCGGATACGGAAGAGCAATTAGCGATCGAGTAAAACAAGTCTTCAAAATCGAAATAGACCAAGCCAAAAAAGAACAGCAAGTCACAGAAATCACAGAATCTGATTTCTTTAAAGAATTGCAGCAAAAGAGAGATAAACTGAGGGTTAGCAAAAAAGAAACCTCTGAAAAAGCAGACTCCCAAGCCCAACAAATAACTGCCAGTCCCCCAGAGGTTCCCAATGCCGTCCGTGAAGCAGACGAATATTTAGCTCAGTTGCAGGAAAAAGCTTCACAGCAGAAGCAGCGCGCCGCCGCGGGCGAATCATCCCAAAGCGGCCCGGCGGCGAGCGCGGTAAATGCCGGCGACGGTGCTAGTTGGGCCGAAACCAAATCCGATGACGAGTTCGGGGATTTGCAAGCTAAGGCCAAACAGATGCGGCAGCGCAGGGGCGCAGAAAAGAGAGTAAAAGATGAAAAGATTGATAGTTTAACAGACCAGGAGGATTTGGGGGGAAACGAAAAATGAGATACAGCTCGACTGCATTGAGCAAGACTAAAGTGCCAAATAGTTTGCTAAAATTCTCCATAGTTGATTATTGAGAGGAAGTTTTGTGTTTGGTATTAAACGAGCGCTCAAACTAAATAACAGAGAAGCGACTTTGATGGCAAAACACGCAGGATTCCGGCGCGTAGTATTTAACTTTGGGTTGAGCTTGCGGATTCAAATGTATAGCGAGGGACAATTCACAGACTCGAAGGTTCTCAACGAAGTTAAAAAAGTTCTTACCAACCACGTCAAGAAACAGCCTGAATTTGGCTGGATGAACCAGTTGTCTAGTCGAGTTTATCAAAATGCTTTGATTGACTTGAAAGATGCTTTTAGTAGATATCGCTCTGGGAAAGCAGGTCATCCAAGATTCGCTAGCCGCCGAGACGGTCAATCTTTTACAGTCGATTCGTCTAACGGCAAAGTTTTACTAAACGCTGGCAGCACCATTAAGATTCCTACCTTGGGAACTTTTCGACTTTATGAACCCTTAGAATGTGGCTTCGTATCCCAAACTTTTACGATTTCAAAAGAAGGAAGTCGTTGGTTTGTTTCCTTTTGCGTTGATGCCGAACGTTTGCCCGAGAAACAATCTGAAAGCTCTGTAGGAATCGATGTAGGCATTAATTCTTTTGCCACCCTGTCAAACCAACAGGTCTTTGATGCACCAAAGCCGTTAAAACAAGCGAAAACCAAACTTGCTACCTTACAGCGCCAAGCATCAAAACAGGTAATAGGCTCCCAAAATCAGCGCAAAACCTACCATAAAATCCGTCGGCGACCTGCACGGATAGCTCGTATTCGTTTAGACTTCCTTCACAAGCTAACAACTTATTTAGCCAAAACTTTTAAGCTAATCAAGATTGAAAACTTGAACGTTCAGGGCATGATGGCGAATCACAAGCTGGCTGGAGCAATATTCGATCTGGGTTTTTACGAGTTCAAACGCCAACTTGATTATAAGTGCAAAATGTATGGGGGAAATTTAGTGCTGGTAGACCAATGGTTCCCCAGCACTAAAACTTGCTCGAATTGTGGCACTAAAAAAGATATGCCACTAAGCATTCGGACTTTTGATTGTCACGGGATTGTGGCATATCTTTAGATCGGGACTGGAACGCAAGTCTAAATATTTTAAATTGGAAACCCTCGGCTTTAGGGGCGATTACCGTTTATCTTGGGATTAGCCGTCTACCCAATAGCGTAGGAAGTAAACTCCGAATTGTGTCTAAAAATGGGTTTAGACAAGTTTAGGTAAGTTTTACAAAGCAGAATTGCATCATAATTGATTCTCGCCGTTTCTTACTTTCATACGCATATCATGTCCAAAATCATCTCTGTCCACTCTTACCGGGGTGGAACTGGCAAATCGAACACGACTGCAAATCTGGCATCTATTATCGCTCGCGGCGGAAATCGGGTGGCGATTGTGGACACAGACATTCAATCACCGGGGATTCACGTACTGTTCGGTTTCAGCGAGAGCAACATGGATCGCTGTCTGAACGATTATCTTTGGGGTCGGTGTCCGATCGCGGAAACAGCCTACGATGTGAGTTCGCTGCTGCCAAAATTAGCCAGTAACGGCACTCTGTACCTGATTCCTTCGAGCATTAAAGCAGGAGAGATAGCGCGAGTTTTGCGCGAAGGCTACGACGTGGGACTGCTTACCGACGGCTTCGGCGAACTGATCGAGGTTTTGGACTTAGACTACTTATTTATCGACACGCACCCGGGGCTGAACGAAGAAACCCTTCTGAGCATCACCATTTCCGACATCCTGCTGCTGATTCTGCGTCCGGATCAGCAAGATTTTCAGGGCACGGCTGTGACGGTAGATGTCGCCCGCAAATTAGAAGTTCCCAAGATTTTAATGACGATCAACAAAGCCCCAGAATCCTTGGATTTCGATGATTTGAAGCAGCAAGTAGAGAGTATTTACAACATCCCAGTGGCAGGAGTTCTGCCCCACAGCGACAAAATGATGCTGCTCGCCAGCAAGGGGGTGTTTGCCCTGCACTTCCCTAACGACCCTCTAACTAAGGTGGTGGAAGGGATTGCGAAACAGATTGTGGAATGATTGCTGTAGCGAGAGCCTTCGCAGCAGCCGCTCTCGCTCTGAGAATCGAACTCGATTGCTGCAGGGCGATGTCAGGATTGGGCGATGGCCAGGTAGGTGGAGGAAGTTTCAAGCGAGCGACAATATTTGCTGAAAGAGTCATAACAATGGCGACAAAATGAGATACAAATAGATTATGAGAATTTGTTAAAAAACTTTAGGAGGAGAACTCATGGATTTTGACTTCCGCATACTAATAGTATTGATGCCGGTCTTGTTGGCGGGCGGCTGGGCAGCTTACAATGTCGGCGCTTTAGCTCTCAAACAAGTGCAGAAATTGCTGGACAAGCAAGCCTAAACCGGGCATCTTTTTAGGTCATTTCTCAGCCGACTGTTTCTTGAGATCCAAAAACAGCCGGCTAATTTGTGCATTGGCTCTGAAAAAAGCGATGGCTGATTTTTGGCCCGCGTGCAATTTAAGACTGTAGAGAGATGCGGCGAAACCAAAGGAAAAGTTATGGAAGAAGGAAGAATAGGAAGAAGGAAGAAGGCTGTCTTCGGCGAAGCTGAGCTGGTAAAAAGAAGCAAGAAGCGATCGACCGCAAGGATTTAAGCATCGGGAGTCTTTTTTGGCTCTCAGCAGTTGTCAGGAGAGTCCAAAACAAATATTTCGCAAGCACGTTCCGGCAGAAAATATGAGACAATCACAAAAGTATTTGCCCTAAAAATCTCCCAAAAAACTGCGAAGTTTAAGTTGTATGGAATATCGGGCAAATTGTCAATGTTTAACTCCTATATCTTTAGATAGATTATGCTTTTTCCCCGAGCTAGCGGCATTCTACTCCACCCGACATCTTTTCCCAGCCGATTTGGCGTTGGGGACATGGGAATAGAAGCATATCGCTTTATTGACTTTTTAGTAGAGAGCGACCAGCAATACTGGCAGATATTGCCGCTGGGCCCGACAGGATACGGCAATTCTCCTTATTCGTGCTATTCAGCAATGGCGGGAAATCCGCTGCTGATTAACCCAGAACTGTTGCGGGACGAGCAATTGCTTGCAGATGAAGACTTCGCTAATTTGCCAGAATTTCCCCTGGATTTTGTAGAGTTCGATCGGGCGATCGCCCTGAAAGTGCCTTTGCTCAAAAAAGCTTGCGAAAACTTCAAAGCCAAAGCATCGCCGATCCAGCAAAAAGAATTCTCAGCTTTTTGTGAAAGCAAACAGAGTTGGCTGGAAGATTATGCCTTATTTATGGCACTAAAAGACAACTTTGGCGGTGTTAGCTGGAACAACTGGGAACCAGAAATTGCCCGTCGAGAACCAGAGTCCGTCGAGAAGTGGCGCCAGCAGCTAAATACTGAGATTTATTACTACAAATACGTCCAGTTTGAGTTTTTCCGCCAGTGGACAGAGTTGAAACGCTATGCGAACCTGCGCGACATTAAAATTATTGGCGACATCCCAATTTATGTAGCTCACGACAGCGCGGATGTGTGGTCTCATCCAGAAACATTCTGCTTGGATGAAGCCACGGGAGAAGCAGCTTTAATGGCGGGAGTTCCGCCGGATTACTTTAGCTCCACAGGTCAATTGTGGGGCAACCCTGTTTACAATTGGGAGGAGCTGCAAGCAAATAATTTTCAGTGGTGGGTGCAGCGTTTTGAGGCGATTTTCGATTATGTAGACGTGACTCGGATCGACCATTTTCGAGGATTTGATGCTTACTGGGCGGTGAAGCGCGGACAGACTACTGCGATGGAGGGAGAGTGGATTAAAGCGCCGGGAACAGCTTTGTTTGAGGTGATTAACGAGAAGTTCGGCAACTTGCCGATTATCGCTGAGGATTTGGGGGTAATTACTCCAGAAGTGGAAGCTTTGCGCGATCGGTTCGAGTTTCCGGGAATGAAGATTTTGCAGTTTGCTTTCGGCGCAGGCCCAGGCGATCCTTTTTTGCCTTTTAACTACGTTCGCAACTGCGTAGTTTATACTGGCACTCACGACAACGATACGACTGTGGGATGGTTCAATCAACTGCAAAACTACGAAAGAGATGAGGTTTTGCGTTATTTGGGCTGCATCGATCCCCAAGGAATTCACTGGTCTTTAATCCGCATGGGTTGGATTTCTATTGCTAATTTGGCAGTAGTGCCTTTTCAAGATTTGTTGGGTTTGGATACTGACGCGCGGATGAATTTTCCGGGGAAAGCAGAGGGAAATTGGGGCTGGCGGTATCGGCCTGAAGCTTTGAATTGGGAGGTGCGCGATCGGCTCAAAAGCATGACTTACATCTGCGGGCGTTCTCCCCAGAAAAATTGATTGTGGGGAATGGGGAATGGGGAATTGGGAATTGGGCATTGGGCATTGGGCATTGGGAATGGGGCATTGGTTATTTGTTATTTGTTATTTGTTATTAGAAAAACTACTAACTACTAACTATGCCCGATGCCCGATGCCCGATGCCCCATGCCCCATGCCCCATGCCCGATTACCCTTGATTATTTTGGCTTTTCTGAAGGCTTGAGTTCGTCGGCTTTAAAAACAACTTCTTTGGGGACTCCAAGCTCTCCGAGCTGTTCAGATTGTCCGTCATTAACAGCAATCATTACCCCGCCGGCGTTACCAGCTAAAACTACCAATTTGCGATCTGCCTGCCAGGTGCGGACAGTGCCGATCGGTAAAATTCCATCAAACTCTATTTTGTCATCGACTTCAACCTGCATCCAGGAGTCGGCCTTAAAAGTGAGGCTAACCATCACAGCTTTATTAGTAGATTTATCTACATTTTGGCCGGTTCTTACTGCTTCGACAGCCGCATAACTATCGGCTTTCTGATTTTTTGAGGCGCTCGATGCTTCAGCAACTAAACGAGCTTGTTCTTGCTGCCCGAGTGCTAATTCTTCGGTTCCCGCACTGTTTTTTGCTGTCCCAGAACTGCCGATCAACTGAGATAAGCCATTGACAGAACAGATAATTAAAAATGTGTAAAAGAGGTACAGGTGAATCGGTCGCAACTGAGGCCCATTTTGCCAGGATAGCTTGGCGGACGATCGCTGTGGCGGTTCGATCGGGAAAAAGCCTGCAAACTGAGTTCCGTCCAAACCCATTGCTTCGGCGTACCGCTTGATCAAACCCTGAGTGTAGACTGGTTCGGGGAGTTGGTCGAGTTGACCTTCCTCGATGGCTTGCAGCAGATTCCGCCGAATCATTGTTACCACGGCTACTTTGTCCAAAGAAATCGACTGCTGTTCGCGGTATTGGCGGAGTTGATCCCCTATTTCCGCTAGCTTTTTCTGAGGTGTTTCGGGTTCTTGGGAATGTAGTTTCTGCTTAGTTGTTTTGAAGAATAAAAACAATAAATTCTTTGTCATATGCTGTGCTCCTGGGGATTTGCTGGCACATTTATTGATGTTAGGTTGACTAGATTCCATAAAAAAATAATTTCCGAATCTTCAAGGGGTCGATAGGAGCCTGGTGGCAATATTGGCGAGCATGGTGGCTGCAATTGAATCGGGCCGATGGCTGTGCGGTGCAGGCGCACTACGGGATATCCTAACTGTTGGGCCGTTCGCCGAATCTGCCGGTTTCTCCCTTCTGATAGAATGACTTCTAACAGAGTTTGGTCTGGCGCGCGATCGAGAATTTTAACTTTTGCGGGTAAAGTCTTTCTACCGGACAAAATGATGCCCTGACGCCACGCTTGCAGTATGGGTTCCGGGGGTTCGCCGAGTACCCAAACCTGATAAGTTTTGGAGATCGAGTGACGCGGATGGGTCAAACAAAATGTCAGCTTACCATCATTGGTGAGCAAGAGGGCACCTGTGGAATCTGCATCTAGGCGTCCTACGGGGTGGATGCCTTGACCAGAGCGCAGTTTGGGCGGCAGGAGGTCGAGAACTTTCGATCGGGCTTGCGGGTCGCTGCAAGTAGAAACTACGCCTGCGGGTTTGTTGAGCAACAGATAAACCTCTGCGGGTCGATCCTGTGGTTTCACGGGGACTCCATCGACTTCGATCGAATCGCGATCGGGATTCGCTTTTTGTCCTAAACAAACAATTTTGCCATTAACTCGGACTCGTCCAGCTACAATCATCTGTTCTGCAAGACGGCGAGAGGCAATGCCCCACTGGGCGAGAATTTTTTGCAACCTTTGATCGGACATGACGGGAGTGTGGAAACCCCAACAAAAAGCGGTGGGGAGGAAACACGACACAGTTAATTGATTAACCGATGCTGGCAAGGCTCAATTCCTGGTTGGGAATAAATTACAATGCCGACAAATCATTACAGGGCGCTCGGTAAGAGTGCAGATTGTCCTTATGGCATTACCCTGAATGTTGTGCAAAAACTACGAGGAAAAGACTTGCGGCAGGCACAGGTCTGCACCGTTGGTTTGCTGCTGATGCCAGAGGTGTGGGTCTGACCCGACTATAAACCAACACTACCATAAATTCCGTACTGCTGGTTAATTTTATACGCTCGATCGCGAAATTTACCTGGGGATCGCAAAACTGCCGAACTCGCCCAGAATTGCCGAAGGGAGAAAGGGCGATAATTTTTGTGCTTCAGGCGTTGCTGATTCGAGATTGCGGCTGGCTTTTGGGGTTATTTAGGACGAACGCAAGTCAACCCAGTCGATCGTAAAAGTCAGAATATCTGTCCCTCAACCGGGCTGGCGAGACGGGATGTGCGAGGCGTGAGTTAAATTTCTGTGCTTGAATATTAAGGTTTAGATTCTGAAATTGTTTATGACTGTCGATCGCAACTCTCTTCTATTTGACAATATAGCTGGCGCTCCTGGCTCTGGTAAGACTGCTAATCTCGCCGAGGATCCGGGGACACCTGCGCCGAAATCGGGCAGTCGGATCGCGAGTTCGGTGCTGTCTCCGGCGGTGCAGTTGTGGCTGCGATCGCAAGTTCAGCAGGTTGACGAGTTGAAGGTGAAAATTGAGGGGAGCGATCGGCAAATCTTCAGCGGTGCGATCCCCAAAGTAACGGTGGCTGCTCGCGGTGCTGTGTATAAAGGATTACACATAACTGAAGTTGCCCTAGAGGGCTGCGGCATTCGCATCAACCTCGGTCAAGCTCTCAAAGGCAAACCGCTGCGCCTGAAAGAATCCGTTCCCGTGGCAGGCGTTTTGAGCGTCAGCCAAGCGGATTTGAATGCGTCGCTGAAAGCGCCTTTGCTGGCTGATGCTTTGAATGAATTTTTGCTGCCCCTGCTGCCGATCGCCGATCGGGAAAAGTCGCTGAAGTTGCAAAATTCGCAGATCGCAATTGAGGCTGGTTTGTTAACGCTAAGGGCGACTATTTTGCGCGCTGGCGGTACGCAAATTCCTGTTGTATTGCGGACTGGTTTGCGGATTGCTAGCGGTCGCGAATTGATGTTTGAAGCACCAGAAATCGAATTTGATGGAGAATTAAAGAGTAGTAATTTCAATGATTTTAAAATTGATTTCGGACAGGAAGTTGCAATTGATGAGTTGATTTTGAGTCCTGGGGAGATTGCTTGTCGGGGCGGAATTAGAGTTTTGCCTTAGTTAGTTAAATGTTGGCTGTTGACAGTTGACTGTTACCAATGCCCAATGCCCAATGCCCAATGCCCAATGCCCAATGCCCAATGCCCAATGCCCAATTACCGATTAATTAAAAAAGAGTCGATCGCGGGCAAAAACAAAGTCACAAAATAGTAGACTAAGGGCGCGGTAAAAACATAACTGTCAGTGCGATCGAGAATACCGCCGTGGCCGGGGATCAACTGTCCCGAATCCTTAACCCCGGCGTCTCGCTTCATCATCGACTCAGTTAAATCTCCCAACAAGCTAGCAACACCGATCGACAGACCAAAAGCAACCCCAGTATAGGGCCACGCAGGCCAGTGCAAATACCAAGACCCGGCGGCGGCCACGGCGATGCTGCCGCAAACTCCAAATACGGCACCTTCAACGGTTTTTTTGGGGCTGATGTGGGACAAGCTAGTGCGACCGAAGAATTTGCCCATAAAATAAGCCCCAATGTCAGCGGCCCAGATGCAGAGGAAAGCCAGCAGCAGGGAAGTCAATCCTAAAGATATGCTGCTGGAACTTGTCCAAGACGGCGACGGGTAAATGTTAACGGGCAAATTGCTTGCTACTGCTTGCGAAAATTCGGTTGTAGCGAGATTGGCTGGGTCGAGTCCGACTCGCAGCCGTATCCAATAGCTGGGCAAATAACCGCCGTAGAACAATCCTAAAATTGAGGAGGCAATATCGGCGATGGTCGATAACTTCGGTTGGAACAGCAGGTAAAAACAGATGAAGGTTCCAGCAAGGGGAAACATCGCATCTACAAGTTGCGGTGCAAGGGCGGCGGTAATTAGCAGAACTTGACTGACAACTAAGGTAGTTTTGGCAGCAGGTGCAATACCCTTAGCCCGGGCTAGTTGAAAATATTCTAATTGGCCCAGGTAAACGATGATCCCGAAGCCGATGGTAAAGTACCATCCCCCCAAAACAATCATTCCCAAAGCAAGGACGATCGCAACTATTCCACTCAGGATACGAGACCAAGGCATAAAATGAATTTCTCACAGGAGACAGCGGTGGGTGATTCGATGCGTGGATTTGGGATTTGGGACGCGTGGATTTTCGATTGTGTTAGGACATGACTTCTTACCTGGCACTGCTAACCCGCATTTCCCGTCGGTTATCGAAATATTTCAAGTCAGGCGGTCAATCCAGCTATGCTCGCCCTTATTATTATGAAGGTTAACGGGACTTAAAAAAGGTTAAATTTTACATTTAGTCATGAGTCATTAGTTATCAGTCATTAGCTATAGCCCGAGAAGCCCCGCGCCATAAGCTGTAAACCCTCTCGAAGGTTAGGTATTGCCTTGCAATTCGGGGAGATCCTATCAAGGCTACAGAAAGCCGTTGCATTATGCGTAGGGTTGTTTACCCTAGTGACTAATGACTGCTGACTGCTGACTAATCAAGCTTTTCGCCGCTGAGAATAAAGATGGGATTGACAGCGGCAAAGGTTTGACTCAAGCCCCGAGTCTCCAAGCGGTTGACGGCGGACTGAACAACCTCGATATTGCGGACTTGCAATTGGGCGAAGCTTTCGGAAAGGGCGTAAAGATTCTCTAAATTGCTGGCTGTGGCTACAATTCGACCGCCCCGTTGCAAGTACCCCCAGACTTCTTGGACAATGGCTTTAATCGGCCTACCTCCTTCGATGCAAACTCGGTGGGGGGGTTTGGACAAATTTTTGAGGCATTCCGGGGCACTGCCTTCTATGACTTCTACGTTGTTGAGATCGAATCGATCGCAATTTCTGCGAATCAAGCTTGCTACTTCTTCGTCTCTTTCTACGGCGATAATCCGACCTTTGGGACACAGCAAACCTGTTTCTACGGCGATCGTACCAGTACCTGCACCGATGTCCCAAACTACTGAGTCTGCTTGCAGTCGCAAGTGGGAGATTAACAGCAGCCGGACTTCTCGCTTACTCATGGGAATTCCCGGTAAACGTTCAAATAAATCGTCTGGGATACCAGGAGTGACGTAGGGCCAAAGCATAGTTCTTTAAATTGAAGGAAGAAGCAAGAAGGAAGAAGGAAGAAGGAAGAAGGAATATTTTCCCACTTTCGTCATTTCCGATCTTTACCGGCTTCATATTTACTGTCGCACAACCTTGAGAGTTTGGAGGCTCGGATCGCTGCAACCTGTGATTTTTCCGCCGCCGGCAAGGATTTGTTGCAGGTATTCAAGGGCTTGTTGGGTAATGATTTCACCGGGCATCAAAACGGGTATTCCTGGGGGATAAGGACAGATGAGTTCGGCGCTGGGTCGATCGACTGCTTTGTCTGCTTCTACTGTTTCCGTTGGCGAAAAGAAGGCATCCCGGGGGGAAAGTGGGGGATGGGAAAAATCTTCCTTCTTCCTTCTTCCTAATTTTCCCCCCTTGGGGGGGGCAGGGGGGGGTTCTTCTTCTTTTCCCCCTTGGCGGGTTTTTCTTGCTTCTAAAATCATAAAACCTTTAACTAGATTGTCAATATCTGATTCTCTATTTCCCAAACTAATAATAAATGTTAAATGTTGCAGCATGGGAAGTTCTGCTGTAACGCCGAGTTGAGAGTGCAGAATTTCATCGGCGGCAAATCCTGTTAATCCTAAATCGGATACTTTTACTGTTAGCCGCGTTTGGTCTAAATCGACGAAACCCGGTGTATTTAATAGTTCTAAAACTGATAAACCGGGAATTTGAGATATGCCCGAGCGCGCTTTTTCTGCTAATCGTAAAGTTTGGGCCATCAACTGTTCGCCGTGAAGTGCAATTTGTTGGCGGGCTGCGTCTAAGGATGCTAATAATAAGTAACTCGGACTGGTAGATTGTACTAACTGCAATGCTCTATTTAGTTTTTGGATATCTACCCTAGAACTTTTAACGTGCAGCATCGATGCTTGTGTCATTGCACCGAGGGTTTTGTGGATTGATTGTACTGTTAAATCAGCGCCGATTGATAGTGCTGATTCGGGCAAGTTTGGATGAAAATTGAAGTGCGCGCCGTGGGCTTCATCTACTAATAACGGTATGTTGTATTGATGGGTAATTTTGGCGATCGCCCGCAAATCCCCGCAAACGCCGTGATAAGTTGGGTAAACCACCATAACTGCTTTCGCGTCGGGATTTTGTTCTAGGGCTGCTGCTGCGGATTCTGGGGTGATGCAGTTGGCAATATCCCAATCCGAGTTGTACTCTGGATTGACAAAAATGGGAATTGCGCCGGATAAAATCAAACCAGAAATTGCCGATTGATGGATGTTTCGAGGTAGGATGATTTTATCTCCTGGCCCGCAAGTCGCGACAATTGCCGCGATGATTCCGCAAGTCGAACCGTTTGCTAAAAACCGAGTAAATTCAGCGCCAAATGCCTCAGCAGCTAAATTTTGAGCTTCTTCAATTACGCCCTCTGGATTAAAGAGATTATCTAATTCTGGTAATTCTGGCAAGTCGGCTTGAAATACTTGCGCGCCCAACAATTCAACCAGTGGCCCAGATATTCCTTGGCCGCCTTTATGTCCGGGGGCGTAAAATGGGGAGTGAGGGTGATTTGTGCGATCGCGCAAAGCATCTAATAAAGGCGTTTTTGTCTGAGAGTTCATCGCTGATTTGCTGCATCCTGAACAGTTAATTGTATCGTAAATAAGTATGAAGCCAGGCAGAAACCGGGTTTTTGGCAAAATCCCCGCCGCCTTAAATCTACGAAAAACCCGGTTTCTTTGACTTTGAGTGCGATCGAGCTTTTAAAATAACTACCCAACCCAGTTTTCTACGACTAAATCGGGAATTCGTGAAAATTCCTTCACGTTATTAGTAACCAAAATCAATCCCAGACTAAGTGCTTGAGATGCAATCAGCATATCCATCGAACCAATAACTATGCCTTGTCGTTCCAACTGCGATCGCAATTGTCCGTAATTTTGCGTTGCCCGCTCATCAAAAGGTACAATTTCTAAGGGCATGAGAAATTGATTGAATGCAACCCGATTGCGATCGGTTTGCTGGCTTTTGTAAGCACCGTACTCAAGTTCCGCAACAGTAATAGATGAAATACCCACATCAGATAGATCGAGTGTCCGAAATTTATCTAAGACTTGAGGTGGTTGACGCTTGATGATATAGATACAGCTTATTAGTATCTAGTAAAAATCTCATTCCAGTGCCTCTCTGATCTCCAAAGCAGGCTGTTCTCTAGTTTCCATGAAATCTTCAGAGAAAAGTTTTAAACTATCAAACAAGATTTGCCACGGATTGTCTTTGGAGATTAAAACAACAACGTTACCTATTTTTTTGATATAAACTTCGTTATCTTGAAACTGGTATTCCTTCGGTAAAACTACAGTTTGGCGATCGCCCTCGATCGATAATTTAACAGTGTTCATTTTAGCAACTCCCAAAATTCACTACTTATAGTTAATTGTATCGCAAATAAGGTCGATCGCTCTTAATATTCTGCCACAACAAATGTATGAAGCCAGGCAGAAACCGGGTTTTTTGGAAAAATCCCCATCGCAGCCTTAAATCTACGAAAAACCCGGTTTCTTTGAGTTAGATCCCCCGCAATATTAAACCAGATCGCACACAGCCCCTAAAGATGCGATCGTCGTTTTTTCAGCATCCGTCAAACCCGTAACACCCGCGATATTCATGCCCTCATAAGGTCTTTCAGCTATCAGCGTTTTGAGGCACTCACCAGTCTTGACATCCCAAAGCTTAATTGTGCCATCACCGCTACTACTAGCGAGAGTTTTACCGTTTGGACTAAACGCGACTGAAGATATCCAATCGTTGTGACCTTGCCAAGTCTGGAGGCATTCACCACTGTGGCAATCCCACAATTTTATAGTTCGGTCATTACTGCCAGTAGCCAGAGTTTGACCATCTGGACTGAACGCGACTGAATTTATCCAATCAGTGTGAGCTTGGCAAATCTGGAGGCATTCACCACTGTGGTAATCCCACAATTTTATACTTCGGTCATTACTGCTACTAGCCAGAATTTGACCGTCTGGACTAAAGGCAACTGAACGCACCACATTGCTGTGACCTTGCCAAGTCTGGAGACAGTCACCGCTGCGACAATCCCACAACTTTACAGTGCTGTCATTACTGCTGCTAGCCAGAGTTTTACCGTCTGGACTAAATACAACTAAAACTACCTGATTGCTGTGACCTTGCCAAGTTTGGAGACAGTCACCGCTGCGACAATCCCACAGCTTAACAGTGCTGTCATCACTGCCACTAACCAGAGTTTGACCGTCTGGACTAAACGCGACTGAATTTATCCAATCAGTGTGGCCATACCAAGTCTGAAGGCATTCACCGCTGTGACAATTCCACAACTTGACTGTTCGCTCATCACTACCGCTAGCTAGAGTTTTACCATCTGGACTAAAGGCAACTGAACGTACCAAATTGCTATGACCTTGCCAAGTTTGGAGACATTCGCCACTGCGGCCCCACAACTTGACAGTTCGGTCATTACTGCCACTAGCCAAAATTTTACCGTCTGGACTAAAGGCAACTGAACGTACCCAATTGCTGTGACCTTGCCAAGTCTGGAGACAGTCACCGCTGCGACAGTCCCACAACTTGACAGTGCTGTCACAACCGCCACTAGCCAGAGTTTTACCGTCTAGACTAAAGGCAACTGAAAGTACCCAATTGCTGTCACCTTGCCAAGTCTGGAGGCATTCACCACTGTGGCAATCCCACAATTTTATAGTTCGGTCATAACTACCGCTAGCCAAAGTTTGACCATCTGGACTAAAGGCAACTGAACGTACCCAATTGCTGTGACCTCGCCAAGTCTTGAGGCATTCACCATTGCGACAATCCCACAATTTTATACTTAGGTCATTACTACCGCTAGCCAGAGTTTGACCATCTGGACTAAATGCAATTGAACGTACCCAATTGCTGTGACCTTGCCAAGTCTGGAGACATTCACCACTGTGGCAATTCCACAACTTTACAGTTCGGTCATCACTGCCAGTAGCCAGAGTTTTACCATCTGGACTGAATACAACTGAACGTACCATATCACTGTGACCTAGCAAAGTTTGGAAGCATTCACCACTGTGGCAATTCCACAACTTTACAGTGCTGTCACTGCTGCTAGCCAGAGTTTTACCATCAGGACTAAATGCGACTGAACTTACCCAACTATTGTGACCTTTACCAGTCAAAATTTCTCTTCCACTAGCAACATCCCAACAACGAACTACGCCATCTGTACCACCTGTAGCTAACAGTTTGCCATCAGGGCTAAATGCTACTGCAAAAATCGTACCGAAAGATTGAATAAAACTAGAATCCCTCAAATTCGCCCCAGCAAAATTCACCCGACGCAAACTAGCATCAGAAAAATCCGCACCTTTAATCACAGCCCGCGATAAATCTCTCCCTTCCAAAACAGCCGAATCGACCTTCACCAATACCGTCGCCGCATTCCCACCGATATAACCAACTTCCGCCTCACTTTTACCTTTAGTCGCCTCCAAAACTTCCAACAATCTCGACTTAACCTCACCAACAAACTCAGTTTTTGCCAGCATCGGCACCAGCAAATCCATCACCGCCTTCGTCAAAGGTTCCCGCCCAAAACTATTAAGCAGTTGCCCCAAACTTTCACTAACAAAACCCTTCAAAGCCGGAATCGGCACAATCTCGCCCGCACGATCCGCCTCACGGCTAAAATACGCCGACCAACTATAATCCACCGACTCAACAGAATTATCCAAATACAATTGTGCCTGCGATAACTCCGTAAAATCAGCAGGCAAAACTCCCAACTCTGCCGCCAACTTATACGCCACAAAAAACTCCAAAAGCGACCTGTGTGCCGGAGAATAATCGCCCTCAGCATTGCGAATTAACATCGTTTGACCCATCATGTCGTAATGCCAGTGGTCTAAATCCTTTTCTGCTTGCACCACAGCCCCAAACAAGCGACGAATCCTGTCGGGAAACAGCCGATAATTCAAACTCATCTGGTCTGTTGATAGCATTTCCCAGGACAGTTCGCACAGGAAAAATAACTTATCTGCTAGCGATGTAAACGTCCTTTCTGCCTTGATATCCCGTTCCATTTTCCGCCGCACCGCATACAAATATACCCGCGACATATCCACGGGTTTACCTGCTTGAATATCCGGCAATGATTCTAAGATTAATTCCGCCATCACCGGCCGCCGCGCCAAATCCAATAACTGCGGATTGTTCATCACCTGCGCTACAGTTTCGGCATCGGCTTGGTGAGACAATACTTGGCGGATTTGGTCGTCGTCAAATGCTGCCAATTCCAATACTTCAAACTGCGGCGTTTCTCCGCTGAGATTCGCAGTCGAGGCTTTTAATTCGGCATTCAATAAAGCGCGTCCTTCTTTGGCTTCGGGAAAGTGTTCCGTGCGACAAGTTAAAATGACTTTTGCACCGGGAACAATCACTTTTGCTAGTTCCCAGAAGTTGTTAATTGTTTGCTGTCGATCGCACTTAGCGGCCATTTCATCAAACCCATCAAAAATCAACAGCAACTTACCCATCCGATTCAGTTGGTCGAACACTTCGCTATTCAGTCGGATATTGTGCTGAGTAAAGAAGAAACCCGCCAAAACATTCTCAACATTCAAAGCTCTTGCATAGTCGCGCAAAGTAATAATTAAAGGCAACCGAGGCCGTTGAGTTCCTTTTTGTTTTGCCTGTTGGTAGCGCTGCAAAGCCGTCCAAGCATAGTGAAAAGCAAACCAAGTTTTCCCCGTCCAGAATTCGCCCAAAACTGAGATATGTTCCTTCGCCGGATCGTCCATCCACAAGTCGATATAACCGTCAATCCAGCCGTCCTCTTCGCCGTAATAACTCGCATCAATTTGTCGCTTATTAACGGAGTCTAACTCAGCTTTCGTACAACCGAGAGGCACGTATTTACCATCGATTTGCCTGCGTTTAACTTCGTTTTCCAACCATTCGACATAGCCGCTAAAATCAGCATCAACATCAATCAGTTCGTCAAAAGTATAACAATCGAGATGGCGATTTTCTGGTTTGTCAACTTCCTTGCGGGCTGCTTTGGCAATCCGGCGCGATGTCACCAACCAACCTTCATCGGTTTTTTGCGTTTTTACCGACTGTCTCAGCGCCCCGACATCTTGAATTCCCGCTTCTCCCGCCATGCCG
>JANNOR010000164.1:0-3383 GCA_031399265.1 Cyanobacteria bacterium SOY_34_metabat_3 | reverse complement strand
TTTTCACAAGCTACGTAGGGGTAAAGTGCAACAATCATACCCTACAAATAGAGTTTTCACATCCAGGATAGATCGAATTCAACCTTATTGGATAAAACGATGAATAAGTCAAGCGATATTCTATTTAATCGACCTGTAATTATCGAAGCCTGCGAAGAATTTGTCCAACGGGATTTGTTGGGAGTTCGAGGTAGTTTCCCCGGATTGCTCCAAGACGCACCCATGTCTTCAACTGCGGTGGTCAATGGCTTATCCCAGCAGTTAATCTATCAACTGCAACTGATTGTGACAGATGCCTTTGTGAATTTTTCTGACCTCAATGTAGACTTGCAGGATGCAGCCTTTCCCTATGTACAATCCCCAGGCAAACAGGCACTCCAGAGAGCCATTCAAGATCGAGGTCAAACAATGCAAGTGAGCTCTGCCTACCGCACGATCGCTCAACAAATGCTGCTGTATAACGATCGCATCAATAACTCCAACCCTGTCGCTCCACCAGGAAGCAGCAACCACCAGACTGGATTAGCGATCGACATTGTAGATGCCAGAGACTGGGAACCTTATTTGATACAATACGGCTGGATTCCCCTAGAAGGCGATGAACCTCACTTCGACTACCAAGGTAGCGACACGATCGATCTTCGCAGTCAATCAATACTCGCATTTCAGCAGCTTTGGAATCACAACAATCCCGATCAAATGATTACCGAAGATGGCGGTTTTGGTTCCCAAACCGAAGATGCACTTAATCGCTCTCCTGCTCCAGGATTTCCGAAAGCGCCGTGGGATAAGCAGCCCAGAACGTTGCGTTTGGAGATACCCAGAATGGAAGGCTCGGATGTAATCAAGCTTCAGGAAGCCTTAAAAAAGGCTGGCATTGTAGCTGCGACTGACGGTGAATTTGGGCCAGCAACAGATAAAGCCGTCAAGGAATTTCAGCAAAAAAAAGGTTTAATCGCAGACGGAATTGTCGAGTTGAAAACCCTCGAACAAATTGCTTGAGCTGAATTAGACCAAAACACTGTAGCAAGCAATTAAAATGGCTGACCAACCTCAAAAAACACCAAATATTTACGCACTCTTAATCGGTATTGACTGTTATATGCCAAATGTATTGCCTGATGGCAGTCGTTACAAAAATCTTGGAGGGTGTGTACGAGATATTAATCATGTAGAAGCTTTCTTAATCGATCAGCGGAAAGTCCCCAAAACACAAATTTTGAAACTGACAGCTTCGGTTGACCCGAATGAGCCCACCAAGCCTCTAGAATTGCCCGATAAACTACCAACTCGTCAGAATACGATCGATGCCTTTAGGAAACTGGGGGAAATGGCTGCGGAAGGGGCGCAGGTATATATTCACTACTCAGGACATGGTGGACGAGCAAAGACAGTTTTCCCATCTCTTAAAGGTGAGGATGGAATTGATGAGGTATTAGTCCCTACAGATATTGGTACTTCCGAAGGACAGTATATCCGCGATCTCGATCTAGCACCACTGCTGCAAGAATTGGTAGATAAAAAACTAACAGTTACAGTGATTTTGGATTGCTGTCACTCTGGAGCTGCTACACGAGGGGATGTAGAAATTCGAGGAGGAGCAGCAATTGATGAAAAACCTCTTAAACCTGGTCAAGAACTGGTAGCACCTCTAGAAACTCTAGCAGCAACTTGGCTATCGCTCACCGAACAAACTACTCGCGGACTAAAACCTTCTGGTCTACATACAGCCAGAGATTATGTGCTTCTAGCAGCTTGTCGCCTGAATGAATTTGCTTACGAGTATGCCTTTAATCGGGAAACAAAAGAGCGGAATGGAGCGCTTACTTATTGGTTGTTGGATACTTTAAAACAGCAAAACCCCGGACAAACTTATCAGGATTTGTTCGATCGCATTAATGCTAAAATCCACAGTCAATTTCCTCAACAAACCCCAATCCTGATGGGTGAGGTGAATCGGATTATTTTTGGCGATGAGTTGGCTGAGACTGTATATACAATCCCTGTCTTAAAGGTGGAGAAAAATGCCGAAACAGGCGAAATGCAGGCTAAGTTAGGAGTAGGTCAGGTACATGGTGTGGCTAAGGGAGCAGAATTTGCAATCTATCCGCGCAGTACAACCAATTTGAAAAACCCAGAAAATCGAATTGCGATCGGCAAAATCATCCAAAGAGGAGCAACTGACTCGCTATGCAAGCTTGAACCAATTGAGGGTAAAGAGCTGAAGGTTGAAGACGGAGATCGAGCCGTTTTAGTGACTCCATCAATTAATCTGATTCGCCAAATTTCCCTTGTTGACGAAGCAGCAGCACAAGATGCTTTCGAGGCTATCAAAAAAGCTCTCCCAGGTAATGGTTGGGTGGAGCTAGCAGCAGAAAAAGTCAGTGAGGATGATTTTGAGGGAGTTGCTTATCAAGTTGCGGTAAATGACCAGGGAGAATATGAAATATGCGATCGCACTGGACATCCATATCAAAATATCGCTCCTGTAAAAATCAGCGATCCTGATGCTGCTAACACAGTCGTAAAGCGATTAGTTCATCTAGCCAAATATCACGCTACAGCAGAGTTAGATAACCGGGATAAAAGTTCATCTATGGCCGATAAGTTAGTTATTAAGTGGCTGGGAACATCAGATGTGTATGGAGAAGGAGATGATCTTCCACCGGAATCCCAGTTGAAAAAGTTTCCAGATTCCAGTAACCCAACAGTAATCGCAGGTGAATATGTATTTCTGTCTATTCAGAATACTTATTCGCAAGCTCTCAATGTTGCTGTCCTAGATATTGCCTCTGACTGGTCAGTTGAGCAAATTTATCCAAATAAAGGAGAGAATTTTACTACTATAGAAGCAGGGAGGAAAGAAGTTGTGGCAATGACAGCAAATTCAGCAGGTGAAGATACTGTGAAAGTCTTTGCTTCACTCGATCAAGTAAACTTCCGTTGGTTAGAACTACCATCACTTGACAAGCAGGTTGTATCCAGAGGATTTGAAATCCCAAATAATCCGCTAGAAATCTTACTTGAAGCGATCGATCGAGAGCAACCACCAACTAGAAAGTTATCTGTAGCTGCATCTCCCAGCCGGGAGTGGACAACAAAACAGATTACCCTGAGAGTTACCAAATAATTAAACCTATGTCAATAGGATGAGTTATTCCACCACGGAATTGAGCTATGTTTTGATGATCCATCAGAACAGATAATACTGTTAAATCTAGATCCCCACTAACCCCCCTTCTTAAGCTATGCTTTATAAACATCTTTCTTAACAATAAAGTTGACAAAAATCAACATCTGTGCTTTTGAACGATCGGGCGATCGCCCAGGAATGAGGTTAAAATGATCAATCAATGGGTAAGACAAGAATTAGAAAAAACTCA
>JANNOR010000145.1:0-6991 GCA_031399265.1 Cyanobacteria bacterium SOY_34_metabat_3 | reverse complement strand
CTCTCCGGCAGCAATTGCTGGACTGTAGGGCGGAATGATGACAATAATTTTGTGTTGGTCGATCGCTGGATTTCCCGCAATCACGCGATGTTACAGCAAATGGAGACCGGAGAATTCTATCTGATCGACTTGGGCAGCCGCAACGGTTCCTTTGTCAACGGGCGGCGGGTGAGTATTCCTGTGACGCTCCGAAATGGCGATCGAATTATTTTCGGTCAAACCGAATTGGACTTCTACAACCCAACTGCGGGCCGCCGGCTCGATCGAATACACGACAATGACTCTGAAGATTTTACGGCGACTTTGACGGTGCGAAGCCTGATTAGCGTCATGGTAATGGACATCCGAGACTTTACAGTTTTGACCAGACAGCTAGACGAAACCCTGCTGTCAGAAGTCATCGGTAGCTGGTTCCGCTCTTCTGGACAAATCATTCGCGAACACGGCAGTTGGGTGGACAAGTACATCGGCGATGCGATTATGGCCGTCTGGTTCCACAAACCCAGCGGTGTCAGCAGCGAGGAAATGATGCAGATTTGCCAAGCTTTGAGCCAACTGCACAAGGCAACGGACGAACTCAGCAGCCGTTACCCGCTGCCTTTTCCTTTGCGAGTCGGTGCCGGAATCAATACTGGTTATGCAATGGTGGGAAATTCTGGTAGCAGCGACCGATCGGACTACACCGCCTTGGGAGATACTGTAAACGCAGCATTTCGCCTGGAATCTTGCACCAAGCAACTCGGTAAAGATATCGCCGTCGGAGAAACAACCTACAAATACCTAACGGAATTGGGAGCCCAGGACGCTTTCGAGCAGCACACGGTTGCTTTGAAGGGTTACGACACTCCCAGCGTGATTTACGGCGGTACTTATCCTGACTTGAATGCTTTTCTCAAAACCAAAGGAAAAATTCCTAGATAGCTAGAAAATTTGGTGCGGGGCAAAAAATTAACCCATTCAAAATGGCAATCCCAGTTTTTAATTGGGAGCGCCTTCGATTACCTTGTGCGCTATGCTTGAGCTTCCGCGAGTGTCATATCGTCTCCGGTTCCATCGGAATTATTAGTAGCCGTCTCCTCATCATTCCGGCTGCGCCGAAGTCAATACCATATCTCGTCCGTGGTGTCAATACCTAAAGGTGAATTTTATAGCAGCCCTCTGCCCGCAGCCGATCTGTTGCGAAAACTGCATAAGCAAAATGGTAATCTCTACATAAATGCTGTGTATGAAATTGGGAGACAAAACTTCATGAAACGATTGGGTCGTCTATTGGCAGTATTGGGCTTAGTGCTGGGCTGCTTTGCATGGGCTGGAGACCAAAGCGCGATCGCGGCAACGTTTAGCCGTATCGTCTTGCCATCATCCTCGCTCTTAGCTGTTGAAGCTCCGGTTAGAACCAATCGCGCCGATGACAAGCTTGCCACAGAATACGGCAAAAAACTTGATTTGAACAACAGCGCCGTCCGGGACTTTCGCGAATATCGAGGGTTGTATCCCACTTTAGCTGGACTAATCATTAAGAACGCTCCTTACGAAAAAGTTGAGGATGTACTCAACATTTCAAACTTGACGGAACCTCAAAAAAAGGTGCTGCAAGCTAACATGGACAAATTCACCGTAACTGATGTTGAATCAGTCTTTATTGAAGGAGACACCAGGTTGAATAACGGTCTCTACGACTAGATAGCACTTGGTCTCATCGGTCGGCAGAAGGCAGAAGGCAGAAGGCAGAAAGAAAAGATTTTTTTTCTCTGAGGCTGATGACTTCTGCCTTTAATTTTTCAGAAGTAATTCTAAAATTTAAAATCTCAAATCGCCTGACTGCTTAGCATAGCAACCACCTTGGTGGTTAGCACCTGTTAAATTAGTCAAATTATTGATTTTACTGGATCTTCCTTCTTCCTTCTTCCTTCTTCCTTCTTCCTTCTGGTATATGACTGACAAATTTGACGTATTGGTGATAGGTGCTGGCGCGGCCGGTTTGTACACGGCACTTTGCCTCCCAGAACATTTGCAGGTGGGTTTAATCAATAAAAATACCCTGCCTGTTTCTGCCAGCGATTGGGCCCAAGGAGGGATTGCCGCCGCGATCGCCCCTGAAGATTCCGCAGCGCTGCACGTTCAGGATACACTAGCTGCCGGAGCCGGTATTTGCGACTTGGAAGCAGTGAAATTTTTAGTCGAAGAAGCGCCAGCCTGCATTGATTCCCTGGTAAAAATGGGCGTTGCTTTCGATCGCACCGGCCCCGATTTAGCCCTCACCCTAGAAGCCGCCCACTCCCGCCGTCGAGTCCTCCACTCCGCCGACACTACGGGCAAAGCAGTCGTCAGTACCCTGACAGCAAAAGTATTGAGCCGCAAAAACATTCAACTCGTATCCCCGGCCTTTGCTTTAAGTCTGTGGCTAGACGAAACAGGGCGCTGTCAGGGCATTAGCGCGATTTGCGGCTCCACGGTCAAGTGGCTGCGAGCAGAGGCCGTGGTGCTTGCCACAGGCGGCGGTGGACAGGTTTTTGCTCAAACGACCAACCCATCAGTAAGTACCGGGGACGGAGTGGCAATTGCGTGGCGCGCTGGGGCACTGCTGCGAGATTTAGAATTTGTGCAGTTTCACCCGACAGCCCTCAGCAAAGCGGGCGCGCCGAGGTTTCTGATCAGCGAAGCGGTACGGGGAGAAGGTGCTCATTTGGTGGACAGCAAGGAATATCGCTTTGCTTTTGACTCTCACCCCAGTGGGGAACTCGCCCCTCGCGATGTCGTCAGCCGCGCTATTTTCCGCCACTTGCAGAAGACGGGAGAACCTCACGTTTGGCTGGATTTGCGCCCGATTGCGGTCGATCGACTCCGCTACAGATTTCCGAATATTATTCAAGTGTGCGCCGATTGGGGAATCGATATTTTTTCCGAACCGATACCCGTAACGCCCGCCGCCCATTACTGGATGGGAGGGATTGTCGCTGACAAATTTAACCAAACTTCGATTCCGGGTTTGTACGCGGTGGGAGAAACTGCCAGCACCGGGGTACACGGCGCTAACCGCTTGGCGAGCAATTCGCTGCTGGAATGTCTGGTTTTTGGGGCGCAGATGGGACTTTTGCAGGTAGGAGGTCGAAAGCCCGAGGTATTGCCAGATGAGTTCGATGCAGGGGAAATCTGGGCAAAATCGATTTCTGACAAAGAGATTGAGACGATCGAAAAATTACGGGTCGAATTGCCGAATTTGGTCTGGCAAAGTGCCGGAATTTGCCGGGGAAAAAGCGATCTGGAGAGTGCGATCGTCCAAGTTGAGATTTGGCGGCAAGAATTTGCCTCTTTGCCTTTGAGTCAAACTTTGCTGAATTTACTGCCCGGACAGATGATTGATTTTTCCCCTGCTGATGTTCAAAACAGCTCGATTTTGCGAAATTGGGGGGAAGTTGGCAATTTATTGGATATCGGCTACTTAATTCTCAAAAGTGCTGCGTTTCGCACTGAAAGCCGAGGCGGTCACTACCGAGTTGACTACCCGCTGACTGAGCCGGATTGGTGTACCCATACTTTGATCGATCGAGCCAATTGGTACAAATCTGGGCCGATAGAAGATTGAAAAGTTGGGTTCAGCGCGTCCCCGTACCGTCACTTTTGGGGTTCCCGTTGGGGTCGGGCTCGTATTTTTTTGCTTGATTTCCAAAGGATGAGGTTTGTGCCACTGTCAAAACTGTGAGGGTCGATCTGTTTGTGAAGTTGCTGGTAAGTAGAGCCGCATTTGCCATGCCGATCGTACTCACTTGCAAGCCTGCTGCCACAGTTGCCGTTGTTGTGAGCTGAATCAAAGTACGCATAGTGTTCATATTTTTGTCCAAATCACCGAAGTAGATGCACGTCATGTACCACCTATTATATCTGTCAATTTCCGTAGTTCCACTGATATCTTTACATTTACTTTAATTAAATTTCGTAAGTTTACGTAAACTCTTTTAAGTCAAGGCTTTTTGGCGATTTAAATTTAGTTTACCGTCTCAGTTTCTTAATTTTTTAATATTTTTTAATATTAAGATCGCCTCATGGACGCTGGCATCGGAATAATATATTGGGATGATATAGCGTGCGAGCGTAAGAGAGCGAACGATCTATGCCGTTCTTCGTGACGCTAGCACGCTCATAATTCCGATGCTGCCGGATTTGATATGAGACGACAACTTCCTGTAATAACTTCTATATTTTTTCTCAATCTATCTAATGACAGATGACAAATGATTAATCCTAAATCTGGGTTTGTTTACCCTCGATCGTTTGGGATTGAAATTGCTACTAGAAAAACGCTCGTCCGCCTCCGCAAACTAACATCATAAAAAGTGAGTATTTCAGACAGATCTGGTATGATTAATTAATTAAAAAAAATGATATTGATTTTTCCCGAGTTCCTTAGCGCGATACATTGCAGCATCGGCATTTTTGACTAAAGTTTCTGGATTTTGAGCATCAATTGGGTACAAGCTAATACCAATACTTGTAGTTACAGAAACTGTATTTTCTTCTAAAATGAAAGGCTGCATGATGGCGTCCCGAATTTTTTCAGCTACTTTCGCAGCTTCCTCGCGGCCGGGAATTGCAGGCAAAATAACTGTGAACTCGTCGCCGCCCAACCGCGAGATAATATCGCTACCGCGCAAGCATTTTTTGAGCCGACTGGCAACTGTTTTTAAGAGCAAATCGCCTACATTGTGTCCGAGAGTGTCGTTGATTGACTTAAATCCATCTAAATCTAAAAACAGTAAAGCTACCAATTCCTGATTGCTATAGGCTCTTTCTAGAGAGGAATGCAAGCATTCGTAGAACATTTGGCGGTTGGGCAAACCGGTGAGGGCATCGTGATAAGCTTGGTGGCTGAGTTCGGCATTTTTTTGTTTGAGGGCATCTTCCCGGCGTTTGCGATCCGTAATATCTCTGATCGCTCCAACTAAAAATAGGTTTCCCGCAGCATCTTTGTGGAGGGATCTTTTCGTCGCAATTAGATGGGTAACTCCGTGAGCGTCGGTAAAATATTCTTCATTTTCTCGCGGTTGGTGAGTTTGCAATACTAATTCGTTTTGCTGCCAAAATATTTCGGCTTCGGCTTGGGGAAATAAATCGTAATCTGTGCGGCAGGTTAAAATTTCTAAAGGATAGCCGATAAACCGACAGTATGCCTGATTCAAAACAACCCAGCGGTGATTTCGATCCTTGACAAAAATCGGGTCTGGAATTGTATCGATGAGCGATTGTAAAAATTCTTTAGAACGTTTTAATTCTTCTTGCAAGTTAGCTAGATAGCCCACAACTGCGCAGCCAGAACCCAAAAGACTGAGGATTGGAGGAATTAACGGCAGCCACCAACCTGCCAAAAACGATAAGTATAAACTGGCACTCAGACCGAGACAGATACTTAACAAACAGCAAGCCGATCGACCGATCGATCGCACGTTCCAACTTACACTTGCTCCCGCCCAAGACCACAGTAAAATCCACAGCCACTCCGCAGCTTCGGGCCAAACTTTGATACCTCCACGCCCGTCGATCGCAGCACTCAAAATTTGGCTCAAAAAATGAGCCTGAAGCTCGACTCCAGGTATCGGCTGGGGAGGAGCAAACAAGCCGGAACTGTAAGAATTTTGCTGAAAGTCTTTGAGGCTGGGCGCAGTTGAGCCGATCAACACAGCGCGCGATCGGACAAAATCCGCTGGTACTTTGCCAGAAAGCACGTCGCTCATCGATACAGTGTCAAAACTGCCGATCGGGCCACGCGGATTAGCGAGAATTTGATAGCCGCGGCTGTCTGCTCGAACGTAAGCACCGTCGTTCGGTTGAAAAGGTTGAAACACCCCCTTGCCTAACTGCAAGTATTTAGGATTGGCTGCTGCTGGTTCAGCGGAAATCCCTTCGCGCTCCAGGTAAAGCAAAGCCAGTTTGAGCGCAAAACTTTCATGGGTTTTGCCATCTCCGGGCCAAGCGTACAGCAAAGTTCGCCGCACTTTTGAGTCAGCGTCGATCACAACGTTGTTAAAACCAATTCGATTCTTGTCAAGTACCGGAGGGGGACGAACTCCGAACCTGTTTTCGTCTGGCATCAATTCAATGCCGATTAGATTGGGAGTAGTTTTAAAAGTTTTGAGTAATTCGGCGTTACCCGGTTGAGTGGGCAAATCTCGGTAAATGTCGAGTCCGATCGCCCGCGGCTTATGGGCGTGCAATTTTTGCAGCAATTGGGCTAGTACAGCATCGGAAATTGGGTAGCCGTATCTTTGCAAGTCAGCTTCCTTAATTTCGACAATGGCGATGCGCGAGTCCATTGGTTCTGGTGGTCGATGGCGCACAAAGTGGTCGAAAGCAGCCCACTCCCACACCTGCAAAAATCCCAACCAGCGCAGGACAATAACCGTACTGGCAACTGCACTGGCAGTAATCAATACTCGGCGTTCTGCATCCAGCCATTTTTTGAGAGTTTTTAGCATATTTTAGGGATTTTTGCCTCGCCATTCCAGCATCTAAGCTACTATTACATATAGCTTTTACGTCTCCGAGGCGATCTATCGATTAGAGATTAGAGATTTTAGATTATCCAATTTTTTGGTTTTTTGGTGCGATCGGCTGCAACACTATAAACCCAGTTTCTCCATCAAAATATGTCATTTCAGCAGCCATGAGTCTGGAAGCAGAAACCCGGTTGTGAGAGTTTTTGTGTAAAAGTCCTAATATTTATTTTAAAGTTCTTGTAGGGACACGGCACTGCCCAAAGCGTGTCAACTTAAGCCTGAAAGCCTTGATAAATCTCGTTTTTACCGCAGTCTAGATCCCCCTAAATCCCCCTTAAGAAGGGGGACTTTGAGAAGGCTCTTGTCCCCCCCTTCTTAAGGGGGGCTAGGCAGGGTGGATTAATTGTCGAGAGGTTAAATCAAAGCTATGAAGGCTATTGACCAACATTATGCAAGGCACTTAACAGGTTTATCTAGACTAGATAAATCAAAAAGTAACT
>JANNOR010000140.1:0-18719 GCA_031399265.1 Cyanobacteria bacterium SOY_34_metabat_3 | reverse complement strand
TGCGACGGTTTTCACCAACCACCACTAAAATGGTTGACACGATAATTGCTGTCGCTCTTGACTTGATGAATCCGAAACATCTTAAAAACTGGTTTACTAATTGCTGCTACTGTACCTCATAACACCCGGAAGTGCTGTATTCTTCTAAGCACTGTTCAACGGTGTGCCGAATCAAGTCTCTCAGTTGCTCAACTGTCATATCTTTGACTTGCATCTTAATCTCCTAGTTTGTGGGATTATCAATAAATAATAGCAACTTTCGCATATATCGACGGAAGCCCGATCGCCCTCTCCTTTTCAACAGGACACTAATTAATTTTCTATATAAGCGCTTTTCTAAACCGATGTCTATCAGAAAGTTCATAATTTAAGCTAATGCCAAATGCACATATTCAGCCGCCACCAGTGCGATCGCATACCGCAAGCACGCCCGGATATCATCCATTTCCAAATCGGGATAGTAGTCTCGGATAATTTCTCCAAAAGAAAGCCCTTCATTTAGTAATTCGAGAACGCTCTGTACAGTAATGCGCGTACCCACTATGCAAGGCTTACCGAAGTGAATTTGAGGGTTGACGGAGATTCTGTCTATTTTGACCACGCAGCTCTATGTCTCTTCTATTTTAAGTCATCAAGTAGGCGATCGCAACTTGTCTTCTTTTTCTGCAAATAGCTTCAATTTGAGTTCTTTGGAGGATATTCCCCGATCGCGACCGGCATGGTAATCTTGCCAAGCAGCTTCACTCTCTGCTATTTCTTCTGCTGAAATCACTTCATCATCTTCTGCAACTTCTTCCCGTAACTGAATCATCTTTTTCAATTCTTTTAATAACCACCGTTGGTCTGCAAGCGTGAGGCTTTTAACTTGATTCAGTACCTTGCTATAAGTAAACATAGACTTAGTTGTAATAGTTTTTGCTTATTCTCTCTTATATCTCAATTTACAATTCCGGGAAATGCGATCGCCGTTATTTTCGTTTGAGTTGCTCAACGGTCGTCACCTTACCTGCTGCTACATCCTTTTGGGCTTTATTAAATGCTTCAACAAAACCGGGAATTTTTAATAATTCTATCGTAGCTTCATTGCTTTCACGTTCTGATAAATAAGCTAAAAAATCAGCCACAACCACTAGCCGTTCAGGAGATAAGCGATCTATGGATTCCTTAAGATTCTCGCGAAGTTCTTGAGTTTTCATAGTTCATAGCTATTGAAAATTATTATAGCTACCTGCTTGATTATACCAGATAGTCTGAAATTTTGCTCGTGCGATCGCCCTTTTCTTCGCAAGTCCGCGCCAGCTATCCCAAATTGCACCCTACCTACGCTTCAAGCCCAGCACGCTGAGAAAAAAGCTCGACAAAACCATCTGCAAACCGACAGTCAGGCAAGTAAGCGAGGGAATAACCAAACGCAGAGTTTTAGAAGGATCGAGAGAACCGAAAGCAGTTTCGCTCCAGATAGTTAAGGAGAATATAGAGCCAAATATTCCAATTAATATGAGTATAAATCCGAGAATCAATCCTGTTTCTAGAGTGAAGTAGCGAAATATTTTGTTGACTTTGGGGTCTGCGGGTAGCAGTTTCTCGCTAATGGCGAAAACTTTGGTGAAGAAAGCGAAAGTTACTGCTTGAAAACCGATGATAATTGCGATCGCCCCATAAAGCAGCGTGTGCACATCAAAGTTGATATTCCCGATTTTTTGAGTACCGGGTAACAGCCAGATGCTCACAATTAAACCCCAAATCATCAGCGCCGCACCGGGGTACAGAAACAGCCATCGGGGACTGTACAGCAGCAAAAATCGCAGGTTCCGCCAGCCATCTCGCCAAGTTCGCAGGTGCGGCGGACGGCTGCGGCCGTCGGGAGAAAGCACGGTAGGAACTTCAGCGAATCGAAGCTTGTACAGAGAGGCTTTGACCACCATTTCGCCAGCAAATTCCATCCCCGTTGTTTGCAAGTCGAGTTTCAAAATTGAGTCTCTCCTAAAACCCCGCAGCCCGCAGTGAAAGTCGCGGGCGGGACTTGAGAAGAATAGCCGCCCAACCCACGTTAGCACCGGATTTCCTAAATACTTGTGCAGCGGCGGCATCGCCCCGGGTTTGATGCCGCCTTGAAAGCGGTTTCCCATCACTAATTCGCAGCCTCCCCGCAATTTTTCGACAAAGGCGCCGAGGTTGGAAAAGTCGTAGCTGTCGTCAGCATCGCCCATGATAATATAGACTCCGCGCGCTGCAATGATGCCTCCCATCAGGGCGCTGCCGTAGCCTTTGGCTGCCACCGGCACGACTCTCGCTCCCATTCTGGTAGCGATATTTTGGGAACCGTCAGTGCTGCCGTTGTCTGCTACGATGACCTCGCCGACAATATCAAGTTCGTGCAGGGACTTCTGTGCTTTCTCGATGCAAATTTCTAAGGTTTCTGCCTCGTTCAGGCAGGGCATAACTATCGAGAGTTCGAGAGTGTATTCCCCGCTGGTGTTGGTCTGTTCGGCCATAGGTTTGTTTGAATCTGCCGATCGCGATCGATCGTACTTGCTGTTTCAGCATCTATGCTTAAATTATGGGAGAAAGAATTAAAAAACTTAATAAGAGCTGTTAAGAATGTTTTCCCCCTACTATTCTTGCCCTGTCCTATAGGTTTGTAAATTCATGAATCGAAGCGTTTTTATGGTTTTGCTTGCTGCTATTTTGTGCGGCGTTGTCGGTCAATTTAGTCTGAAAGCTGGAGCTAAAATATTAGGGCCGATTGGCGCTGATAATTTAATGGAAAAAGTCCTAGCAATGGCAACTCAGCCGTTGATTGTAGGCGGTCTTTCTTTGTATGCAGTTTCTTCTATAGGATTTATTGTTGTACTTTCTCGCGCCAACCTTAGCATAGTCTCGCCTTTATTGTCAATTAGTTACTTATTTACTGTTTTAGGAGGCAAAATTATATTTAATGAGCCTTTACCGCCGCTGCGATTGGTAGGGATGGGATTAATCATGACGGGAGTAATTTTTGTACTCAAAGGTCAAGTCGGAGGAGCGACGGGAGGAAGTTAGTCTATGTCTAATTTTGGGGATTCTGTGAAGATAAATCTATTATTGCGCGATTCCCTTCGGGATAGCTTCGCTTCACGCACGGCAATTCTGGCGACCATGCACCAAAAAGAACGGGTGATGGCTCCGATTTTGGAACGGGAATTAGGCGTAAAAATCCTAGTACCTGCGGATTTGGATACAGACTATTTCGGCACGTTCACCAGAGAAGTTAAACGCTTGGGGACTCAAATAGAAGCTGCTCGCCAGAAAGCAGAAAAAGCTCTGGAAATTGCGGGCGGAACTCTTGCCTTTGCCAGCGAAGGCACTTTCGGCCCTCACCCAATGATGCCGTATCTGCCGACTAATAGAGAAATCATAATTTTATTAGATCGAGTCAACAATCTAGAAATTATTGGCGAATCGTTGTCTGTGGAAACTAACTACAGTCACCAGTTAGTTTCCAGTGTAGAAGAAGCAAATATTTTTGCTCAAAAAGCTGGATTCCCCGAACACGGACTGGTGGTTGTAGTTGGCGAAGCTGCCGCCGGAAAGGGCGAAATTGTCAAGGGGATTGCGACCGAAAAACAACTTTTTGAGGCTGTGACAGCAGGTTTAAAAAAATCGTCAACAAATCGAGTTCACATCGAAACAGATATGCGGGCGATGTACAATCCAACTCGGATGAAAAACATCGAAAATGCAACTCTGGATTTAGTTAAAAAATTCCAGCAATTATGCCCTGAGTGCGGTTGGCCGGGATTTGAGGTTGCCCAAAGGAAAATAGGGTTGCCCTGCGGACTTTGCTATTTTCCGACTCAGCTAGTGCGATCGCAAATTTATCAATGCCAAAATTGCAGCTATACTAAAGAAGAACTATTTCCCAACGGCACAGAAACTGCCGATCCCGCTCAGTGTCAATATTGCAATCCTTAAACAAATTTGTCACAATATTATTTAGAGTCATTTAATTAAAATTCCTAATGATAGCAATAGAAACAGAACGCAACTGGAAACCCGTTATTAAAGAATTTGAGGCTGTAGTCGGCAAAAACGGCGTGGTACAGCGCCGCGAAGAATTGATTGTCTACGAGTGCGACGGACTCGCCAGCTACCGCCAGCGCCCCGCCGTGGTGGTATTGCCGCGAACCACGGAGGAAGTGGCGAATTTGGTCAAAATATGCGATCGCAAATCAATTCCCTGGGTAGCTAGAGGCGCAGGAACCGGGCTTTCCGGCGGCGCTTTACCAGTCGAGAACTGCGTGCTGATTGTCACAGCGCTGATGCGAAAAATCCTGAAAGTAGACTTAGAAAATCAGCAAGTAGTCGTGCAGCCCGGAGTAATTAATAACTGGGTAACGCAAGCAGTTAGCGGTGCCGGTTTCTACTACGCCCCCGATCCTTCCAGTCAAATTATATGCTCGATTGGCGGCAACGTTGCCGAAAATTCCGGCGGCGTTCACTGTCTCAAATACGGAGTTACAACCAATCACGTTTTAGGATTAAAATTGGTACTTCCCGACGGTTCAATTGTCGATGTCGGCGGCGAAATTCCCGAAATGCCAGGTTACGATTTAACTGGTGTATTTGTCGGTTCCGAAGGCACTTTAGGAATAGCGACGGAAGTTACTCTGCGAATTCTCAAAGCGCCGGAATCGATTTGCGTTCTGTTGGCAGATTTTCCTAGCATAGAAGCAGCAGGCGAATCGGTTTCCGATATTATCAGCGCTGGCATTATTCCTGGTGGCATGGAAATCATGGACAATATCAGTATTAATGCTGTAGAAGATGTTGTTGCGACAGGCTGCTACCCGCGCGATGCAGCGGCAATTTTACTCATAGAAATCGACGGTTTAGATGTAGAAGTTGCGACAAACAAGCAGCGGATTTCTGAAATTTGCAAGCAGAATGGAGCGCGGAATATCACGACTGCCCATGACCCAGAAACGCGGATGAAAATCTGGAAAGGGCGGAAAGCTGCTTTTGCGGCGGCGGGTCATCTCAGCCCGGATTATTACGTGCAAGACGGCGTAATTCCGCGAACCAAAATGGCTTTTGTTCTGAAAGAAATTGAGGCTTTGAGCGAGAAATACGGTTATCGGATTGCTAATGTATTTCACGCGGGAGATGGCAATTTGCACCCACTGATTTTGTATGATAACTCGGTAAAAGGGGCGCTGGAAAAGGTGGAAGAATTGGGAGGGGAAATTCTCAGACTCTGTGTCAAAGTCGGCGGTAGTCTTTCGGGGGAACACGGGATTGGTGCTGATAAGAAGTGTTTTATGCCGGATATGTTTTCGGAGGTAGATTTGGAGACGATGCAGTGGGTACGGGAGGTCTTCAATCCGACAGGTTTGGCGAATCCCGGGAAGATGTTTCCGACGCCGAAGACTTGCGGGGAGGCGGCGAGGGCTAAGATTGAAACTATGAAGAAGTTGGAGGGTGCCGAGGTTTTTTAAATCCCCAGATAAGTTTTTTAATTCCCCAGATAAGACGGCGGTTGAAACCGCGCCTACACAAACAAAACCCGCCTCCGCGGGTTGAAGAGAGTAACATAATTTAACCGCCGTCTGCTGCATCTACAAACAATTTTTATTATGGCTAAGCACGCTAATGTACGATCGGCATTTTGATCGTAAATTCCGTGCCCTTGCCCAATTCCGAAGTACAATATAATTTGCCTTGGTGTCTTTCTACAATAATTTGATAGCTAATTGACAAACCCATTCCCGTGCCTTTGCCAATGGGTTTGGTAGTAAAAAATGTATCGAATATACGCTGCTTGACTTCTTCAGTTATTCCGGGGCCATTGTCGGCAATTTTGATTTCTACAAAATTACCGACAACTTCTGTGCAAATCTCGATCTGGCTATGATTCTCTGACATTTCTTCAAAAGTTAGTTGACTATTTACATCATCTAGAGCATCGATCGCATTGCTGAGGATATTCATCAAAACTTGATTTATCGGTCCGGCAAAACACTCGACAGGCGGCAAATCCCCGTATTGTTTTACAATTAGGATTGGCGGCATTTCTCCGTTTCCTTTCAAACGGTGATTGAGTATTAACAGGGTGCTGTCAATACCTTCGTGGAGGTTAACGGGTTTCATCTGTGAATCGTCGTGCCGCGAAAAGTTCCGCAGCGACTGAACAATCTGGCAAATTCTCTCAACACCAATACTCATTGAAGATAATATTTTAGGTAAATCTTCAGCTAAGAAATCAAGTTCATTTTTTTCGGTTTCTTGTTGAATATCTGGGACAGGATTGGGATAGTGCTGTTGGTAAAGTTTGAGAAGATGTAACAAGTCTTGACTATAATCTTTGAGGTAAGCGAGATTGCCGTGAATGAAGCTGACGGGGTTGTTTATTTCGTGGGCGACTCCGGCAATCAGCAATCCCAAACTAGACATTTTTTCGCTTTGAACTAATTGGGAATGAGTAGCTTGGAGTTCGTCAAGTGCGGCTGCTAGTTGAGTTGATTGTTTTCTGCTTTGTGCTTCGGAATTTTGCAAGGCTTCTTCGGCTTGTTTGCGATCGGTGATGTCTCTCTGAACGCCGATGAAATGAGTTAATTTTCCGGTTCGATCGCGCACCGGAGATACTGATAAAGCATTCCAAAAAGCTGTTCCGTCTTTGCGGTAGTTTTTTAATATTACTTGACATTCGCTGTCGGTTTTCAAGGCTTGGCGGATGATTTCTAGGGCTTCGGAGTCGGTATCGCTTCCTTGCAAAAATCGCGAGTTTTTCCCTATAATTTCTTCCCGCCGATAACCTGTCATGCTTTCAAATGCGGGATTGCAATAAATAATTGGATGTTCTGGCTTTGTGGCGTCAGCAATAGTAACTCCGGTGCTGGTAGCGGCCATAGCCCGATCGTACAACCAAAGCATTTCCTCTGCGCGCTTGCGATCGGTAACGTCCCGCAGCGTCGCTAAATAAGCCATTTCTCCCTCCCATTCCGTTTCCACCACCCGCATTTCGACTACAGCATTTGCTTTGTGCCTGCGAATCGCTTCAACTTCTGTTTGTACAACGCGCATTCCGGCTGCTTCTGTTTCTCCAACTTGAGGAATAATATCCGTGTCCATTTCAATATCCCAAGCTGAACCTTCTACTACCAAATTGCCAAAAAATGCTTGGCCTAAAAGTTCCTCTGCTTTGCAGTTAAACAGCGCTTCTGCTGATGGGTTGGCAAAGCAAACAAGCCCTTGCTTATTCACGATTGCGATCCCGTCGGCATTTTTGGCGATCGCATTTCGGAAGCGAGATTCGCTAGCTTTCAACTCCTGCTTTAGCTGTTCCATTTCTCCGTGCATCTGCTGCAATTCGCACAGATTAACCGTATAAGCTTCTGAAATGTTGGTTTCTGCCGAATTTTCGGCTAAATTTTGGGGCAAGTTTTGATAGTTTGGTCGATCGTTCATATTTTTAGCGGTTTTTTTATGGTGACTGCTAATATTACTGAGTTTATTTTTTGGATCTGGTTGTTGAAAAAACATATTTAAACTCTACCAAATTCTTTTTTAAATTAAAGTGTTGCGATTGCCCAATTTTTCTACAAAGTTAGGGATAGAAAAATTTACACTGATGCTAACACATTACTTTTATAATTCATCCTAAAATATAGTTAAAATTCTAGAGCAAGGGCCAGCGAATTATCTATTACAATTTAGTAAGTAATTTCAAAAACATCGGAATTTACGTAGTAGGGACACGAACTGTGAAGACTGGAGATAGCTTCAATCCCCCTCGCACCAAACAAGATAACAGAATAGAGGCGCAAATCATAAATATTTTAAAGCAACTGCCAAGTATAAATTATTATATGATTTTCAAAAAAATACGGTGCTAGGCAAGCAGGCTCATCTTTTATACAAAAAACAATCATAGTTACCAATTACGGAATCATGTCTCTGCTGCCAGATTTGATATAAAATATAACCTGTCTATTTTTGCGATCGCAATTTCAAACCAATGGCACGTCTAGCACTTTTGAGCGTCTCCAATAAAACCGGGCTAATCGACTTAGCGCGCAGTCTAGTAGAAGAATTTGAATTTGACATAATTAGCAGCGGCGGGACAGCAAGCGCCCTCAAAGAAGCGGGAATCCCAGTCACCAAAGTTGCGGAATATACTGGTTCTCCCGAAATTTTGGGCGGGCGAGTCAAAACACTTCACCCGCGAATTCACGGAGGTATTTTAGCGCGCCGCGATGTACCGGAAGACCTCGCAGATTTAACCGAAAATCAGATTCGGGCGATCGATTTAGTAGTTGTCAATTTATATCCATTTGAACAGACGATCGCCAAACCGGGAGTAACGCTAGCAGACGCGATCGAGAACATAGATATCGGCGGGCCAGCAATGCTGAGAGCATCAGCAAAAAATCACGCTCATTTGACAGTTTTGTGCAATCCAGAACAGTACAATAATTATTTAGCAGAACTGCGACAAAACGGTGGGGAAGCATCGTTGAAATTCCGGCAAAAATGTGCACTAGAAACCTTCGAGCATACAGCAAGTTACGATCGCGCGATCGCCAATTATCTCACCAGCCAATTCGCCGAAGAATCTACGCTACCAGCACAGTTTAATTTATCAGGAAAAGAGCTGCAAACGCTCCGCTATGGCGAAAATCCCCATCAAGCCGCCACCTGGTATCAAAGCGGAACTACACCGACAGGCTGGACAACTAGCACCATCCTGCAAGGCAAAGAATTAAGCTACAATAATTTAGTAGATTTAGAAGCAGCAAGGCGGCTGATTGTAGAATTCCCGGAGACTCCCGCCGCCGCTATTCTCAAGCATACAAATCCTTGCGGTACAGCCTTGGGAGCAACTATTTCCGAAGCATATCAAAAAGCCTTCGACACCGATTCAGTCTCAGCTTTCGGCGGAATTGTCGCCCTCAACCGCCCGATTGATGCTGCTACCGCCACGGCGTTAACTAAAACATTTTTAGAATGTATTGTCGCGCCAGGGTGCGAACCAGAAGCCGAAGAAATTATCAAGAAAAAGGCAAAAGTTCGAGTATTAATTTTGCCAGATTTGAATCAAGGGCCAGTACAAACTATTAAAATAATTGCAGGCGGTTTGTTGGTACAAAACTCGGACAATGCAGTAGAAGAAACTAGCAAATGGCGCGCAGTTACTGACAAACAGCCGACTGCTGATGAGTTAGCAGAATTGCTGTTTGCTTGGAAAGTAGCGAAACACGTCAAATCGAATGCGATCGTTGTCACGCGCGATCGTACGACAATCGGTGTAGGCGCCGGACAGATGAACCGCGTGGGCTCGGCTAAACTAGCATTGGAACAAGCCGGAGAGAAGAGCAAAGGAGCGATTTTGGCCAGCGACGGCTTCTTCCCCTTCGACGATTCGGTAAAAACGGCGGCTGAGGCGGGGATAATTGCGATCGTCCAACCGGGAGGAAGTATGCGCGATCGAGATTCAATCGAAGCAGCCAACCAACTCGGAATCACCATGATTTTTACCGACATTCGCCACTTCTTACATTAGGAATTATACCCTATGGTAGGGACACAACAGTGTTGTGTCCTTCCCGAATCGCGTCCCTACCGAATCGCGTCCTTCCCGAATTGTGTCTAGAAAAAATTATGACTTACACTCAACAACAAATTAAACCCCAAGACGTAAAAGTTAAAATCCTGCTCACGGGTGGACATCAGTGCACCGTCATCCTCAAATCCGACACGCCATTATTGCACAGCCTTGTCAAGACATTAGTCGATCGCACACAACAAACACCCGGTTTTCCCACCTTATTTCAAATCCCCATAGACGACGGGCGTTCCGCCCTTTCTTTTCCGAGCGAACACCTAGTCGGATTAGTCACAGAACCCCCAATTTACTTGCAGCAACTGCAAGCGCAGCAGCCAGCAATCCCCCTAGTAATTCCCACAGAAATTCCCGCAGAAATTCCTAGCCCTGCGCCTATAAATGACGATTTAATATCTCGCTACGCCCAAATTGACAACTTTTTAACACCCGCAGAAAAGAACAAACTGATTAAATATGTCTTAGGAAAAGAATCACAATTTGTAACTACCAGCACCTCAACCAATGCCGACGATTACCGCCGTTCGATGGTACTGCACTCGTTCCCTGAATTTTCCGAACTGATGGTTAATCGCATCAAAGGAATTCTCCCCGACGTGCTGCAAAAACTAAATATTCCCTCATTTTCGCTTGGTGAAATAGAAGCTCAGCTAACCATGCACAATGACAACAACTTTTATAAACTTCACAACGACAGCGGCTCGCCAGATACAGCTACCCGATTTTTTACTTACGTTTACTATTTCAATCGAGAACCCAAAGCTTTCTCCGGCGGCGAACTGCAAATTTACGACAGCAAAATCGAGAACAATTTTTATGTAGCTGCTGACTCTTTTAGAATCGTTGAACCGCGCAACAATAGCATCGTATTTTTTCTGAGCCGCTATATGCACGAAGTTTTGCGAGTTATTTGTCCCTCGAAAGCTTTTGCTGACAGCCGCTTTACTATTAACGGCTGGGTTCGCAAAGCAAATTGAGACAAAATTTGCGGATTAAGATGAGACGGCGGTTGAAACCGCGTCTACAAAAACAAAACCCGCCTCCGCGGGTTGAAGAATGGACGGTTAACATGATATTTTTTTATTGACACCGCATTTTCCTCAGTCCGCGGAGGCGGACTTGGTTTTTGTAGACGCGGTTTCAACCGCCGTTTACGTCTCCCGCGATGCTATATTTACTCTTGTGCTCCAGCACTTTTGAGCAATTTCACCACACTGGAATAACCCTTAAATTCCGCCAGCATTAAAGCGGTATAATTGCCCGGATTTTTATGATTTAGCTCTGCACCAGCAGCGATTAAAATCTTGACTGCATCAGCATAACCCCGATGAGCGGCCCACATGACAGCAGTTGCGCCCGAATCATCCAGCAGGTTGACATCCGCGCCTTTTTCGACTAATAATTGGACGATCGCCAAATAACCGCGATCGCACGCCTTCATTAAAGCCGTTTTCCCCAAATCCGCAGGGATATTCGGATCGGCACCAACCTCAAGCAAGGCTTTCACCGTCTCAGTATGTCCGTGAAAAACCGCCAGTGTCAAAGCTGTCTCCCCAAAGTTTTTAGCATTCAGAAAATCAGCGCGATTTTGATTTACTTTTTGCAGCAAAGCCGATACGATCGCACTATGACCGTGAACAGCCGCCACCAGCAAAGGCGTATCGCCCAACCGATTTCTCGAACCGACAGTAGCGCCTCGGTTTAAGAGCAATTCCACCACATCTTCGCAGCCTTCAACCACCGCAAAATTCAAAGCAGTTTCATCATCTTTGTCCTTACCGTTGATATCCGCGCCAGCATCAAGTAAGATATGGGCGATCGGCAAATTCCCCCCAGCCGCAGCAGCCATCAAAGCCGTCCCCCCATCTCCATTTTTCACATTCACATCAGCGCCCGCACCAACCAAAGCCCGCACTGCATTAATTTTGCCAAAATCCGCAGCCAAAGTTAAAGCAGTTTCGCCATCTTTATCTCGAATGCTAACATCAGCACCTGCAGTCAAAAGCACCTCAACCACAGGCAAATTTCCCGCCGCCGCAGCCTGCATCAAAGCAGTTTTGCTGGCTTGATTTTTAAGATTGACATCCGCACCGCAAGCAAGCAAAATTCGCACAATTTCAGCGCGACCTTGACTCAGTGCCAAAGACAGCATAGAATTATCAGCAATAGCACCTGCATCTGCCAAAGCTTGGACAACAGCTTGATGACCCGATAAAGCAGCTATTTTCAAAGCCGAATCTCCATCTTTATCGCACACATTCACATCAGCATTAGCATCAAGTAACAGCCGCACAACATTGATATCGCCTTTGAGTGAAGCCGCCATCAAAGCCGTACTTCCATCATCATTTTTAGCATCAACATCAGCACCCGCAGCCAACAACAGCCGCATCACGTCAGCCTGTTTGTGAGCCGCCGCCAGCATCAAAGCCGTCAGCCCAAAACGCCGGCTCGCGAGGTTGACATTAGCGTCATTGTTTAGTAAAATACGCACGATTTCCGTATAGCCCTTTTGGCTGGCAAACATCAAAGCCGCCGTCCCCTCAGAGTCTCTGGCATTAGCGTCAACACCGTTAGCGAGTAAAGCTTGGGTGTGAATAATGTTGCCAGTCTTGGCGGCTTGAATCAATACAGCGTCTTGTTTAGTGGCAGGCATAAATAATCTCTCATACCGTATATTTGTACCGTCGCATGAGACGGCGTGACTGGTATGCTAAGTTTTATGAAGTATATTTTCTAATCCTGAGAACACTATGAATCTGGAAATTCCGCAGTCAGTTAAAGTTTGGAGCCAATTCTTCCACCCAGTTTTAATGTGGGTATTGCTAGCCATCTCATTTTATGCTTTGTATCTCGGCGTTCAAATCCGCCGTACCAGAAGTGCCGAAGGTGAAGTCAAAAAAGAGTTAATTAAAGGCAAATTCACCATCAAGCACCACCAAATGGGTTCTTTGCTGCTAGCCTTGATGGTAACGGGGGCGATCGGCGGTATGGCCGTCACCTACATCAACAACGGCAAACTATTTGTCGCCCCGCACTTAGTAGCAGGGTTGGGAATGACAGCAATTATTGCCATTTCAGCCTCGTTGACTCCTTTCATGCAAAAAGGCAACAATGTTGCCAGATACACTCACATCTTTCTGAATGTGGCGCTCTTGGGGCTGTTTGGCTGGCAAGCGGTAACAGGCGTAGAAATTGTGCAGAGAATTATCAGTAAAATGTGATCGTTTGGGTAATATAGCCGTTTTTAGGTAGGGACACGGCACTGCCGTGTCCCTACATTTTTACGATCGAAATGGTATTATAATGAACGTATAAGTAAGCCAATTAGTCTCAATTAAACTTCTTTTAGCAAAGACAAGAAAACTAATATGCCCTGTTTAAAAATACATCGCCAATCTCAATCCGGCATCAAAAAAATTATAGCCTTAGACAACTCAGTGTTTGAGGCTATTTTGACTGCTTTGAGAAAAACAGTTTCTTCGTTCGTTGCCTATTGATGATTTAGTCAGAAACTTAGAGTCAGAGGTAGAAAATACCAACCATGACGATCTAGTCAATATACTAGAGAATATTATTTCTATATATGTTTTAAATAAAAGTTTGGGTTGGACAGCGGCCGAACGGGCAGATGAGCTGATTGCGGCTGTTAGCGATCGATAATCCCGATCGATATTTCTTAGACTGTAAATAGCATAGCTAAATGGCTTAACGAAATGCTCTTGGATGTAACTAAGCCATTTTAGCTGCTCTTGGTTAAACGACTTGCCAACCATCACAAATGCGATCTATCTATCCGATCCGCCGCCGTATAAATGAGCTCATCAGCACGTTTCACGATCGAGATAATCTCAGCCAGAGCCTTATTATGCACCAACCGCTCCGCCCGCTGGCCTGATTTAGCCTAGCATTTTGCATTGCATTAAATCTGCATTACTTTCGGCAGTCAATTACGTATGATTGAACGCAGTTCACAATCCGTTACAATCTCAAACATCTTACAATACAAGCGGTTCAAACTTCTCTAGTCATGACTCAAAAAGGCGGCACCCAGATTTGAACTGGGGGTGGAGGTTTTGCAGACCTCTGCCTTACCACTTGGCTATGCCGCCGTTACGTCTGAAATTTGACTTTTTCCTATATTACACCAAATCTCGATTATTTTAACATATTTGTCAAAGATGTCGCTCGCCCTTTTTCCCGCACCGCCCAAAGCCCAATCCGAGCGTACTCTAGAACTTGTAACAACCGCCCGCAACACCACCCATGACAGCCGCTTCCCCCCTACTCGTCGCCCAAATCACCGACACTCACTTGTTTGCAGAGTTCGATCGCACTTGGAAAGGCATCTCAACCGCCCGCACCCTGCAAGCAGTTCTAGAACACCTGCAACAGATCCGGCCAAGGCCAGACTTACTGCTGCTGACAGGCGACTTGTCCCAAGACGAAACACCCGAATCCTACGAGCTCCTGATCTCGCTGATTTCCCCGCTAAAAATCCCGGCTTATTGGATACCTGGAAATCACGACAATGTATCTGTAATGCAGCAAATCTTAGATAAGCCGCCGATTTCCCCAGAAAAATCTTTTCAGGTAGGAAACTGGCAGTTTCTCTTGCTTTCAAGTGTGGAAGCCGGATGCGACGGCGGGCGGCTTTCCCCAGAGAGTTTGGATTGGCTGGAGGCTCAATTGCAGCAAACGGGCGATCGACCTGTTATCATTGCCTTGCACCACCATCCGCTGCCGATCGCAAGTGAAATCATGGACAGCATGATGCTGCACAATGCCAGTGAATTTTTGGCAATTGTCGATCGATACCCTCAAATCAAAATCGTCCTCTGCGGCCACATTCATCAAGAATTCCAGCAACAGCGGGGATCGATTTCTTACTTGGGGACGCCCAGTACCTGCATCCAACTTTTACCGAAAAGCCATCCGATTGTCCTTGACGGCATCCCGCCGGGATTTAGGTTGCTGGAATTGGCGATCGACGGTACTTGGAACACCAGAGTTGAGCGAGTTGCAGCAGCACTACCATCCGATCCCTAATTTTTGATAGAGCCAAAGTAATTTTTATCAAATTTGCATTCTGCTGTCAATCTATCTGTTGATGGATTGTTTTGAGCAACCCCATCTTTTATGATGTTTGTTGACCACAGATCCCAGGCATATGTAAACTAGCAAGCTACGAACATAAATGCCGATCGCAACTTCACAAAACAGGAAAAACTAAACATATGTCTGAAGTCAATGGCGTCATGATGCAGTATTTCCACTGGTACAACCCCGCAGACGGCAACCTGTGGAATCAGCTAGCAGAATCTGCAAAAGATTTAGCAAAAATTGGCGTTACATCTCTGTGGTTGCCACCTGCATATAAAGGAACGGGCGGCGGTATGGACGTGGGTTACGGCGTCTACGATATATTCGACTTAGGCGAATTCGACCAAAAAGGATCGGTACGCACGAAATACGGCACAAAAGATGAGTATTTGCGCGCGATCAAAGCTGCCCAAGATGCAGGAATTCGGATTTATGCCGATGTTGTCTTCAACCACAAATTAGGTGCCGATGCCGAAGAAGAAGTCGAAGCCACACCCTTCAATCCCGACAACCGCAATGACACAGTAGGCGAATATCAAAACATCAAAGCTTGGACGCATTTTACTTTCCCAGGCCGCGACAAAAAATATTCCAGCATGGAGTGGCATTGGTGGCATTTCGACGCGATTGATTACAACGCTTACGACACAAATACAAATGCCGTTTACCTGCTAAAAGGCAAAGAATTCGATCGAGGAGTAGACTTAGAAAAAGGCAACTTTGACTACCTCATGGGTTGCGATTTAGATATGGACAACCCAGAAGTGACCGGCGAATTAAAATACTGGGGTGAGTGGTATGTCGATACCACAAACGTTGATGGCTTTCGCTTTGATGCCGTCAAACACGTATCAGCAGCATTTTTCCAAGAATGGTTGGAACACGTTCGCAACTATGTCAAACGCGACTTATTTGCAGTCGGTGAATATTGGTCTTATGAAGTGGAAGCTTTGCACTACTTCATCGAAGCAACGGACGGTAAAGTCTCCTTATTTGACGCGCCCCTCCACTACAATTTCCACGTTGCAAGCAAAGCCGGCAACAGCTACGACTTGCGAACAATTTTTGATAACACCCTCGTCCAACAGCAGCCAACCCTCGCCGTTACCTTGGTTGACAACCACGATTCCCAACCTTTGCAATCCTTAGAATCAGTTGTCGAGGCTTGGTTTAAACCCCTTGCCTATGCTTTAATCCTGCTGCGAAGCGAAGGATATCCGTGCATTTTTTACCCGGATTATTACGGCGCTAACTATAAGGATACGGCAAATGACGGCAATGAATACGAGATTTGGTTAGACAAACATCAGTTTATTCTCGATAAATTCTTGTTCGCGCGCCAAACTTATTCCTACGGCAATCAGTACGATTACTTCGACCACGCCAACACCCTTGGCTGGACGCGGCTGGGAGATGAAGAACATCCGGGCGGCATGGCTGTGGTACTCAGTAATGGAGGCGATGGCACTAAGTTTATGGAAGTCGGACAACCGAATCGAACCTACATTGACATCACCGAACATATCAAAGAATCAATCAAAACCAATGATGATGGTTGGGCTGATTTTAGGTGTAATGCCGGTTCAGTTTCTGTCTGGGTTCCACAGTCCTAAACACTGTCTAACAAGTAACAAGAAATATATCTTGTTACTTGGATTACTCGGCGGTTGAAACCGCTTGTTGTCAAACAATGTCCGCCTCTGCGGACTAAGAAGGGCGTATTTAAGGCGAATTTGGTATTAGTTGATTACTTTGTTTTTTTACTAGACCGAAGATTTTATACATCATAAACTATGAAACTTTTAGATAAAGTTGCCGTTATTACCGGCGGTGGGTCAGGTATTGGTCATGCAGCAGCAATTTTAATGGCTAGGGAAGGTGCAAAAGTTGCTATTGTCGATCGCATCTTAGAAACAGGGCAAGAAACCATCCGCCAGTTAGTCAGTGAAGGAGGCTGCGGGCTGGCTATCGCAGCAGACGTGGGGGACTCTGGGCAGATGCAGCAGGCATTTGAAACAATTTTTGACGAATATCAAAGAATTGATATTGTGTTTGCCAATGCGGGTATTAACGGTGTATGGTCGCCGATAGAAGAGATAGAACCCGATGAGTGGGATCGGACAATTAATACCAACCTCAGAGGAACATTTTTGGCTGTTAAGTATGCTGTTCCTTATCTGAAAAAACAAGGAGGTTCCATCGTGATTACATCATCAATTAATGGCACTAGAAGTTTCAGGAAAATTGGTGCCACCGCCTACGCTTGTTCAAAAGCCGCTCAAGTAGCATTTGCCAAAATGCTAGCGCTAGAACTTGCTCCCAGCCACATTAGAGTCAATGTTATCTGTCCGGGCGGGGTGCTGACTGCGATCGAGGAAAGCACAACTAAGCGCCATCTCGATCGCATTCCAGTCGCGCCGGATTCGATTCAAGACATGATTCCTTTGACTGATAATACCGCCGGTTCTAGCGAAGAAGTCGCCCAATTAGTTTTATTTTTAGTATCCAATGACTCTAGTTTTGTTACAGGTACTGAAGTCTGGATTGATGGCGGCGGTTCTTTGATTTAAAATCTCAATTATTTATTTTTATTACTCGGCGGTTGAAACCGCTGCTATACAAACGAAGTCTGCCTCCGCAGACTAATAAATCTGAAGAATTAATGACTAATTCTGAGTTGTTTGACAGCAGTTTGCAATTTTTGCGGCAGCCAATTATCGTACTGAGGGTAAACAGGCAAACGCTCCACGAGTTGCCATTCCGCTGCTGATAAAATTTCTGTTAAAGTTTGATGTTGCAGGTGAGGATAATCGGGATTAACTTCATCCTGCGGCCCGATTCCTCCTAAATCTGTCGCACCTGCTTCTAAGCAAGCCAGCAATATGTCTGGCTGTGCGACTAAATTTGGCGGAATTTGGAGGGCGATTTCCGAGGGTAAAATGCTGCGGGCGATCGCAATTACTTCGGGCATTTTTGCAGCATCAAAAACCTCGCCTTCCCCACTTTGTTTATTTCCCGGACTGTGAGGCTGAAGGATAACTTCTTGAATGTGATTGTAACAGGAATGGATGCGGGCGATCGCCTTCAACGTCTCAATCCAATCTGCCTCACTTTCCCCAATTCCCAGCAGCAAACCAGTTGTAAACGGAATCTTTAATTTCCCAGCCCATTCTAACTGTTGCAGCCGCCGCGCCGGCACTTTACTCGGTGCGTGTCGGTGAACGGTTTTTAGCAAAGTCGGCGTCAACTGTTCCACCATCAGTCCCATTGACACATTTACCTGTTTTAACAGTGCCATCTCTTCAAAACTGAGCGGCCCCACATTAGTATGGGGCAAAAATCCTAAATTAAGTGCGAGTTCGCACAAATCGTAAATCCGCTGAAACCAAGCTGTGCGACGTTGACTTTGGGGATGTACCTCGCCGCTGAGGATCAGGATTTCAATCACACCTTGAGTTTGGAGTTGCAGCAGGCGTTTTTCTGCTTGCGGTAGCGTCAGCCAAGGACTTTGCAGCGGTTCGGATCGAAAATTGCAGTAGGTGCAGCGGTTGAAACACTCGTAAGTCGGAACCAGGGTATAAGCAGGGCTGTAGGTGACGGTGCGGGACATTGGTTGAGACTTTTATCGATCGGACTTGGGCAACAACATATATATGTCTGTGCGAGTTTTGCGCTTGACGATCGCAATCCTTTACTTATCTTAACACTCACAGCAGTCCCGAATCTCGTGTCCAGCTAAATTATGAGCATTCTGCTTCTAGTTCGATCGCCAAAAAAATCCCGAGCCTGCTTTTCAACTCCTGATACAGCAAGGCTTATGGCTTTTAATCAGTTTTGCTTATAAGACTCATTACAAAAATTGTACTGAGAACCCCTTTACAAACTGAAATAAAAGGTTTATGTTATTTACATGGCGGAACACAAAGCCGTCACGAACATTGAAAACCAAATAAAGCAATCATAAAACCATGACAGCAACCTTACAGCAGCGCGAAAGCGCCAACCTGTGGGACCA
>JANNOR010000110.1:0-6533 GCA_031399265.1 Cyanobacteria bacterium SOY_34_metabat_3 | reverse complement strand
GAAGATCAAGACACCCGCCATGCTGATGACCAGTTCCAGCCCACTGCTTCGCATGAACATATTGACGACCATGGCGACCAGAAGACCGATGAGTGCCATCATGAAGTAGGTGCGGTATTGCGACAGGTCTAGCTCGGTGGTGTAGCCGAGAACCGTCATGGCTGCGAAAGTACCCGCCGCTGAGAAGAAGGCTAGGCTGATGGTGCCAAGTGCATAGACGGCGAAGATGATGGACAAGGTAAAGCCGTTTAGCAGGGCATAGACGATGAACATGGTGGCTGCCGCAGTGGGAGAAAGACGCTGCATAGCCGCGCCGAGCGCCATCACCAAGACTAACTCAGCGATGATAGCGCCGATTAAGACGGCAGGATTCATGGCTAGACGGGATAAGGCGGGTGTGCTGCTGACGGTGACAGCGACAAAGGCTGTGACGAGCAGGCCGAGTGACATCCACAGGTAGACCATCCGCATGAGGGGGCGCACTTCAACGCGCAAGGCACCGATTGGTTTCTGATTATCCGAACCGAAGAAGCCAGACATAACTGCCTCCATTGATGTTTATTTGTACAGCACTAATGATACTCCGTTTTCTAAAAATTTCACCCTATTAATGAGGGGTTTCTCACCAGCCGAAGGTTCCCGCGCCGCCTTTGAAGGGGCCAACGATGTCTTTGGTAATCCAGCCGCCGTAAAAATCCCCCGGTTGAGATTCTACTAATTCCCCGTCCAGATAACAGGCATCCATTTTGCTCGGATAAAAAGCCACATAATCTTTAATAGCTGCAAAAACCTGATTAGGATTGGGATAAAACCAAGCAGCATTTATTACTTCCTTCGACTCTACCGTCACAGTGTAATAGCCAGCTTGTCCCTTCCACTCGCACCAAGAACCCCGTAAAGTCTTGGACAAGCTATTCATTTGGATGTCCTCGGGAGAGATATAGTAGACGGGAGGGTGACTTGTCTCCAATACCCGAAACGGGCAATGCGTGTCAGCGATCGTCACTCCATTAAAAACTATCTGTACGTGTTTGGTCAATTCCTCAAGGCGGGGGGGGCGCGGGTAATCCCAAACAGACTGTTGACCGGGGCCTGGTTCTATGCGATCGAAGTTAACTTGCATAATCTCCACTGCAAAAAAATAATTAGCGACTTAGCATGACAATTTAATGTATCCTTAGTTTAGTCACTGCTTCAGGCAAAACTAGCTTTTTCTCAACTTTGGGCAATACGAGCATTCGCGGTATATATGTTTGCCACTATCAGCCCGATGTTAACTGGCAAACAGTTGCCTGTGGAGGCATTCTCTTCGGTCTTGTCAAATCGACGGCAAATGAAAGCGAATTCTAATCAACGGGGTGTTGACCGCTTTTTTCGATCGGCAAGCAGCGTTCATTTGCCAAATAAATTTGTTCCCAAAAGCTGTAAAACTCGCAGCGGCCGATTTGCAGACAGTCTGGGATTTGGAAACTACAGGCGGTTTGAGCGCGGGTGAAGTGCGCGATCGAGCCGCAATCGCAGAATTATCTGATAAAGTTATGGCAAATATCAGTGTTTTTTAATTTTATTCGTACAAGTCCAGGGCCCTGCCGAGTTTGTAAGCTGCGCCGAAAATAGCGCCTTAACTCAAAATACCCGCGATCGAACATTTAAAACCCAGCGGGCCGCCTGTAAAAATCATATCTATGGAAATCCCCTTTAACATTACCCTGTTGATGGTCATGACCGTCACCTGTGGTATCAGCGCTCAAGTTCTGGCCGCTTATCTGAAAGTTCCGGCGATCGTCTTTTTGCTGCTGTTCGGCATTTTAGCAGGCCCGGATTGCTTGGGACTGCTGCACCCAAATTTGTTAGGCAGCGGCTTGGAGGTTATGGTCTCCCTTTCTGTCGCCTTAATTTTATTTGAAGGCGGGCTGAATTTGGAATTGCGAGATTTGGGCAAAGTTTCCGGCAGCATCCGCAATTTAGTGACAGTAGGGACTTTGATTACCCTAATTGGCGGCGGAATGGCCGCCCACTGGCTGGGGGAGTTTCCCTGGCCGATCGCATTTTTGTATGCTTCCCTAGTAGTTGTCACAGGCCCGACAGTCATCGGCCCTTTGCTCAAACAAGTATCCGTTGACAAACAAGTCGCCGCCTTGCTAGAAGCAGAAGGCGTTTTAATCGATCCCGTCGGGGCAATTCTGGCAGTATTGGTACTGAATATTATTTTAAATGGCAATGCTGACTTGCTGGTTTTGTTCCGAGATTTAATCGTGCGCCTTTTGGTTGGCGCAGTTGTCGGAGTTGGGGGAGGATGGTTGCTGGGATTCATTCTCAAGCGATCGAACTTTCTCTCAGAAGACCTCAAAAACTTAGTAGTTTTAGCTGGTTTGTGGGGATTGTTCGGCTTAGCAGAAGAACTCCGCAGCGAATCGGGACTAATGGCAACAGTCCTCTCCGGCATCGTTCTCAGAGCCGCTGCTGTCCCAGAAGAAAGGCTGCTGAGGAGGTTTAAAGGTCAACTTACAGTCCTGGCTATTTCCGTGCTGTTCGTGCTGCTGGCTGCTGATTTATCCCTCGCTAGTGTAGTTGCGCTTGGTTGGGGAAGTGTGTTCACAGTTTTAGCATTAATGTGGGTAGTGCGGCCGATCAACGTTTGGCTGTGCACGCTCAACAGCGGACTGAATTGGCGACAGAAATTATTTGTTTGCTGGGTAGCCCCGAGGGGAATTGTCTCAGCGTCGATCGCATCTTTATTTGCAATTTTGCTCACCCAGCGAGGAATCAACGGCGGTGACTCGATCAAAGCCTTAGTTTTCCTGACAATTATTATGACAGTTTTCGTGCAAGGATTAACCGCCGGACGAATGGCTCAATTATTAGGAATCACCTCGAAATCGGCAACCGGTGCTGTGATTGTCGGCTCAAATCCTTTGAGTAGATTAATTGCTCGCCTGTTTGAAGAACAGGGCGAATCTGTGGCAATTATCGATACCAACCCCGAAGCTTGTGAACAAGCCGAAAAGGAGGGTTTTCGGGTATTTTTGAGTAGCGCTCTCGACCATAGCGTGTTAGAAGAAGCCGGATTAGCTTCGATGGGAACATTTTTGGCAATGACTAACAACGGCGAGGTCAACTTAGTGTTAGCTCAGCGAGCGGCCGAGGAGTTTTCGCCGCCGAGAGTTTTGGCACTATTCCCCAAAGACCCGCAAGCAAATATGCCGACAAATCAAACTAAAATTAATCAAGCCTTTGTCTCCGATTTGTCGCTGAAAGATTGGAACGAATATTTGAGCGACGGCGAAGTAAAATTGGGAGAAACCGAGTTAAACAGTGAGGGATTGCAGTTTCAAATTGCTCACTTGCAAGCTTTGGTTAAAGCGGGGGAGTTGGCGCCGCTGCTGCTGGAAAGACAAGGATACTTGCAAGTAGTATCGGCGGCCGAGATTTGGCAAGCGGGCGATCGAATCATTTATTTGCTGTACGATCCGACACCGAAACTGTTAAAAAGATTATCCGGTTCGTCCAACTCTCGCTTGACTTTGGAAAAGCATCAGATAGTTGAAGAAGTGCCGATTCCTGCTCCTGTTTTAGAGAATGTTTTGGAGGAAGTTATAATCGAGAAGGAGGCAGAAGTTTTGCAGCCGCCTGTTTCGCGGTAAGGGTCAAGATTTTATGAGTTGACAGTCGATCGCATGACACCTCACCACATATAATACTATCCGACCAACCCATTGCGATTAGCTGTTTTCGTCAAAATGTACTCAACTTGAGCCGGAGTTAAATTCGGATTGGCATTCAAAACTAAAGCCGCTACACCCGCTACCTGTGGCGTTGCAAAAGACGTGCCAGTTTCGAGTTCATAATCGTTACCAGGAGTGGTAGAATAGATATCTACTCCCGGAGCAACTAAGTAATCTAAAGGTGTTAAACCAGAACGGTTAGAGCTGCTATCCATGCTACCTCTGACATCAATGCTGCCCACAGCAATTCCCCAGCGATTGGCATTGCGAGCTGGATAACCTGGTTGGATATCACCCGAGTTTCCGGCTGCCATAACCACAACAGAGCCTTTGTTATTTGCATACTGAATTGCATCATTTACCACGTCGGAAGGGAAAAAATCATTTCCCAAGCTGAGGTTAATTACATCTGCTCCATTATCAGCAGCATACCGAATTCCACTAGCAACATTATTCGACGAACCGCTACCAAAGGAGGGCAACACTCTGACAGGCATAATCTTTGCATTATAAGCAATTCCTGTGATGCCAAAATTATTTCTTTCCGCCGCGATCGCACCTGCAATGTGAGTCCCGTGACCGATGAAACCCAAATCCATTGGGTCGTTGTCACCCGACACAAAATCCCAACCTCGAATATCATCAATATATCCGTTGCGATCGTCATCGATGCCATTGCCGGCAATTTCACCAGGGTTCCGCCAAATATTGCCATCCAAGTCGGGATGGGTGTAGTCAACACCGCTATCCACGACAGCTACAACAATGCCATTTCCTGTAATGTTCTGATTCCAAACTTCCGGCGCATTTATGACATCTAGCGCCCAATTATTCCCGCCCAAATCCGGAAGAGCAGGGAAAGGATTTGAGCGGTTTAAGGTGAGGGAAACTGCTGCATTTGCATTGACCAAACCGTATCCGTAGTTAGTGTTATAAACACCGACAGGTGTTGTTACATCAGGTATTACAGGCACAGAGGTTGCAGAAAGATTCAGGTTATAATTGGTAGAGCTGCCTAAGAAGCTATAGACTTGGACATAGTATGTCCCTGGAGTTAGGTTTGGTACGTTAATCACATCCGGGATTGTGCCACTCTCAATAGAGAAGCCAATACTTTCACCAGAATCTAAAATACCGTTGCGGTTTCTATCTTGAATTAACCTTACGTCAGCATCCGCTCTCAAACCGTCTAGACGCAGGTTGAAACTGCTCTTAGTATTGATATCGAATCGGTAGAAATCGTCGCGATCGCCTAGGCCGACAAAATCTGTTAAGTTAATGCTACCGTTCTCAACACCAACAACATTACGAGCTGTCGAAATAGAGTTACCTGGATCGGCAAAATTCAACTGAGAAGCAGACAGCGTTCCTGTTAGCGGATCTGTATTTGCCACCGATCGCGACTGCGGCTGGAGTTGAGCATCGGCGACATCGCCAGTAACTCGATCGCCCTTAGAGAAACTGAGCACCTCGTCCGCACCACCTACAATAAAATCTGCAATCTGTGTCTGTGGGTCGATGCTGGATGCTGTAAAATTGGGAAAGCTAGATTCAGGACTGTAACCAGAAGCATTCAAGGGATCGATCGCTCCGCTGAGCAAGTCGCTGTTAGCCGGAAATGCCGATCGGGCGATCGGATTTGGCTGTTGATGGAAATAAAGGCGATCGTTGGAATTGGTTGTGATATCTAACATAATTTTAAACCTCAGATATTTCGATTGATTATTTACTTAAATCTTAAGCAGCTTAGATGGAAAATTCATTCGTTCTACCCACAGAGTTGATGAAGTATCAGGTGCAAAATAGATTGCGGGAAAGTGCAAAGTATGTGAATATGTAGAGTAGATAGTTCAGATCCATTCTGGCGCTACGGGGGATTGAATTTTTTGTACAGATTCCGACTGCACACTTTGCTGTGCCACTCTCATCGCGGACTCCCACAAATTTTTGTTGCGGACTCTTTCGTCGGGGTCGATAATTCCTGCATCTTTCAATACCTCTGTCAGCAATTTCCACAAATGATAAGCAACGTATCGCGCTAAGTAGCACATTTCATAGTTCCGCGCGATCGCATAATTATTCTTGATTTCTTGGTATGTCAAACCATCTAACACTCCTTGAATAATTGCTCGCTGTAAGCGGTTTAATGGTTTGCCTCTCTGCTCCTGTACCAGGTTATCTAGAATGTTTGTAGCTGATTCTGCATTCATAAAAGTTACGCAGTAAGTTAACAGTTGATAGTTGACCTGTGGTAGGGGCGGTGCCCCGTGCCCGCCCTCTTAGTTGACAGTTGACAGTTGATTTAGGATTATTTAAATCTTAAGCAAACCAGATGGAAAATTCATTCGTTCTACCCGCAGACTTGATGACGTATGAGGTGCAAGATTTATTGCGGGAAGGTGCAAAGAGATAACCCGGCGGTTGAAACCGCGTCTATACAAACAAAGAAATTAGGAGACGGCAGTGCCGTTTCCCTACAATGTTATTTTGGGTAGGGACAAAGAAAGAAATTAGGAGACGGCAGTGCCGTTTCCCTACAATGTTATTTTGGGTAGGGACACGGCACGTGCAGTCTCCTCTATGATTTCTTACTCGGCCTCCCCAATCAGAGTAAATGCCGCCCAATTTCGCGGCTGGGGATGAGTTTTCATCGTGGTTAACATTGCCTGCCGCAATGCCTGTGCTTTATTTGGGTTTTGCTGAAGATTTTGATAAAAAGATTGCATTAATTCGGCTGTTGGCGCATCAGGAACCGCCCACAAAGAAACAATTACACTCGGCACTCCTGCGGAAATCAAAGCCCGCGAC
>JANNOR010000091.1:0-63159 GCA_031399265.1 Cyanobacteria bacterium SOY_34_metabat_3 | reverse complement strand
CAACTGCTGCAACTTCAACCAAGATTCGCCACTCAATAAAATCTCCTTAGCCAAACTAACTCCTGCTGCGTGTTCTCCCAAAGGAATTGCACCTCCCACCTGAAGCGCCAAAGACGCATTCAAAGCTACAACATCCATTTGTGCTCGCGTACCTTTGCCTTGCAAAACGTTCCGCAAAATCTCCGCGTTTTCCTCAACATTTCCGCCTTTTAATAAGCCGATCGCACTTGGTGTCAATCCTACCTGTTCAGGGTCTAAAGTAGTGAGTTCAACTTGGCCTCCCGACAAAACCGCCAAATGAGTAACATCACCTAAACCCGCTTCATCCAACTTTTCTCTACCGTGAACGACTACCGCCAACTCAGTCCCCAACTCGCCCAAAGCTTGCGCGATAGTTGATACCAGACTGGGATCGAACACCCCGATTACCTGACCTGTAGGGCGCATAGGATTGACCAGCGGCCCTAAAAGGTTAAAAATAGTCCGCACCTTCAAAGTTCGCCGGAGCGACGCTACAGCCTTAAGTGCGGGATGCCAACCGGGAGCAAATAAAAAGGTGATACCTACTTCGTCAACAGCGGCTTTTACCTTCGCAGGAGCGGCGTTGAGGTTGACTCCCAAAGCTTCCAACACGTCAGCAGAACCGACTTTGCTTGATGCCGATCGATTTCCGTGTTTGGCGACTCGAACTTTGCCGGCGGCGGCGACAAAGGCGACAGCAGTGGAAATGTTGAAGGTGGAAGCGCCATCGCCGCCGGTGCCGCAAGTATCAATTAATTTGGAATTTGAGATGGGAGAGTTGGGATCGAAAACACTCTCTGACTTGCCTGCGAGGGACTGAGACTGCAACACCTGAGCCATTCCTGCTAATTCTTGGGCAGAGATGCCTTTGGCTTGGAGGGCTGCTAAAATCGCGCCGGAAAGCACCGGGGGAATCGCTTCTGCGAGCCATCCCTGCATTAAGTTGGCGGCTTCTGGGCGCGAGAGAGATTGTCTGTCTAACAGTTGTTGTAGCAAGGCTGGCCACAGAGGAGAAGCGGCGGATAAATCTGGTGTTGCAAGTACGGGAGAATCAGTCATGTAGCGATGATAAATTTTTTGCTGGGGTGGGCTGGTTGATGTCTGGCAAAACCGAGAGTCGATCGGGATTTTAGCAGACTTGCCGACCAAATTTTGCGCGCCCAAACCCAGATTTTTGCCTCGATCCCAGCCGCGCGGCAGAATTTACTCCCCGCAGCAGCCGAATATGAAGTTTTTGATACAACAATGCTCTCCCAGATTGTGACAATTTTAGATAAGGTGCTCATCTCGTGAAGATCGATCGACCGTCAACTCTACTATCTGCCAAGAAAAATCAATTCATCGGCGATTGCTTGCAGTCCCGTTAACCTTTAGTCCGATCGCCCGCAGCCAGTCAAACCGGCGGTTGGTGCTGTACCAAAAGCTCGATCGTTGCAAAAGCCGCTGCCGCAACAGCAGAAAATGAAATCAACAAATACAGCAGTCTCATTGAAATATCTGCCTCTGGAAATTTACATATCGGTGAAATACAAATATTGTGTAGGGAAACAACACTGTTCATTAGTGTCAACTTAAGCTCAAATCCAGTCAGAGGTTGCTGTTTGACTATTAAGGCCAGATCCCCCCTAGCCCCCCTTAAGAAGGGGGGGACAGGAGTCTTCTCAAAGTCCCCCTTCTTAAGGGGGATTTAGGGGGATCTAGACTTGGCTAAAAGCGAGATATACCAAGGATTTTAGGCTTAAGTTGACACCTATGAACACTGTTGTATTCCGATCTGTGTTGCAGGCAATTGAAAATTCAGAGAAACGATCGCTCCCGCCGTGCGATTGATTTATAGCTGCGGGGTGAGAGCATCCATACTACTAACAGACAGCCAAAAATATTGAATTTTTCACAACAATTAAATAGGGTATTCAAAAGTGAGACAACAAAAATTAGAAAACAAAACGATCGACTGTAAATTAGAAAACAAAGCGATCGATTGCCTGAATATCGAGGAGGCACTACACAAAATGGAAGCAAAATATTACAGTATGTTTGAAAATGCTGTTTCCGGCATTTTTCAGACAACGCCCGAGGGGCGATATCTCAGCGCTAACCCCGCTCTGGCTCGCATTTACGGATACAATTCCGCAGCAGAATTGATGGGGAGCCTCACCAACATTAGCGCTCAGCTTTACGTAGCTCCCGATCGCCGCAGCCAGTTTGTTTCCGTTTTGCAAGCGCGCGGCATCGTATCAGATTTTGAGTCGCAGATTTATCGCCGAGATGGAACAGTCATTTGGATCGCCGAAAATGCGCGTGCCGTGCGCGATGAAAGCGGCAAATTGCTATACTACGAAGGTTTTGTGGAAGATATTACTCAGCGCAAAAAAGCAGAAGCAGGATTGCGAGAAAGCGAAGAACGCCTGCGAATGGTAATTGAAGGTGTTAAAGATTATGCTATCTTCATGCTGGATACTAATGGATATGTAGCTAGCTGGAATTCGGGAGCAAAACGAATTTTGGGGTATAGAGCCAGCGAAATAGTCGGCAAAAATTCCGAGTGCTTTTATACGCCTGAAGATACTGCGATCGGCAAACCGCAAGAAAAATTAGTCACAGCTACCGCAGCAGGTAGATATGAAAGTGAAGGCTGGCGGTTTCGCCAAGATGGCTCCCGATTTTGGGCGAATATTATCGTGACTCCTTTGCGCGATGAAAGCGGAGAGTTGCAGGGCTTTTCTCAAGTGATGCAGGACATTACCAAGCAAAAGCAATCTGCAGAGGAAAAAATGCAGTTGATTGCTTCTTTGCAGGCGTCAGAAAAGAAGTTTCGCAGTTTGTACGAATCGACGACAGATGCAGTCATGCTGCTAGATGAACAGGGTTTTTTAGATTGCAACCCGGCTACTTTAAGGTTATTTGGATGCAGCACAGAATCGGAGTTTTGCGGCAAGCATCCTGCGGAATTTAGCCCGCTGTTGCAATCAAACGGACAAGATTCTACGAGTCTGTATCAAGAGCGAATTAATACGGCTCTCGAAATGGGAAATTGCCGTTTTGACTGGCGGCACTGCCGTTTGGACGGTTCCGAATTTCCGGCGGAAGTGCTGCTGACTTCTATGGATATCGGTGGCAAAATGGGGCTGCAAGCTGTGGTGCGCGATATCACTTATCGAGTTCAAGCCGAGGATGCTCTGAAGCAGGCTAATGAAATATTGGAATGCCGGGTTAAAGAGCGGACAAGTCAGTTAGAAGCGGCTATTAAACAGTTGAGTTTGTCGGAGGAAAAGTTTTCTAAGGCTTTTCGATCGAGTCCCGATCCGATGACTATTACTACTTTTGCTGAAGGGAAGTTCCTTGAAGTAAATGACAGTTTTTTGTCGGCACTCGGTTACTCTAGAGAGGAGGTAATCGATCGTACAGTACCGGAATTAAATATTTGGGTAAAGCAACAAGACCGACTTGATTTCAGGCAAAATTTGCAGGAACAAGGTGTGGTTCGCAGTCAGGAATGCGAGTTTCGGATGAAGTCGGGATCGGTGATGGTGTGTTTGCTGTCAGCGGAATTGATTAATTTGGAGGGCGAACTCTGTATGCTGGCGGTGATGACGGATATTACCGATCGCAAACACGCAGAAGAAGCCCTGCGGGAAAGCCAGCGCGCCTTGTCCACGCTGATGAGCAATTTGCCGGGGATGGCCTACCGTTTTCGCAACGATCCCGATCGCAGTATGGAGTTTGTCAGCGAAGGTTGCTATCAGTTAGCCGGCTATTCTCCTGAAGAATTTATCGGCACTCGCCAAGTTTCGATCGCGAAATTGACTCACCCGGACGATCGCGATCTGTTGTGGAATGCCGTGCAAGTTGCCTTGGAACAAAATCGACCCTATCAGCTAAATTACCGAATTACGGATAAAAATGGCGAATTAAAATGGGTTTGGGAGCAAGGTTTGGGAGTGTTTTCCGACGCGGGAGAACTGATCGCTTTGGAAGGGTTAATTACTGATATTTCCGAGCAGAAACGCAGTGAAGAAGCTTTGGTGCGATCGCAAACAGAGTTAACCCAACAAAAGATTCAGCTCGAAAATACTTTGCACGAATTGCAGCAAACTCAAGCAGTATTGATTCACACTGAGAAAATGTCTACACTCGGTCAAATGGTAGCCGGTGTCGCTCACGAAATTAACAATCCCGTTAGCAGCGTCTGCGGCAATCTCGTCCACGTCGGCCACTACACCGAAGATTTGCTGGATTTGATCGATATGTACCAGCAGCACTGCGCGCAGCCGCCGGCATCAATTCAAAATAAAATTGAGGATATTGAGCTAGAGTTTCTGCTAGAAGATTTGCCGAAAGCAATGTCTTCGATGCAGATTGGAGCCGATCGCATTCGGGAAATTGTCCGATCCCTCAGAACTTTTTCCCGCAAAGATGATTCTCAAATGAGCAAGGTTAATCTGCACGAAGGGATTGAAGGAACGTTACTAATCTTGCAAAGCCGCCTGAAAGCGCGCGGTAACTATCCAGAAATTGCCGTCATTAAGGACTATGGAAATTTGCCTTTGGTTGAGTGTTATTCGGGTAAAATCAATCAGGTGTTTATGAATTTGATCGGAAATGCGATCGATGCGATCGAGGAATACAACGAAGGGCGATCGGTTGCTGAAGCCAAAGCTAGCCGTAGCAAGATTAAAATTAGGACTGAAGTCCAAAACTCGAAGGCCGTAATTCGGATTTCTGACAACGGCCCCGGTATGCCAGAACAAGTTTGCCAGCAGTTGTTCGAGGCCTTTTTTACCACCAAACCCGCGGGCAAAGGCACCGGTTTGGGCCTGTCAATATCCTACAAAGTTATCGAAGAACACGGCGGCAAGCTTAGCTGCGTGTCTGCACCGGGCCAAGGAGCTGAGTTTATCATCGAAATGCCGATCGAACAAATTACTGCGTAAATTGAAGCCCCGGCGATTAGAAATCGCGACTACACAAACGATGTCCGCCTCCGCGGACGAAGAGGGTATTCGGAGATGAGAAATCATCGTTTGAAATCTTCAACCCGCGGAGGCGGGTTTGGTTTGTGTAGACGCGGTTTCAACCGCCGGATGATTGATTTGCCATGCGATGACATCCCAATGATTATATCCCAATTTAGAAATCCCGGCGATTGGAAATCGCGTCTACACTGTCAACTGTCAACTGTCAACTATCAACTGTCAACACACCTTTCCAAATAAATTCGAGCCACCTTATCCCCCGGATTTTGCCGCAAACAATCCGCAAAAAGTCCCCCAGCCTCCCTAAAATCATTCATATTGTACAAACACAAAGCCTCAGCAAACACTTGCAAAGTTGCCAACTTCCCCGCTTTAACTTCCGGCAAATCCGCATCAAAAACTTCATAAACAGTTACCCATTCAGACTTACCCTTAACTTGAACCCGATCGACTACCCGAATTGCATAATCAGCAGGATTTGTCAAGCGATCGAAAGTATGCTGAGTAATCAACAGCGCCACCCCATAATTCTTCGTCAAACTTTCAATCCGAGAAGCCAAATTAACCGCATCGCCGATCGCCGTACCGTCCATCCGATTGCATCCGCCCACTATACCCAAAATCAAAGAACCAGTATTGATTCCTACCCCGATCTGAATCGGTATATAACCAACAGAGGCGCGAAATTGATTGTATTCAGCAAGAGTATCCAGCATCGCAATTCCCGCTTTCACAGCATCATCCGCGCCCTCGCTAAACAAAGCCATAATTGCATCGCCAATATATTTATCAATAAACCCGTGATTTTCCACAATCAGCGGTTCCATCCGACTCAGATAAGAATTTATAAATTTGAAGTTTTCTTGCGGTGTCATCTGTTCCGAAAGAGTAGTGAAATCGCGGATATCAGAAAACAAAATCGACATTTCTAACTCGATGGCATCTCCCAATTTAACATTAACAATACTGTCACATCCCAAAAAAGATAAAAACTGATTGGGTACAAACCGGCTGGTCGCCTTAGTAATTTTTAATTCTGTATCTAGTGCCAGTTCTAAATTACAATTGACTTGAAAAAGTTGTGTAATAAAATTTTTGCGATCGGCTTCTGCTTTTTTGCGATCGGTGATATCTTGAAGAGTGTTGATAGCATAAACAATCTGGTCATCCTGATCGTAAATTGGGGTAGCATGAATTTCTAGGGGAATCACCTTATTGCCCTGTCTCACTTCTAAATCGTCAGCCACAGAAGTTTCGCCCCTCAATGCCCGTATGATAGGCAAGTTTTCGACAGGGCAATGTTGAAGAGATCCTGCTTGATAAAGTTGATAATCCTCTGACAATTGTTCGACCGGGATATCGGACACGACTTTTTTGTCAAATATCTCTTTGGCTTTTTTATTGATATAATAGACTTTGCCTTGTGCATTCAGCACGCCCACACCCACCGGCATTGCTTCCAAAAACTGCATCAAGCGATTTTCATTTTCGTGGAGTTGGGTAATCAGCAACGCTTGTTCGCGGTTTAACTGAGCCAATTCCTGATTCATTTGCTGAAGCTGTGCATTTTGTGCTGCCAGCAGTTTATTTTGAAGATAGCTGTTTACTGCTTCTTTGACAGTCAAACTCAAGTCTTCTTGCTGCCAAGGTTTGGCTATATAACGATATAAATTGGCATTTTTGATCGCATTTGCCACAGCCTCAATATCTGTTTGTCCAGTCAGCATGATTTTAATAGTTTTGGGCGAAAGTAGATGAACTTGTTTTAATAGTTCATCTCCCTTCATATCAGGCATGATATAATCGGAAATAATTAACGGTACTTCATAGCCATCTAACAATAATTCTTCAATCAACTCTAATGCTTCTTCCCCGCTCTCGGCAATTTCGATGAGATAAGCATTGCCGACAGCCTCTTGCAGTTCTGCTTTGAGGCCCCTGAGTACAATTTTCTCATCATCGACGCAGATAATTACCTGTTGGTTCATAACTTACATAAAGCAGATTCAATAGTTTCCACCAATTCGGCTTCTGACCAAGGTTTGGATATACAGCAGTGGAGATTTGCGAATTTTTTAGCTCGATCAACAGCTACTTCGTCAGCTTGACCTGTCAGCATGATTTTAACAATTTTAGGAAATTGCTCGTGGATGCGAATCAGTAACTCGTCTCCCTTCATATTGGGCATTAACCAATCAGAAATAACTACAACAATACTGAAATTTTCTTGAGTTAATTCTTGAATTAAATCTAAAGCTTCCTCAGCATCCTCGGCTAGTTCATAGATATAATTATTCCCAAATGATGAAATCAGCTGCGTCCTGAGACAGTCCAACATTATTCTTTCGTCATCCACACACAAGATAACTGGCTTAGACATCTATTTTTTCTCCTTTTTTATTCAATACGGTTCAGTTAACACTGTTAATTCGCCGGATATCCCCCTCGCATCCCCCTGATTGTTGGGGGACTTTGAGTAACTTCTTGTCCCCCCCTTAAAAAGGGGGGCGCCAGGGAGATCGGTCTGATCTGAACCGTATTGCTTTTTAGTTGCGAACGGCAGTAAAAGTAATAAAGTGTACTAATAGCCCAGACATTATTTGTAGATGGAGCTGGTTGTGCCGATCGAGCGTGGCGCACTCAGCGCTTATTGCACAAGGGTTTACGTAGAGGATTAGCTCAGTATAGTCCATATGATGCAGGTATTCCGGCTCGATCGCTAGTTTCCGACCAGATCGGAATTATTAAGTAAAATTACAGCCTCTCTCTCCGTTTCCGCGATCGCCCTGACGATATCAGGCGCGGCTTATTGGCAGAAAAACCTTAAATGTAGTATGACCGGGAATTGATTCAACTTCAATTGTTCCCTGATGTTTTTCCACAATCTTCTTCACGATATCTAACCCCAATCCGCTACCTTCTCCGGCCGGCTTAGTAGTAAAAAACGGGTCAAATATTTTCGCTTTTATCTCTTCTGGTATTCCCTGACCGCTATCGCTAATGCTAATCTTAGCCTGCCCGTCTTGCTCCGCCAACTCAATTGTTAGCCTACCTCGATAATTCATTGCTTGCAAAGCATTGTGGATTAAATTCGTCCAAACTTGATTTAATTCGTCTGGATAGCACAGCAATGGCGGTATTTCAGCATAGTTTTTTACCACCTCAACTCCCTGTTTTAGTAAATTTTGATAGAGAGTTAAAACTGTTTCAATGCCTTCTGCAATGCTAGCTGCTGTTTTTTCTCCCGACTGTTCGTAGCGGGCATAGGTTTTCAAGGCAAAAACTACTTTTGATGCCCTGTCGGTGGCTGTATTGATCGTAGCGATGCCTCTTTTTAATTCTGAAACTTTGTAAGCGATTTCTAGGATATCCAAACTGTCTTGTTTTTGCAGCAGCGGCAGAAAAGTATCAATTCGATCGTACACTCCCATCATCACTAGGCGATCGGCAACTGTATCTGGATCTGCTATTTCTAATTCTTGGAGTTGGCTTCTCAAAGCTCTTTTTAACTTCCGTTCTTCTTTGGTTGATAAATTTACTTCTTGTTCGAGAGAACGCTGAAGCAATGCTAAGAAATCATCCCCTTCTTTTGGGGAGAGAGATTGAAACAGTGTCGGTAACTGTTCTAGGGTTTGATTCAAAAACTTAGAAACATTTCCGGCCGAGGAACGAATTGCGCCCAGAGGAGTGTTAACTTCGTGGGCAACTCCGGCCACAAGTTGTCCTAAAGCTGCCATCTTTTCTGATAAAATCAGTTCTTCTTGCGTGGCTTCTAGTTGTTGGAGAGTATCCCTTAGTTCCTGGTTTTTGGAATGCAAAGCTGCTTCAGCTTGTTTGCGATCGCCAATTTCTCGCCACACTGTATGCAGAATGTCCTTACCATCTAAAGGAATTACAGTCAGCAATACTTCCACCCAAAAATCTTCTCCATCGATGCGGCGGTGCATCCATTCAAACCGATGGCTGCCTCGCTCAAAGGCGATCGCTGTTATTTCCCGGGATTTCTCAAAAGAGTCTTTACCGTCAGGTTGAATCTCTGGAGAAAGTTGAGCCGGATGCAGCGAAAGAAGCTGTTTTTTGTCAGTACAGCGCATCATTTTGACCGTTGCGGGGTTGCAGTCGATAAAAACACCTGCATCTAACAGCAGAATAGCATCGGCTGATTGCTCGTAAAGTTGTCGAAAACGAGCTTCTGACTGCTGGAGTTCTTGAGTACGTTCTTCTACTTTAGTCTCTAAATTTGCATAAAATTGGGCGTTTTCAAGAGAAATTGCTGCTTGAGAGGCTAAGATATTTAAGACTGCGAGGCGATCGTCCGTAAAGGCATTTGTCACCAGATTATTTTCTAGGTACAGAATGGCGATCGGCTTTCCTTGATGTTGAATCGGCAGACACAAAACCGACTTTGGTTGGTGCTGGATGATATAAGAGTCAGCCGCAAAGGTAGCCTCAGCCGTCGCATCATTGATTACCAAAGTTTCTTGGGTTCGCGAGACATAGTTCACAATTGCGATCGGAATTTTGTTACAGTCAATAGCGGGAGTTGAGTGTAAGTTGCACGATTTGCCGATTGTACATTGAGCCGCCACGAAGAATGAATCTCCTTCTACCAAAATCATCGCTCCTGTTTCTGCTCCCGCATTCTCCATCATCACTTGCATCAAAGTCGAGAGCAACTTATCGAGGTTGATTTCTCCTGACAGCGATTGAGATGCTTTGATTACTGTGGCCAAGTCCAGAATTCCTGAAACGCCTGAAGTGGTACCTGCAACAGTTCCAGTCATCATTTGAGTAGTTGTTTCGCCCGTCTTCAAGCTTGTTTTCTGATTTAAAATCGGCGCAAGTAATTCGGGATAGCATTTTTCTAAATGCTCAACTTTTGCCTTAGCCCCCCAGCGTGCATAGCCGTAGTAAGCGTCAGTTAAGTAGACTTGAGCAATTTTCTGTTTTCCCCAAGTTAGATAGAATTTGGCTGCGAGTTCGTTGGCGAGTGCTTCTTCATTGATGTACTCGTTGTCTCGAGCGAGTTTGATAGCGCGATCGTACAAATCCATTGCTGCAACGGTATTGCCCAAAACTCGCGCTTTCTCAGCTTCTACCAAATCATATTTATGTTGAAAATTCATCGGAGCAGCATCGGCCCATTTCTTTAATTGGACTTGATTGTTTTCCACTTTCAACAACCCCGCTCCAGTCGCAAAATCAGGCACAGAAAGTCTCACCAACGAATCGTAATAATAAAATACAGGCTCATTGATTAGTCCCACGCAAGCATCTAAATACTCTTCAGATTGAACTGAATTTATTAATGCCATTTTTGGCGTGTCAAATAGATAACAAAGAATAGCTTGGTGAAGATATATTTCGTGCAGTGAAAATCTATCTTTTGCTATTTCGACAACGTGCAGAATTTGTGCCTCCCTAAATGCTTCACCTATCAATACCAGCGGATCATCTGATTTTGCCAATAAATTCAGCACTGTTTGCTGCAAAATATTCAGCCAAGTCAAAGGAGTAATTTGCCGATTTTTTTCAACTACATAACTATAGTTTGCGATCTCCTTTTCAAGTGCTGTCAGTTCTTGTCCCGCAAAATAAGCATATTGGCATTTTTCCATAGCACAATAGCTGGAGTGCGCTAAATCTCCATTTTCCAAACCACTTTGATAACCTGCGGCAAAAAGTGGCTGAGTCAACCGCAGGTGCTGTTGTCCGTGAACTGAAAATGCCGCTACTTTAAATAACACAGCACTCTGGATTTTTTGAGCATTTAAGTGTGCGAACAAATCGACTGCAAAACAGCCGTAGCGATAAGATGCTTCAAAGTCTCTGACTACCAAATTGAGGACGATCGCATAATCAGCAAAAGCATAGGGTGAAAAAACTGAATGACCGTATTCAAGCAACAAATTTACTTCTTCGCACCCCATGTGCGGAGTTAAAAATGGTGCGGCTTGAGCCGCCGCCGGAGTCATGCTCGCAATAATTCGCAAAGCAGCTAATTTGTATTCATCTACCATCGGAGATAGGTTTAATAGTTCCTCATCGCTCTTTCCCGCTAAAGCCTCTGCGGTTGCTTTTACTGTTTGTTGAATTTCTGCATTAGTTGGCGCTGTAGGCAAATTAACTCCTAATAGAGGCAACACTTGCAAACCAATTTTAATGGCTTCAAGCTGTTTAATTTCTGCGATGCAGGCGGAAATTTTAACTTCATATACTTTGACTTTATCCAAAATATTTTTAGCCTGCCGCACCACAATTTCAGCTAGTTGCTCCATCAGTTCAAAATCTGTGCTGAGATAGGCTGCTTCCGTGGCTTCTACATACAAAGAGAGCGTCAATTCATAACTGATTTGCCAACTATCTTTTGTCAGGAGTTCCCTACCAAAATTGAGATATTTTATAGCAGCATCATAAGCAGTTGAAGATTTAGCTTTGCGTCCGGCAATTAAATTCAATTGAGCGAGTTCTTCCCGTTCTATTCGCTGGGTAATTAACTCCACTCCCATATTCAATTGGTTGACAATATCAAAAATCTTTTCTTCTATTTCTGCTTTTGTAGGAGCGGTGCCGCCGTGTCTGCCCTTGTGCAATAGCAGTCGCCCAATTTCGAGATGAGTGGATTGTTTTTGGGATTCGGGAATCAGAAGATATGCCGCTTGTTGCACTCGATCGTGTAAGAACTTGTAAGGAACCGATAAATTAAACGCTTGTGGAAGTTCAACAGATTCAGATTCCTGAAAGAATTTGTACACTTCACTGATGGGAATCACTAACCCTTCTTGCAGTGCGGGCCACAAATCTGCTGCTGTTTCTGATTCGGATTTTTGAGAGACAATTGCCAGCGTTGCTAAGTCAAATTCATTGCCTGCACAAGCTGCAAGTTTTAAAGCTTGCTGAGTATTTACAGGCAACTTCTGCAACTGAATTGCCATAAACTCGACGACATCATCAGTCCAAGAAAGCGCCCTCAATTTGGCAATATCGCACTGCCACCCCCCCGTTGTGGGAGTATAGTCAAATGAGATAAATCCATCGCTGTGCAAGAATTTCAGGAATTTAGTTGCAAAAAAAGGATTGCCTTTAGTTTTGGTAAAAATCAATTCAGTCAAAGGCATCGCCCTTTCTATCGGACAAGAAAAGGTGTCGGCAATCAGGCGATTTAAAGAAGGTTGATTTAGGGGTGCTAAAGTAATTTGGTTGATGGTTGCCGAGTCTTTGCGAAGCTCATCCAATGTCAACATCAGCGGGTGTGCCGGAAAAACTTCGTTATCCCGATACGCTCCTATTAACAACAGATAGCGGGTATCTGTTTGGCTCATTAACAATTGCATGAGCTTCAATGAAGCGGAGTCTGCCCACTGCAAATCATCCAAGAAAATCACTAAAGGATGTTCTTCGGTTGCGAACACTCTGATGATTTTCTGAAATAAGAGATTGAAGCGATTTTGAGCGGCATTTCCTTCTAGTTCTGGCACTTGTTGCTGCTTGCCAATCAGGTGTTCTAATTCTGGGATAACATCAATAATGACTTGACTATTTTCGCCCAATGCTTCTAATATTTTGACTTGCCATTTCTGCACAATGGCAGCACTTTCGGCTAGTAATTGCCGGATTAAATTCTGGAATGCTTGCACCCAAGAAGAGAAGGGTATATCGCGCTTGAATTGGTCGAATTTTCCTTTGATGAAGTAACCGCGCTGACGGACAATGGGTTTGTGAACTTCGTTGACGGCTGCGGTTTTACCAATGCCGGAAAAGCCCGCAACTAGCATGATTTCGCAATTCCCTCGGCTGATGCGATCGAAGGCATCTAATAGTGCTTTAACTTCAGTTTCTCTACCGTAGAGTTTTTCGGGAATGACGAAGCGATCGCAAATATCCCGATTTCCCAACGCAAACTTGCTAATTTTGCGATTTTCTTGCCACTGCTGCCAGCATTTTTCCAAGTCATATCGAATTCCACCAGCACTTTGATAGCGTAACTCTGGAGTTTTTGCCATCAGTTTCACGATGATGTCATTCACCATCTCTTTAATAGCTGGAACCAGATTTATCGGTTCATTTGGAATTCGGGCAATATGACAGTGAACTAACTCCATTGGATCGGTAGAGTTAAATGGCAATTGCCCTGTTAGCAGTTCGTAAAATGTTACTCCCAGCGAGTAGAAGTCGGTGCGGTAGTCGATCGCCCGATTTATCCGTCCCGTCTGTTCTGGGGACATATAAGCTAGGGTTCCTTCTAAGATGTTGGGATTTTGGATTTCTTGGTTTTCTCTGGGTAGAAGTGAGGAAATGCTGAAGTCAATTAGTTTTACTTCTTTGGTTTGAGGATTAATTATAATATTCTGGGGCTTGATATCTTTGTGAATTATTCGGTTGTGATACAGTCCTTCTAGGGTTTGGACGATCTGAATGGCGATCGGCAAAAATTCATCTAGCGGTAGGGGCGAATTCTGCGGGGAAGAAATGTCAGAATTACTCGATCGCATATTATCCAATTGCTTTGGATTGGCGGTATACTCAGCAAGGGAAATACTGCCAACATCCTCCATAACCATAGCAAAAGAATTGCGGTAGTTTAAGAGTGCAATCGGTTTGGTAATGCCGGGAAGGTCAAGATTTTTGGTAATGGTGTACTGATTCCGAAATTGGATAAGTTCGCTAAAAGTGGGGTATTTGCTCAATAGCAGTTTGATAATTATTTTTTGGTGGGACGACTCAGAAATTCCTCGATAAACCTGGGTTCTAGAGCCATTATAGATTTGCTCAGTGAGGCGATAGCCGGGAATTGTTAACAAGTTATTAGTCTCGGGTATAGGGCATGGGGCATGGGGCATCGGGCATCGGGCAATTTTAGATTAAAGATTAAAGAATTGATTGCTAATTTTAATCGAATTGTTCAGCCTGTAATAGCTAGCTGATTTTTTTAAGCTGAGATTATTGGTTTTTCGGATTTTATTTTAGAGAATCTCGCTGCGATTAGCTAGGTTTTTCGCGGTTATTTTAAGATTTTCGACAGGGACTAAAAGACAGCCGATGAAAGACAGATACACCGCAACTTTCTAAAGCTAATTTATGTTTAGCCGTACCATATCCTTTGTTGTTTGTCAAGTCATATTCAGGATACTTAACGGCCAAACGCATGATTAATTCATCGCGCCAAACTTTGGCTACGATACTAGCAGCGGCAATTTGGATCGATCGCGCATCGCCCTTGATCATCGTTTCTTGCTCGATCGCCAAATTGGGAATTCTTTGATTCCCGTCCACCAAACACAAATCAGGAGTCACGCTCAGCTTCAGAATTGCCCGCTTCATCGCCAGCAAAGAAGCCTGCAAAATATTCAAACGGTCAATTTCCTTAACCGAAGCTGCGCCGATTTGACAGTCAACAGCCACAGCCCGGATTTTTACGGCTAACCGACTCCGGGCGGCGGCGCTCAACTGCTTGCTGTCGCGCACCCCGCAACTTGCTAATTCATCGAGAACTCCGTCGGGCAAAATGCAGGCCGCAGCCACCACCGGCCCGAACAAAGCTCCCCTTCCGACTTCATCCACACCTGCAATTACCAGGGGGTTTGAGGGAGAGGGGGAAAAGGGAAGATGGAAAGATGGGAAGAGAGTAAAAATTTCTACTTCTTCTTTGTTCTTTCTTGCTTCTTGCTTGTTCTTTCTTCCCTCTTCCTTCATAATTATTCGTCCAAAAGGGCAGATGAGCGACGGCGGCGGCGACGGTTGATAGCAGGTTCTTCGGGTTCGCTCGATTCGATCGGCTCATTGAATTCGATCGGCTCATTGAATTCGATCGGCTCATTGAATTCGATCGGCTCATAGGATTCGATCGGCTCATTGAATTCGATCGGCTCATTGAATTCGATCGGCTCGTTGAATTCGATCGGCTCATAGGATTCGATCGGCTCATTTGAGAAGCCCATCACATCGCTGGGTTCATCTATCGCATCGAAATCATCAGTTTCGTCGATCGAACTCTCGCCGTAAATTTCAGCAGCATCATCACCATCCTCATCCTCATCATCATCCTCAGAAAATGCAGGCTCAACTACCGACAGTTCTCGATAATAATCCCGTTCCTCAACATTCTCTGCAGATGGCGCCGCCGATTCAAATTCAAATTCAAGCTGCTCGAAAGGAAGCTTGTTCGGGGCCGCTCCGGGGAGAGTCACCGAAACGATCGCATTTTTAGGATTTTTGACGCTGCGATCCGTAAGCACCAAAGGAGAAACCCCCATCAGAGCATAAACATCCTGCTCCTCTGGCGTCATTTCCACCGAAATCACCTCGGGAGGCTCAACCATCGGCTTGAGCAGCTCAGACTTAGTGGGACGCGCGCGATCGAACTCCTCGCGCCGGCCAACAGTCGCCATATTCACCAGCCCGAAGCCCTCGGAAGCTGCGCGGATGCCGGGGGGTGCCAGATACTCAGAGCGCGTATCCGGGACGGGAGCGCTCGAAGTATTCGGCAGCCGCAACTTGCTGCGCACCGGTTCCTCCTCTGCTGTGACGGCAAAAGGCTCTTCGCCAATCCGGCGGCGGCGGCGGCGTCTGGTTCCGTTCCCCAAATCCTGATAGCTGGGATGGTTGAGCAAGTCCAAAGACGAGACGTTGCTGCCGGTCTCAAAATCCAAACTTTCGGTAGACGGTTCCCAAGCAGCCCGAGCGGGTTCGGGGGGGCGTTCTTCCCGCACCGGTGCAGGAGTTGCAGCGGCTACAGGTGCCAAGCTGCGGCGTTCCAATCCTTCTGGCAAGTTCAACAAAACGCGGTTCGAGGTAGCAACAGTGCGATCGGCTACTTCCCGCACGGCTGGGGCTATGTCCTCTTCACCGGGGAGTTGCACCAAATGACCCAACCCGTTGCAAGTAGGGCAAGTGTGGCCGAACAACTCGTAAATATTTTGACCTTGGCGCTTGCGGGTGAGTTCTACCAGTCCCAGTTCCGAAAGTTGAGCGATTTGCGGTCGAGATTTGTCAGCTTTGAGAGCTTTGTTGAAATGTTCCAGCACTTGCAACTGATCGCGGCGGGATTCCATGTCGATAAAGTCAACAATAATCACCCCGGCAATATTGCGTAACCGCAGTTGTCTGGCGATTTCGGTTGCTGCTTCGCAGTTTGTCCAGAGTACCGTTTCTCGCGCTGTGGCCGATCGAGTAAACGAGCCTGAGTTGACATCGATCACAGTCAGCGCCTCTGTCGGCTCGATTATCACATAACCGCCCGAAGGCAAATCTACCCTTGGTCTGAGGGCTTCTCGAATCGCAGCGTTGACGCGGAAAAATTCTAAAATCGAGGCGCGTTCTCGGTGGTGGTCGATCAAAACTCCCGCAGGAAGTTTACCGCCGTTCCAGCTCATCAACTGCTGTTTCACCCGCTTAATGCCATTTTGCGAGTCCACGACAATCCGATTCACATCACTGCTGAACATATCCCGCAGCACCCGCTGGATAAAATCGTCATCGCGGTTGAGCAGTGCCGGTGCCCGCGAGGTACCGCCTTCGATTTGAACTGATTCCCACTGTTTTTGCAGGACTTCCAAATCTTCGACGATCGCTTCTTCTGTCATCCCTTCGGCTTCGGTGCGCACCAGCAGCCCCATCCCGGCTGGTTTCACCAAAATAGCCAGGGCTCTGAGGCGGTTGCGCTCGGCTTCCGACTTGATCCTGCGGGAGAGATTGACTCCTCTGCCGTAGGGCATCAGTACCAAATAGCGGCCCGGCAGGGTGATATTGCCTGTCAGCCGGGGGCCTTTGCTGCCCGTCGGTTCTTTCATCACCTGTACCAGCACTTTTTGCTGGGGGGTCAGGAGTTCTGTAATTGCTCCTGCCGATCGTTTGAGCCGCAGCGGGCCGAGGTCTGTGACGTGCATGAACCCATTGCGTTCTGGGTCGCCAATATTGACGAAGGCCGCATCTATCCCGGGGAGTACATTCTCGACGATGCCCAAGTAAATGTCGCTGACTTGGTGGCTGCCTGTGGCTACCACGAGTTCTTGGATTTGATCTTCTGAAAAGACGGCAGCAATGCGATGCTGCTCTGCTATAACTATTTGCTTTGTCATTCAATTTCCTCAAAAAACTGGCAGCAAGTTAGAGACACTTACGCTGAATAGTGCCTTTAACTTTGACTTTAATTAGTAGTAGATTCAAGTGTTATTAGCGGTGAGTTGGTGCAGGGTGGAATGACTGTTAACTGTTGGCTGTTATACCAATTTAATGTGAAGTTGCACATATCTCGATACCCCTAAATCCCCCTTAAGAAGGGGGACTTTGAGCGGAATCTTGTCCCCCCCTTAGTAGGGGCAGTGCCCCCGTGCCCGCCCTCTTAGCTAGGGGGGATACGATTCTATGCAGCCTCATAAAAAATTGGTATTAACTGTTGACTGTTACAGATAAAGTGCTTAAATCCACCCGATCGCGAGTTATGAGTTATGCTTCGCAGACTGAGCTGGAAGATAGAAATAAGGACGTTTTTAGCGAGTTATAAATATTGAATTTTGATTTGTGAATTACGAATTCTTTCACTCAAAATTCAACCTTTACAACTCTTAACTTGAACTCAGCGAATCAATTCAGTGACACCATACCAATTTCCTAACACACAACTCTACACAAAAGACCGATAACTCCGCTTGCGTGGTGGTTGAGGGCTGGTTTCGAGGGAAAGTTAAGCAAGTACAGAGGTCTGATAGAGAAACGACACTGGCGTTTCCCTAAAGCCGTCTGCTTGTGCGATCGCCGGATTGCACTCAACTGAATTCAGCTTGGCTTTCGACTGCGATTTCCGTCACCACCAACTCTCAAACCTTGTCAAAAACATCTATTGTTTAATAGTCTGTAAACCAACAGTCAAATACAGACAATTAGGTTTACTTTGCAGGTGTTAATCTGACAGGCTGAACTATGACAGCCTCGATCGAGATTGCTAAACGCCTTTGGGATTTCTGTTAATTAAGATACTCACAGTGCCGCTTAAACCATGAAATTTTTGATTGAGCTAGCGATCGACTTTGCTGTCGATCGATCGACTGAATCGCTAAATTTAGATCGAAACAAGCTTCTGCGAGTTTGGTGCTAGATTTAGCCCGTGAAACAAAAAGGCTTGAAGTCTTGAACAGAAGCAATTTGCACCCAGCCCGCGTTGCTGGTTGACGAGGGCGGCGAGCGACTAAAGCGCTCAAGCCGCCACGGCTTCCATAACAAGCAATTATAGCGTGCAACGACACATCCTGGTCGAGAGCCGAAGGTGAAATATTCCACCACAGCTCCCCTATTTTAACCATAACCCAAGATTAGCTGAGTGCGCTGAACTTCCAGGAGCTGCATTTGCTGTTGGCTGACTTGTTCGAGCATGAACAAAATATGTTCTGGCTTGAGCAAGTTGCCGTCGCTGCGACAACTGCCGGTAAAGCGCAAGACGGCTCTACCTTCAGATTTATGAGTTTCGGCAGATTTATCATCTACAACTTCTAGTTTGTGCAGCCGATCGCGCAAATTCACATCCTGAGTCTTTCCCGACTTAGTAGTGTGCACCCGCCAAAAAGCCTTTGTTTGGACGATCGTCTTGACCCAAGCTGCCCAGTTGGCAACGGTCGCGACGGAGGCAGCAGCAGAATTCTCTCGGTCTAATTCGTCATTTTCTGCCAGCTCGCCCGCTACAGCCACAGCAATCACGTACTCCGCAGCTTCTAGCAACTGATTGGCAGAAGGAGCTTTGAGGTCGATCGGCTCCACCCGATAAATCGGAATATTTTCCGGCAGAGTCGCGGCCAACTTTTGGCGAAAATCGGCAAGATCGATCGACTCAGTGAGTTCAAAATCCGCAATTTCCCCAGTGCTGGTAACGCCCAGAGGCAGGGCATTTGCCAGAGAAATCCGAGGATTGGGGTGAAACCCGCCCGTAAAAGAAATCGGCAAATCGGCTCTGCGAACTACTCGATCGAACAATCGGAGCAAATCCAAATGACCAACCAAAGCCATATCGCCCACCTTCCCAAACCAAACCCGAAAACGCTGTTTCCGCTCTGTATTCGGCACAAATTCCCCAGCAAAATCAGGAATTGGCAGTGCATCCACAACCACATTGTGTCCGAAATCAGTGCCGCAAACCCCACAGCGCGAACACCCTTCAAAGGAACAGTCGGGAACCGTCGCTGCTTCCAAAGCCTTTTGCAAGTCAAGTTTCAGCCAATTTTTGTCAATTCCCGTATCCAGATGATCCCAAGGTAAAGGTCGATCCAGTAGGGGCGGTGCCCCCGTGCCCGCCCCCGCCGCGATCGTGCCCGTGCCCGCCCCCGCCGCGATCGTACCCGCCGTTAAATTCCTCCGTGTATCCGTGTCCGAATCCGTGTCGTGCCCTTCCTTCTCAAACAGATTCCATTCACCGCTTTCGACTTTGCGGTATTTCCAGGTAAGGCCCGACTCATCGATCGCCCGAGTCCAAGCTGTGTAAGCTTTATCCAAACTTTCCCACCACGCATCCATACCCGCGCCGAGTTCCCACGCGCGACGGACTACAGGGCCCAAACGTCGATCGCCCCTGCCGACAAAATCCTCCATTGCCGAAATCCGCACATCAGTGTAATTCACCTTAACGCCGCGCATTCCGCGAAATTCTCCCTTCAGCAGTCTTTGCTTGCGGGAAAACTCAGCAGTCGAAACCGAGTGCCACTGGAAAGGAGTGTGAGGCTTCGGCGTAAAATTGGAAATTGTCAAATTAAAATTCAGTCCCCGCCTGCCCTCCAGCCTGCATTCCCTGTGCAGCCAGCGGACTGTTTCGGCGATGCCCAAAACATCAAAATCGGTTTCCCCAGGCAAACCGATCATAAAATACAGCTTGATTTTATCCCAGCCGCGATCGACCGCAGTTTTGACACCCCGAAGCAATTCTTCGTTTGTCAAACCTTTGTTAACGATGTCGCGCATTCGCTGAGTACCAGCTTCCGGCGCAAAAGTCAAACCGCTTTGGCGCGTGCCGCCGAGAATGTCGGCAATATTATCGTCAAATCTGTCAACCCGCTGGCTGGGTAGAGACAGAGAGATATTTTGATCTTTGAGCCGGTTTTTGATTTCCATCCCGACTGCTGGGAGTGCCAGATAGTCGGAACAACTCAGGGAAAGTAGGGAAAATTCGCTGTGCCCGGTGGCTTTCATCCCAAGTTCGATCGCCTCTACGACTTGCTGGGGTTCCACATCGCGCGCGGGGCGAGTCAACATTCCCGGCTGACAAAAGCGGCAACCGCGAGTACAACCGCGACGGATTTCTACTGTCAGTCGATCGTGTACTGTCTGGACGTATGGCACTAGCCCGATCGAATAAGCTGGAATTGGAGTCGCCACCCGGCGTAAAATTCGGGCTGGAACATCGGGGCGATTGGGATGGACTGAACCATCTGCCGCCATATCATAGAATTGCGGCACATAAACGCCAGGAATTTGCGCCAAATCCAGCAACAATGCTTCTCGACTCAAACCATTAGTTTTGCCTTCTGCCAAAACCAACCCAATTTCTGGCAACAATTCTTCTCCATCACCCAAAGCGATGAAGTCAAAAAAGTCAGCGTAGGGTTCGGGATTGGAAGTTGCGGTTTGGCCGCCAGCAAAAATCAGCGGCCAATCCCCACTTTGGGTATTTGTCGCTCTTTCTTGCCAAGTTAGGGGAATGCCGGCTAAATCCAGCATTTCCAGAATGTTTGTGGCTCCGAGTTCGTAGCTGAGGCTGAAGCCTAGAATATCAAATTCTGTGAGCGATCGCCTGGACTCTACCGCAAACAGGGGAGTTTTGGTCGATCGCAGTTTTGCAGCCAAGTCTGGTGCGGGCAAATAAGCTCGATCGCACAACTGTCTCGGCAAAGCGTTCAAAATGTTGTAAAGGATGATGTGCCCCAGATTGGAAGCACCAACTTCATACACTTCTGGGTAAGTGAGCACCCAGCGCACAGACGCCCCATCCCAAGGCTTGCGCGCAGCCCCCAACTCGTTTCCCAGATAACGAGCAGGCTGGTTGATTTCTGCTGTAAGTAATTCTTCGACTTTTACTGCCACGGCTCGACTCGCTCTTATATTTGCGACTCTTAAGCAGCCTACCTTAAAATCTGCCAACACGCCAACCGCAGTCCAGTGTCTTTTCGGGCATTTAACCGAATTTGCTGTTTTTTGTGGCTTGTTTTCGCCTCCTTAGCAGCTTCTAGCAGTGCTTTTTACTGACGAGTTTTCAGATTTAAAGCTCTCGACGTTTTCAAATATCTCAAAAACTCGATCGAGTTTACTCAGTTCCAGAACCATTCTAATCCCGGCCGATACCGAGCAAATACTAAATTTGCGCCCCATTTTTTTCGCCTGTTTGAGGCCCGAAACCAATGCCATCAAACCGGCACTGTCCATAAATGTTACTTCGCTCAAATCTACGAGTACCGCTACAGTCCCGGGGGCTGCAATTGCTGTCGTTAGTTGCCGTCGGAATTCCGACGATGTGGCTGCATTCAGGTGGTATAGGGGTCGAATCACTGTAATTGGTTTCTGGGCAAGAAGTGTCTGCATATATCAAACCTATGGTTGCTGCGTATTTTCAACTACTGTGCTATGAGGTTGTAAGCTTAAACCTAATTGATACCTCCGAGCCTAACTTGCTCGACCCGAAACCGACCAGTTGTTTTCAGCAGTTTTACTAAATCTTTATTTATTTACTCTTTTTTATGAAAGTTTCCGCAAGATTTGGGGAGGAAACGTAAGCTACTATACTATTTTTTATTTCTGCTAGCGGGCGCAAGTTTTATAACTTGTAAAATTTGCGTTCGGCTTTGCCCTAGCTGTTAGTTAAAGTGAACAATGTAATTGAAATCACCTGTATGTTCTGATTTAGATCACTCGCGCGATCGACCCTTCAGAGCATAATTAAAATGTACGGAGTTCTCCGAGCTACTATGCAAGCAACTTATGCTATTCGTCATCTTGTAGAAAAAGCCCTCTACATTAAGCAGTTAACCCCTGACATCGAAAACGAAATCAACTACGAGCTCACCCGTTTGGGCTACATCTCGGATATTGATTATGAAGCTTTAGAGTTATTAATGGATGAAATGGATGCTGGGCGGGTGCAATTGGTATCTAGTCGATAGTTGAAACCAGCCGGCCCGTCAAAATCGAACATCGAAAAAAAATCCTTGCAGGGCGGGAAATAGACCAGTGCCAAAAGCATTGACGGCACGGTATTTTTCTAATGCAGCACCCCTGGAAGCGAAATTGATATTTGAGGCGATCGTCCCTGGGCCGAGCGTATCAAAAACTACAAACTTTGAGCTAAATTAAATTTATTACTTTTGTGGCTTGACAAATAAGCTATAACTGTGATTCATACTCAAGCTTACCCCCTCATCTTCTTCGTTCTTCTTACCCGCTCAGCTTCGCGTTGCACCCTCGCGAACCCGAAGTGTCAAAGGGCATTCTTCCTTCTTCTTACCCGCTCAGCTTCTTCCTTCTTCCTGAATTTCCCCCCTTGGGGGGGTTGACTTCTTCCTTCTGCTATAAATCATGCAACACCGCCCTTTGTGTAAAGTTTTGCAAAAAAACTGTGGGATTTGCATAAAAAAGAACAAGTTGCGCCGATAGCTGCATTAGAGAGGTCAAATCCTACCGGCGAATAGAGTCTAACAACTTGTATCTAAAACCCATAAAATATGTCGCGAGAACCAGAAAGCAAGGAAACTTCAGTCAGCAGTCTATTTTCCAAAATCGAAAGCTTGCTGATTCAGACTTGGCAAGAAACAGGGCACGGATGCCTAACTATTGAGAGCGAAAAAATCAGTCCCAAAAAAATCAAAGTAGTTATTCGAGGCTCTATTCACTATCGGTATGTTATTTCCCCCGATGGCATCAAGGGGTGGATTTCAAAGCAGGTTCCAGAAGGGGATTGATTTAATGAGTTTGTGGTGATGTTAATTCCGGCTGCGCCGAAATGATATAGAGGAGACGGCAGTGCCGTTTCCCTACAATTAATCGGGTGATAGTTACATCTCTCAGGTCGCGATCTTAATTATTTTGGCGTAGGGAAACGGCATTGCCGTGTCCTCTTGATTATTTTGGCGTAGGGAAACGGCAATGCCGTTTCCCCCGTTGCCTATCATGAGGAGTGCAACCGGACTTAATATTACCCATAATCAGGAGACTGCACGTGCCATTTCCCTATAATTAATCGGGTGATAGTTACATCTTTAAGATCGCGATATTGATTATTTTCCCGCAAGAAACGGCATTGCCGTGTCCGAGATTGGTCGCCGGAATGATGCCAGCGGAAATAAGATGGCAAACTCGACAAACCAACTAAAAAAACTTTTTTCGGTCGTATTGTCCGATCGCCCGAATGTAATAAAATAAATTTGCAATTAAGCCATCCGTCCTCGCCAAGTCAATCTCAAATCTCAAATCGTTAAATCGCCTTGTTGCCTCAAACTGCTTTCCTCGGGCCCAGCAACAGAAAATTCGCAGTCGCCGTAATGCTGTTTGATTGGCAATCTGACCAAAAACCTCGCCCCTTGTCCCTTTCCTGGCGATTCCGCTTGCACAGTCCCCCCGTGCATTTCCACAAAATGGCGCACTAGGGCCAAACCCAAACCCAATCCGTTGTACGATCGGGTTGTAGAGCTGTCAGCTTGGCTGAACCGCTCGAAAACGTGGGGCAAAAACTCTGTCGCAATTCCTTCTCCCGTGTCGCTGACTTCAATTTCCACACTCGGCGACAAATTTTCCCAGCAGGCGGATTGGGAAGCAAGAGTTCCTTCCAGTTTCCGCAGCGCCACCCTCACCTGTCCTCCGTCGGGAGTAAACTTAACCGCATTCGACAGCAAATTCCATGCCACCTGCTGCAAGCGGCCGGAATCGCCAAAAATCCGCCCCGCAGTTTCGTCGAAATCCGTCACAATTTCAATATTTTTGGCCCCAATCGCGGGCGCGAGGGTATCTATCGCAGCTTCAACAGTCGAAATCAAATCCATGCACCGCAAATTCAGCGATAGTTGGCCGCTAATAATCTGTGACACGTCCAACAAATCCTCGATCAGAGTTGCCAAGGATCGGGTATTGCGGTCGATCGTTTCCAGAGCCCGAACAGTCGTTTTTTCATCAAACTTGCGGTTGCGCAGCAGTTGCGCCCATCCCAGCATCGCATTCAGCGGCGTCCGCAGTTCGTGGGACAAAGTTCCGAGAAACTCGTCTTTAATCCGGTTCGCCCGCGCCAATTCCTCGGCTCGATCGTGCAGTTGTCTTTCTAACCGCTTGCGCACCGTCAAATCTAGAATAAAAGCCACAGATTCTTGCCGCTTTTCGCCCAGCAAAATATACCCCACCAGCACCGGAATCCGGCTGCCGTCTGGTCGAATGTATTCCTTTTCGTAGGGAGTACAAACGCCCTTTGCCTTTGCCTCTGCGATGCCGAGATCGTCCAGCGGTAGGTACTCCGGCGGTGTCATGTCAATCCAGCGCAGTTCCCGGCGATCCAACTGTTCCCGCGTGTAGCCCACCATCCGCAAAAATTCGTCGTTAGCCTCGCTGATGCCGCCGTCAACATCGCCGAAGAGAATTCCGATCAAGTTAGATTCTGCTAACATTCTCAGCTTTTCTTCGCTAGCTTTGAGCGCCAGTTCTGCTTGCTTGCGATCGCTAACGTCTTGGATGTAAGCCGACAAACCCGAATCGGAAGGATAAAAACGCACCTTCAACCATTTGTTCCATAACGGCACATATTCTTCATACTCGACCATTACCTTTTCTGTTAATGCAATTGCTGCCATTTTGTAAGACGGTAAATCGACAATCCAGGGAAATATATCCCCAACATTTTTACCGATCAATTCGGCTTCTGATTTGCCTAAAAGCTCAATAGTTTTGTGGTTGACATAGGTGAAGTTCCACTGTGAATCGACCGCGATAAAAGCGTCGGTAATGCTTTCGAGAATGTTAGTAATTCGCTCGTTTGCCGATTGCAGCGATCGAGCTGTTTCTTCTGCTTGCTGGCGAGCGGCTTGTTCGCGCGACAAAGCGGTAGCGCGTTCTTGTTCTGCCAGTTTTCGATCGCTAATATCGATGCAAGAACCGATGTAACCGGCAAAAGTGCGATCGGGCCTGTACCGGGGTACGCCCGTAGTCCAAACCCAGCGGTACTCGCCGTCAGAGCGTCTCAGGCGGTATTCCATGCGGTACTCGCTGCGGGCATCGAAAGCCATGCGGTAAACATCGAGACATTCTGGCAAGTCATCGGGGTGCAAACTTTCCATCCAACCTTTGCCTATTTCTTGCGCCAATGTTCGACCGGTAAACTCGAGCCAAACTTTGTTAAAGTAATCGCCAAGCCGATCGGTGTCCGACATCCAAATCATCACCGGCGCGGTATCTGCCATCATCCGAAATCTCGTTTCGCTCTCGTGCCGCTGCGCTTCGGCTTGCTTGCGGTCGAGCCGTTCTTGAACTTCCCGCAGCGCCCGCTGAATTGACGGCACCAGGCGCGTCAAACGGCGTTTGAGAACGTAATCAGTCGCGCCGCTTTTGAGAGTTTCGATCGCCACTTCCTCGCCCAAAGTAGCCGACACAAAGATAAACGGCATTCCCGGACAAGTAGCGCGGGCGATCGAGAGCGCCGTTATCCCGTTAAAACAAGGCAGCATATAATCTGCCAAAATAATGTCAAAACAGTGTTTTTCCAGCGCGGCCACAAAATCTTCCCGATTTTCCACGCACAGCAAAGAAAATTCCAGACCCCCCTCAACTAGATAAGCCTCTATCAGTTCGGCATCGAGCGGGCTGTCTTCTACTAACAGAATATTGAGAGTTTTCACAAAAATTCCTGAATATGTTTTACTTAAATTTTGAATCAAAATTCTTTGAATACTTCTATTATTGACTCAATTCCGATCGCCCATCTAAAAAAAAGAGAAAAAATTGCACTGCTTGCTGATGTAACAAATGCGCCCGTTTGCGGCCCCATCGCGAGTTGCCATCGAAAAAACTATCTTTTTCTGTCTGGGAGGCACCAAAACCCGGTTAAGAGTCAAAATTTGGCGTTGGGAGCGATCGGCATTAACACAGAAATCACGATGTCGGCGACCTTTGCATCCTGCAATGTTTCTTTATCAAAAGGAAAGTGACCCACGGATCTATCTCAAGATAGAGCTTTACGAACTAACTGTAATTCAGAAACGCAGTTTCTTAGAAAACTGGTTTTTGACGGGGACAGACAATTTAAATGCGCGAGTCCAGGACGCACAAAAACTCGGTTTGTACCCCAAAATAACAGGTTAGGAGAGTCGCAGCAGCAACCAAATTTTTTTGAGTCAAAGCGTAGCTGGGAGCGAATAAACCATTGATATCGCGTGCGGCAATTTGGATCGTCCGATTTAATCGAACTTACTAAGCTGTTATGCCTCTAGATTGTTTGTGGTGTTAGTTGCGGGGGAGGGCCATTCGGGAAGAGGGCCATTCGGGGAGAAGATTTGACGATTTTTGACGTGGGATCGAAATATACAGTTTAAATGCACAACAGCTTAACAAATAAGTCTGGTATTTCCGCTAAAACACCCGCAGCATTTACCTGAATAGTTTTTTTTAAAGAGTTCTACTGTCCACCCTAAAAATTCAGGTGTTATCGAAACAGCCAAAAAACCCTCTACAGGAAACGCCCCGAATCCAGCAGCCCAAACAGTATGGCCTTAATCGTGAACTCCCAGCCAAATTGTCTTAAAATATACAATATTGGTGAACACTCCCGCAGTCGGCATATATTAAAAACAAGCACCAACTGGCAATAATTCTTTAAAATATAGGTACAGCAGCGCCCATCCCCAACTCAAACCCTGAGAAAAGGGTAGCGTTGAGCCAAATAGAAGACGATCGATCGTCCGCAGTGACTTCTAGTAAAGCCCGTGCAGTTGCTTTAGTCTCAGGTTTATTCAGGTGATTGCAACCAGTTACGAGGAGATTTGAACCGCCGTGCTCCAACGCATCAAACAAGACTTAAAAAACGACCTGATCGCAGGTCTGCTGGTAGTGATACCTTTGGCTACCACCATCTGGCTGACAATTACCGTCGCTAGTTGGGTGATCAATTTTCTCACCAAAATTCCCAAACAGATTAACCCTTTTGACGGACTTAACCCGATTTTGGTGAATCTGCTAAATCTCTTGGTAGGGCTGGCTGTACCCCTGCTGAGCATTACCGTCATCGGTTTGATGGCCCGCAATATTTTTGGGAGGTGGTTGCTAGATTTTGGCGAACGCCTGCTGCAGGCAATTCCGCTGGCGGGCTCGGTTTACAAAACCCTCAAACAACTGCTGGGCACTATCCTCAAGTCTAATGACAAGTTTCGCCGGGTGGTTTTGGTAGAGTATCCCCGCCGGGGAATCTGGACTTTGGCCTTTGTGACCGGTACGATCGAGAGTAACGATATTCCGCCTCATCTTTCCGGCGAAAGCCCGATCGGCATTTTCATTCCTACCACTCCCAACCCCACCACCGGATGGTACGCTATAGTCCCAGAGGCAGATGTAGTAAATTTGTCAATGTCGATCGAAGATGCCTTTAAAGTCATCATCTCCGGCGGCATCGTCAACCCCAGCAACTCAGTTGCAGTCACCGGCGACAAGCCCCCGGGTAAAACACTAGAACCCTTGGTATCCGAATCAAGATATCAACCTGTCCCCGTCGAAGAAGATTGAACCAAGACATCAAGCTGTAGAGTCAGGTTTAGCGGGTTTGAAACTCTAAACTTTCCCAATAACAGATAATATTTGTCCAAAACCTGCCCAGAAAGAATCGTGACTGAGGGCGGGTTTTTTGCGGATTTTTCTGCTAAAGTCCAAGTCTATGCTTTAAAAGAGCGCCTAGCAATCTCAACAATTCCTAAATTCCTAAATTCCCAATTTCTATCTAAAAACTATGAAAAAAGCCCGCGAAACAGCACGCGAACTCGCACTACTCGGCATCAGCCAACTGCCGGCGAATCCAGAACTCTTAGAAGCTAAGAAACTGCAAGATGTTGTCCTCGCCGCCATCCGCACCCTGACAGCAGAAGTTCAAGAATCCCTAGAAGCAGCAGCCTCCGAAGTGCAGCGGGGTAGCGACAAACTGCTCTCTAGCGAAATCCGCGCCGCCGATATCCAAAGTGCTAGAACAATGGTGCGGGAAGCAGTAGAACTCACCCAAACCGCCATCAACCGTCTTGGTTCGGCAATGGAGTTTCCCGAACTGATCCAGCTAGCCAACCAGCAAGATGTCCGCACCTATGCTTTGCAAATACTGACGAAAGTCAGCGCCAACCGCGCTCAAATTGACGAATTGCTCTCGGAATCGCTGGTAGACTGGCAAATAGAACGGTTGCCCAGGATCGATCGAGATATCATGAGAATTGCGATCGCCGAAATCCTGTATCTTGGCTTAGCCGAACAAGTCAGCGTCAGCGAAGCCGTCCAACTCGCAAAACGCTACAGCGGTGACGAAGGACATCGCTTCATCAACGGAGTCCTCCGCCGAGTAGTCGAGAAAATTAACGCAGAAGTTGTCAGTCAGTAGTCAGTAGTCAGTAGTCATTAGTCAGCAGTCATCGGCCCGACGCGATCGGCAATCCGCAATCCGCAATCCGCTCTACACTATGGACTGAGGACTAATGACTAATAACTATTCTCTATTCCCCATGAACTATGGTATTTAATTGGTTTCGTCGCCAGTACAGCGAAAGCGAATCTTCTCAAAAAGAAACACCCGAACAGCCTCAAGATGAGCCGACCAAATCCGCGCCGGTTGAGCCTCCAACGGATGCCGCAGTAGAGGAAAACTCGGACGCTGTAGCCGAAGATTATCTCAATTGGGCCAAAGCTGCTTACAAAAATATTCAAAAACAGCAAAAACCTGAAGCAGAAGTTGCTCAGACAGCAGAAGCCGAGGTTCCAGAAGTTGCAGAATCAGTCGCCCTTGAAGGAACCAGCGAACTTGAACTCGCACCGATAGCGCCAACTGTTGCAGAAGTTCCAGAAGCTACAGAAGCTTTAGTGGTTGAAACTACCGGGGCTGTGCAATTCGATGCAGCCAGCCGAGTAGAGATTCCCGAACCTCTACAACCTAGAGCCGAGGCAGTCGATACTGCACCGATCGATCGACCATTAGAAGTTACAGCAGAAAATATAGAAATTGCTGAACCTGTAACAGAGGTTGTAGAGACCGCAGCGATCGCCTCTGAAGGCCTTGCAGCCGAAGCTTTGCCGTTTTGGGCCAGACCTGGGGCCGATCGGCTCGAACGCATCGAACGCCTCAAAGAAACGGCAATTGAAGAACCAGACGTAATTGCAGCCGCCGCCGAGAGAGCAGCAATTATCGAAGAAATTCCCGGTTTCGCCTTTGACGAAGGCTTCCTGTGGTCATCAGAAATCTTAGCCAGTCAAGGCCGCCGCCCAGACCAAGTATCCGTCGAAGAAATCACTTGGCTGCAAAAACTGCGGAAAGGCTTAGAAAGAACGCGCCGCAGCTTAATTAACCGACTCAAGGCGATCGTCGGTCAAGGCCCGCTCAATCAAGACGCGGTAGCCGAAATTGAGACTTTGCTGCTGCAAGCCGATGTCGGAGTCGCAGCCACCGACATCATTATCAACCGCCTTCAAGAAAGACTCAAACAAGAAGTCTTGCCACCAGAACAGGCTCTAGCCTACCTCAAAAGCATCCTGCGCGACGTTCTCGACGCTCCGACAGCCGCCACCGCCGCCGGCAATCCCGCCTACAGCCTGACCTTTGCCCCGGAAAAAGACACCTTTAACATCTGGTTAATTGTCGGAGTCAACGGTGCGGGCAAAACTACGACGATCGGCAAACTGGCCCACATAGCCCAAAAATCCGGCTACAAAACCTTAATTGCCGCCGCCGACACTTTCCGCGCCGCCGCCGTCGAACAAGTGAAAGTTTGGGGCTCCCGCAGCGGCGTTGAAATTATTGCCAACCCCGGCAAAAATACCGATCCGGCTGCTGTCGTCTTTGATGCGATCGCCGCCGCCAGCGCCCGAGGTACAGAACTGCTGATCGTAGACACCGCAGGCCGCCTGCAAAACAAAAAAAATCTGATGGACGAATTAAGTAAAATCCGTCGCATTGTAGATAAGAAAGCCCCCGGCGCTACCGTAGAATCTCTACTGGTCTTGGATGCCACACTCGGTCAAAATGGTTTGCGACAGGCAGAAGTGTTCGCAGAATCAGCAAAATTAAGCGGAGTAGTATTGACAAAACTCGACGGTTCTGCTAAAGGTGGTGTTGCCCTAGCAGTAGTGCAGCAGCTTGGTCTGCCAATCCGGTTTATTGGAGTCGGGGAAAGCATCGAAGATTTGCGCCCATTTTCTAGTTATGAATTTGTCGAAGCCCTGCTCGATTTTAGATTTTAGATTCTCGATTTTAGATGGATGAGGTATCTCTAGCCGTCCCGATTAGTGGCAGGCGGATACAGAGCTTCAAAATCTCAAATCCTTAACCTCAAACTAGCATCGCACTCAGGGCTGTTTCATTCTCAGGTAAATCATCGTTTTGTAGGGGCGGTGCCAAGAGTGCCCGCCCTCTGACAGGTATAGGTTTATCCCTAGTAAAACCCAACAAAACCATACAGTGCAACAGTTTTAGGGATTTAACTGGGGAGATCTCAAACTCTTATGGGATCAAGCTTTTACCAAAAAACCTACACCCGTCAGGTGCCCGCCCTTCCTGTCCACGATTTTATAGGTGTTTCAAAGATTGGGGCAGCCACGGGGGGCGGCCCCTACAAGAGAATGAAACAGCCCAGGCATCGCACTCCTCTACTAAAGAGAAAAAAACAGTTTCCTGCTCAGTGCTGTGTAATATCGTTTCCGCTTGCATCGCTATTGTTCAAACCGTCAACAGTTAACAGTTAACAGTTAACAATCTTCTTCCTTCTAATATCGAAAATCACAAATTTAAAATGACTGCTGTGCCTTTGCCTCGCCCTTCACCTCAACCTGCTGACCGCCCTCCCGGTCGCAATTCCACCGACGCGACGCCAGTATTTGCCCTCAAAGAACTGGTGGCGCGCTTGCACCGATACCAGCACAACGTTCAAGATATGTTGGGCTCCCTGGGATTTGCCTTGCGCAGTTTTAACAATCTCAACCAATTTTTGGAGTTGGTGCCTTTGGTGGCGACTCGCATTACCGACGCCGACGGGGGAGCTTTAGTGCTGTTCAAACCCAACGGTCAAGTCAGGTTCCAGCAGTTGCACTGTCAGGAGGGACGGCAGTGTCAAGATATGCGAAAAGCGCTGGAAATAGCCACCAGGCAAGCTACAGCAGGCGCGGGTTATGCTGCTGGTGAATCTTTTTCTGAAACAAGCGGACAAGCTTCTAGTCTTGACCTGCAAGTAAGCCGTTATTTGGGCCCGGATGTTCATTTGTTTGGAGCGCCAATTTTAGTCAAAAATTTGGAACGCGGACGGCTTTATGTTTTTAGCAGTGACCCGAATCTGTGGACTCAAAGCCGACAGAAATTAGTTCGGCTGGTTGCGGATCAAACGGCTGTGGCGATTTGCAAAGATGAACTGACTGTTAAGTTGGCTGAAAAGGAACGTTTAGACAGAGAGTTAGAAATCGGGGCGGAAATTCAATTGCGGCTGCAACCCCGCAGTTGTCCGAAAATTCCCGGTCTTGATGTGGCAGCCTGCTGCAAAACTGCTAGCAGAGTCGGCGGAGACTATTATGATTTTATTCCCGCTGACTATGACCCGATCGGCAAGGAAAATGAGGGGGAACACCCCCCATCCCTGATGAAAAATCTTAAGTCAAAAATCGACAAAGGCCGCTGGAGTATTGTAATCGGCGACGTGATGGGCAAAGGAGTACCGGCTGGCCTGTTGATGACGATGACACGGGGTATGCTGCGGGCGGAGGTTTTGAACCGTCACTCGCCTTCCAGAATTTTGCAGCATTTAAACCGGGTAATGCACGCGGATTTGGAAAATTCCCACCGTTTTGTAACTCTGTTTTATTCGGAGTACGATCCGAAAACTCGCGTTTTGTCTTACAGCAATGCTGCTCATCACCCGCCTTTGCTGTGGCAAGCTGCAACTAATTCGATTCTGCGACTCGATACTTTGGAGGGAATGTTAATTGGGCTGGATGCGGATTCGCACTACCAAGAAGCGCAAGTGCAATTGCAGCCAGGAGATACTATTATTTATTACACAGACGGATTTACCGATGCTGCTAATCAAAGGGGCGATCGGTTTGATGAGGATAATTTGCTCTCGGCTTTTCAGTGGGCCTGTCAAAATTATCAGCAGTCTGAAGAAATTTTGGATTATTTGTTCGATCGGGTTCACCAGTTTATCGGCATCGGCAACCGCAATGAAGATGACATGACACTGGTTGTACTTAGAGTAGTAGCACCGATCTTAGGAGAAAATCACCATGATACTTAATTTAATGCCAGAAATTACTGCTGGATTGACCAACTCAATTAATTGGAACGATGTCACTCACGTGTTAGTTTTGAAATCTCATTTGAGTTCGACGGTGGTTTTGGGTCAAAGCTACGATATTCTTGTGAATTTCCAGAAAGCATGGAACAATTTTGTTTCGACTGGTCAAATAGGAGCTTTTTTTGTAGGTATAATGGTCGGCTGGTTCATTAAAGGGATTATGCCTTAGATTTATTACTGAAAGAGGCATCAGGAAAAAATTTAAAAGTTCGCAGTCAGGACTTAAGTTTTTTCTGATGCAGCACAAGTTTCAAAGTTTTGTAGTCAAGACTTCAGTTTTTTGTTGTCAATACAGGTATAAACCACAAGCAGGACTTGTATTTGTTATATCAATTCCGCTTGTATCGGAATTAATATAACCCGAAATCAGGACACGGCAGTGCCGTGTCCCTACAATACAATAAATAAATCGCGGTAGAGAAACGGCACTGCCGTGTCCTCGATCATCATTCCGGCGCAGCCGGATTTGATATTACTATAAACCGGAGGAAGGACTAAAGTCCTTACTACAAACGGGTTTTTAGAGATTTCTGGAAAAGACATATAATCTAGTTTTAGCTTCAGCAATGACAACACAACAAAAAACTTGGAGTCAAAGATTTGAATCGGCGCTGCACCCGGCGATCGCCCAATTCAATGCTAGTATTGGCTTCGACATAGAACTGATTGAGTATGACTTGACCGGTTCTGTCGCTCACGCTAAAATGCTTGCGAAAACAGGGATTATTTCGGTAGCAGAAGGTGAACAGTTAGTCAATGGTTTGGAACAAATCCGCAGCGAATATCGCCAAGGACTTTTTGTTCCGGGAGTTGATGCAGAAGATGTTCACTTTGCTGTAGAGAAGCGGTTGACGGATATTGTGGGGGATGCGGGCAAAAAGCTGCATACTGCCCGATCGCGCAACGACCAAGCTGGCACTGATACTCGCTTGTATTTGCGCGATCGCATCGCAGAAATTCGCGAGCAATTGCGGGATTTTCAAGAGGTTTTGCTGGAGATTGCTGAGTGCAATGTCGAAACTTTAATCCCGGGTTACACGCACTTGCAGCGCGCTCAGCCGATCAGTTTGGCTCATTACTTGTTAGCTTATTTTGAAATGGCCGATCGTGATTGGGAACGCCTTGGCGATGTCTCCAAACGGGTGAATATTTCGCCTTTGGGTTGCGGCGCGCTGGCGGGGACGACTTTCCCGATCGACCGACATTATACGGCAGAACTCTTGCAGTTTGACCAGGTTTATGCTAACAGCTTAGATGGAGTCAGCGATCGAGATTTTGCGATCGAATTTCTGGCAGCCAGCAGCTTGATTATGGTACACCTGAGCCGCTTATCAGAAGAAATGATTTTGTGGTCTTCTCACGAATTTGGATTTATTACGCTCAAAGATAGCTGCGCCACAGGTTCTAGCATCATGCCCCAGAAAAAAAATCCCGACGTGCCGGAGTTGGTGCGGGGCAAGGCGGGGCGGGTATTCGGTCATTTGCAAGCCTTGCTCGTAGTCATGAAGGGACTGCCTTTGGCCTACAACAAGGATTTGCAAGAAGATAAAGAAGCTTTGTTTGATAGCGTGAAAACGGTACAAGGTTGCTTGGAAGCAATGACGATTTTGCTGCGGGAAGGAATCGCGTTTAGGGGCGATCGCCTTGCAGCAGCGGTGACAGAAGACTTTTCTAACGCTACAGACGTAGCAGACTATTTGGCCGCTAAAGGCGTTCCCTTCCGGGAAGCTTACAACCTCGTGGGCAAAGTTGTTAAAACTTGTCTGTCGGGGGGCAAACTCCTCAAAGATTTGACACTTGAGGAGTGGAAAGACTTGCACCCAGCCTTTGATACAGACATTTACAGCGCGATCGCACCTCAGCAAGTGGTGGCGGCTCGCAATAGTTACGGGGGTACCGGGTTTGAACAAGTGAAAAAATCACTTATCGCTGCGCGCGATCGCATCGCTTAAACATCGTTTAATTCGGACACAAATTCCGGCTGGCTATCTCTGGGAAAGAACGATCGTGTTGTTCACTCTGGTTCTAACTTCGGCAGATAGCCGTACTCGATTAATCTTCAGCCGCAGCCATGTCTTTGTCCCTGCCGCCGCCGCCGCTCATGGCGCCCATGCCGCCGCCGTTGCCGCCGTCAAATCGTCTTCTCTTGTTGGAGAACATATCTTGATTTCTCCGCTTCCGAAACTTGCGGGCATATGCCTGATTTCGTTGTGCCTTCTCTTTCTTGAGATTTCGGCGCTTAGCCATTATGACCTCACTAATAAACTTGGACACTCCCCGGGCGTGAAAGCCCAGGGATTTTTAATATTAACAGTCTGAACACTCTTCGTTACTGACATTCTTGCTTGGGCGAAGTCACTTGCTTGCGACAGAATTTCTGAGCGCCAAAGTAGAGGTGTCTTCTCCCCAAACGTGCATTCCGGTATGTCCTACCGTACTCGCTCAGTTCTCTTGATGTAGCTAGGTTTTCTTCAAATTTAGCTTGGCTAAACCGCAACACCTGTCGGTGTGACTGCGTACTCAACTAATCGAGTTAAGTTGTTACGTTGTTTAGTTATACTCAATTTTAAACCGATGACGATTATACCACACCCGGCACAAGACAGATCAAAAAGAACACGGGTGCTTCAGGGACTGAAGATGGTTGCAATCCGGGTTCGATCGCAACACCATGTTTTTGATATGCCAAAATATTCCGATAAACTCTTGACAAATACGACAAATAACGCTATGTGATATAGCTCCTATTTTCAGCAGGCGCCTTGGGCGATCGGCAATTTAGTCAGCCTCGCAGATTTTGTCCGGCGGCGAGTTGTACTCTATTTTGAGCAGCCAGATAGCGCAGGCTGTGCGGCTCAAACGCCGAAGTCCCAAAAGCCAACAACGGCGGTTGCGGAGTCAAAAAAATTTATGGAAAAATAATTTATGGGAATTAGGCGATCGCAGTTGAGCGATCGACCCTGGTGGTAGGATTGAAAAGGTTTATCGGAAAGTCAAACTAGAAACTCGCGCAGCGGAGATTTTAGCAGACTTGCCAGACCTCTAGACTCGATCGAAAATTACTTTCGAGCTCGATCGCTAGGAAACCTGAAATTATTTTTCCCCAAACAAGCTTTTGAGTTTATGCTAGGTCGATTGTGGCAAATTGGACAAACTGTGCTGGGGCTGATTTTTCGACATCCCATCACTGGTACTGCGGTGATTCCGATATTGCCTGACGGGCGAATTGTGTTAATTCGCCGCCGCGACAACGGTCGCTGGGGACTGCCGGGAGGTATGGTGGATTGGGGAGAGGATATCCCGACGACAGTGCGGCGGGAATTAGCGGAGGAAACAGGACTCGATTTAGTCAAAATCCGCCGCTTGGTGGGCGTTTATTCGGCGGCAGATCGAGACCCTCGCTTGCACTCGATTTGTATCGTGGTGGCGGCAGAGGTGCGTGGAAATATGCAAGTTCAGGATACGCTCGAAATCAGCGAGGTAGAGGCTTTTTTGCCGGCATCGCTGCCGAGCGGCCCGCTCAGCCACGATAACGACCAGCACTTGCAGGACTATTTTCAAGGGCTGACTACTTTGGCGTAAATCGGCACATCCAAATTTAAGCAAAGTCGCGAATTACCTCGCTGCCAGAAGTTGGTGGCGATCGGTTTAAAATTAATTTTTAATGTTCTCATACTTTAATTTATAATCTCTGAACATTAAATAAATCATCTTTATTATTGCTGAATATTTAACCGGATGTACTCACTGTTACGAAATTCTCGGGTCAAACTCTCTTTAGGGCAAATCTTCTGGCGCGAGGTCGGCCAAGGCCCAAGTTTAGTATTTTTGCACGGTTCTTGGGATGACAGCAGTCAGTGGCTGCGGACGATCGAGCATTTGAGTCCCTACTATCAATGCTTTGCACCGGATTTGCTGGGTTTTGGCGACTCGGAACGCCCAAACGTTCATTATTCGATCGACCTGGAAGTAGAATGTCTCGCCCAATACCTCGATACATTGAAGCTGCGAGAGGTTTATTTAATCGGTCACTCTGTGGGCGGTTGGGTGGCTGCGGGCTACGCGATCAAATATCCCGATCGAGTTCGGGGTTTGGTATTGTTGGCCCCAGAAGGCGTCAAGGTTGGGCATCGGCGGGCGCGGTGGCAGACGGCTAGGTGGCTGCTGGGTAAACCTCCGCTGGCTTTCTGGTTGCTGCGATCGATCTATTCAATTGCTAAGTTGCTGGGCTACCAAAACAAAATTGACGGACTGCTAAAGTTCAGACAGCAGTTGATGCAGTCCCCAGTTGCCGTGCAGTTGCTATTCCAGCGGCGGCGGGCTGAAATTACAGCGGAATTAGTTGATGACAATTTGCCTTCGCTGAAAGCGCGCGTTTTGGTTTTGCAAGGTTCTGAAGATACTGTCGCAGCCTCGTCTCTGTGTCAATCCTACGCTGCTCTGGCTCCTAATGCCGAACTGCAATTTGTCAGTCCCGGGGAAAGCAATTTGCCGCAGGAAGTCCCGGATATTGTTGCTAAGTATATTCGCGAATTTGCTAAATAAATTGGCCAAAGAGGGAATTGGGAATTGGGAATTGAGAATTGAGAATGGGGCATGGGGCATGGGGCATGGGGCATGGGGCATGGGGCATGGGTAACAGTCAACAGTTAACCGTTAACAGTCAACTGTCAACTGACTAATTCCCCAAAAAATGGCTTCTGGTGCGTCAATTACGGAGGCGGCTGTATCGGGAAAAGCTGAGGCGAGATATTGCAGTAACAAAGTTCGATCGCCCCCGGTGATGGCAATTTTACTATTAGGAAACAAACACCGCCAATCTTCAATAAAATCCCTAACTCCTGCCACCGCCGCATACACAACTCCGCTTTGAATTGCCCCAGCAGTATCTTTTGCCCAGCGGCGCGGCAGATTTTCTGGTAAGCTGACTGACGGCAATCCTGCGGTTTTTTTTGCGAGCGACGACAACTGCAAACCCAAACCCGGTAAGATTGCGCCCCCAATTAAATACCTATTGACATTACCCCCAGTAAATGTTAAAGCTGTACCAGCATCTATAAGTAAAACTGGCCAACCCAATCGGTTGCCAGCACCCAGTAAAGCCAAAGCTCTGTCAATTCCCAGGGTAGGATAGAGTCCCCCGATCGGCAACTGGTCTAAAGTAATAATTCGGACATCAGGATAACTCTGCCAAATTGCTGTTTGCTGGGGAACAACTGAAGCCAAGACTAAGGGTAGCCCAACTGAAGAAAGTGTCTCAGGAGTAGAAAGAGCGGGAGTCGCAGGAACATGGAGGAGATTTTGAGCTGGTGTTTGCCCGATCGACCTCATCACTGTTTGCACCAAATATTCGGTCTTTTCCCCCCCACAGAGCCGGGAAACAGCATCAGGTTTGAGATGATCTGTATCCCATGTTTTCTCCAAAGTTTTGCCCGCAAAGAGTCCCCAGTGCAGTCGCGAATTGCCGATCGCCAAAGCTATTTTAACCTGACCTTTACCTGTCAATTTAGATATCAGATTGTCTGTACTTGCTTTCGGGCGAACATTGCCGGCAATTGATGAGTTTTCCATGTCGGTCGCGCGCAAACATTGAACTAAAGACAGATTTTAGATTAATTTTCTTCGCTTAGCATGGCGGTTAACTCTAATTGACATCTGACTAACTTTAATAGTGCGGGCTTAATTAGTATGGTCGGTTACAGAGTGCATAATTTATATTGATAAATATTTGTAAACCAAATAATTGCTATGCTCAGGCTGCATCCTTTATAATGTATTAAGATTCCCAAAGTGCTGGTAGCTGCGATCGGGTTCTTGGCGGGGTAAGCACAGGTCGAAACAACCAGACTCTATCAAAATAATCCAAAACTACTGAGTAAATATGTCTTTAAAGATACAACAACAAGAAAACCCCTGGCCGAGATGTACTTTGCGGTTGCATGAACCAGAAAATAGGAGGCGGGAAGAAAATCTTTCGCCGCCGTCCGTAGACCAACAAAAAGCCCTGATCGTGCAGATGCAGCAGCAAGTTCAACTATCAAACTTGCTGAACCAAATTAATAACGAAATTCGCAGTACGCTTGATATAGAAGAAATTTTGACATCGGCTTGCAGATTGCTGGGGCAAGCGCTGCAGTGTAGCCGCGTGAGTATTTTAGTCAAAGAATCAAATACAGAAAAAACTTTAGTGACGCGGGGAGAGTACAACGCGGGGGATTATCCGATTCAATTGGGCATGAAAGTACCGATTACTGACAACCCGCACTTAACCGCAGTGGTGTCTCAGCAAGAGTCCCTAGCATTGACGAAGTTTCTAGATTTTCCCGGATTGAACGAACAAACCCGAAAAATTGCTTTGTCTTTAGAGATTAAGTCAATGCTGGCAGTAGCGACTCGCTACCAAGGTGAATTTAACGGTATCATTGGCTTGCATCAGTGCGATCGCGAACGGGAATGGACTCATTGGGATCGGCAACTTTTGGAAGGAGTGGCTTCGCAGTTGGCGATCGCGATCAATCAAGCCAAACTTTACAGCAAAACCTGCCGCCAAGCCAAACGAGAATCGGTGCTGCGGATGATTGGGAACCAAATTCGCAGTACCTTGGATCTGGAAACTATCCTGCAAACAGCGGTGAGGGAAGTCCGCCAAATGTTGCAGTGCGATCGGGTAATTATCTACCAATTTCAAGATAACTGGCAGGGAAAAGTTGTGGTTGAAGACATGACGGTTCCTTGGCCTTCAATTTTGGGAGAAATGGGGGCAGATAAGTGTTTCAGGGGAGATTACGCCGATCTTTACCAGCAAGGGCGAGTCAAAGCAATTAATGATATTTTTAATGCCGGTTTAGAGCCTTGTCACGTTGATTTCTTAGACAGTTTGCAGGTAAAAGCTAATCTGATCGTGCCGATTGTGACATCCAGAAGCGAAGAAAATTCACTTCCTACGCCCGGAAGTTGCAATTTCAAATTTCCCGGTAGACTGTGGGGTTTGCTGATTGCTCACGAGTGCCATGATACCCGGGATTGGGAGCAGCAAGAAACGGAATTGCTATCCCAGCTAGCCGACCAAATGGCGATCGCCATTCAGCAAGCAGAACTTTACAGCAAAGTCCGAGAAGCTGCGGTCAAATCTCAAGCTCAAACCCAGCAGTTACAAGCTACCCTAGAAGAATTGCGATCGACTCAACAGCAATTGATTCAAAGCGAAAAAATGTCTGGCTTAGGGCAAATGGTAGCGGGAATTGCTCACGAAATTAACAACGCCAACAATTTTATTCACGCTAACTTGTTTCACGCTCAAGAGTATTTTAAAGTCTTGAACGAAGCTCTCGAACTAGCCGGAAATGCCTGCCCGGAAGCAGCGGAGGCAATTGTCAGAATCAATGAAGAATTAGAACTGGATTACATTCGAGAAGACTTTTGCAAACTGCTCAATTCCATGCGGGAAGGCAGCGGCAGGATTCGTTCTATCGTGACGACGCTGCGAAGTTTTTCTCGCTTAGACCACGCTGAATTTAAAGCTGTAGATTTGAATGAAGGTTTAGAAAGCAGTTTCTTGATGCTGCAAAATAAGCTAAAAACAAATATCAAGATTGACAAGCAATACGGAAGTTTGCCACCCGTCAAATGTCATGCCGGTCAAATCAACCAAGTATTTTATAATTTGATTGACAATGCTTTAGATGCGATCGACTCAACGGGAAAACCTGGGAAATTAACCATCCGCAGTTGGCAAAGCGAGCCGGACTGGGTAGCAATCTCTATCCGCGATACGGGAATCGGTATTCCTGCTGAAATTCAAGACAAGATTTTTGACCCATTTTTTACTGCTAAACCCGTGGGAAGCGGTACTGGTTTGGGACTTTCAGTTTGCTATCAAGTGATTGTGCAAGCTCACGGCGGTCGGATTAAATGTATTAGCGAGGTTGGTGAAGGAACGGAGTTGATTGTAGAGTTGCCGCTGACAAATCAGAGGGGATAGCAGCAGGAAGTTCGGCAGCGGATTCTGTACCGGATGTAACGGATGTAACTGAGTAAACCCGCCCTCCCCCATCGAAAATCGGTTTATTGACATTGGCGCAAGATTTCAGATGCAACGGAGTTCAGTCAGACTGAAGTTGGCAGAAAGAATAAAATTTGAAATACTAATTTTGACTTCCAATCCCCGATGCTTTTAGACCCTATAGCAATCCTAAATGATTCATGAGGATTTGTAGGGGTAGTGCCCCTGTGCCTACCCTCCTATCTATCGGGCAACCACGGGGGGATTGCCCCTACAACAATTATGTAAATGATTTAGGATTGCTATATGCCCGTACAGAATTTACAGCAGATTGCAGGTTTAGGTTTAGGTCGTGCATTCAATATCCGTAGGTAGGTAGGCGCAAATAAACCTGTTCGTGTAACAGAATGTAAAACTAGCGTAACCGCAAGCGAAGTGCTTCGCTTCACTTCGTTTCGCCGATCGCCCAACCGAGCTAACTCATTTTTCTTACCACACATATTAGCTTTTTGTCAACAGTTTATAGACTGAAAATTGATTTTATTGAATTTTTAGATCGATCGCCCAACCCACAGATTAATAACTTTGAAGTTACTTAACAGCGTCATAAGAAATTTTATAAAGATTTACAAAAGAAACGTGTCAGAATGGAAACAATAAGGTAATAGATAACAGACAAGGAGGCACGTTATGGTAGCGCTGACTGAACGAGTCCAACGCAGATTGACGGTAGAAAAAGTCGAAATTGCCCCTGAAACAACGGCAATTCGATGCTTGGACTGGGATCGAGACCGCTTTGACATTGAGTTTGGGCTCAAAAACGGTACAACTTACAACTCATTCATCATTCGGGGCGAAAAGACAGCCCTCGTCGATACCTCGCACGAGAAGTTTCGCCAGCAATACATGGACATTCTGACGGGTGAAATTGACCCCAAAGAGATTGACTATCTAATTATCAGTCACACCGAACCAGACCACAGCGGTTTAGTCAAAGACGTGCTGGCGCTGGCACCGCAAGCAATTGTAGTGGGGGCGAAAGTAGCAATTCAATTTTTAGAAAACCTTGTACACCAACCCTTTGAGCGATTGGTAGTCAAAAATGGGGACAAGCTAGATTTAGGAAACGGCCACATTGTCGAATTTGTATCGGCCCCGAACTTGCACTGGCCCGATACTATTTTCAGCTACGACAGCAAAACTCAAGTGCTGTTTACCTGCGATGCTTTCGGGATGCACTACTGTTCCGACAGCACCTACGATGACGATTTAGCAGCGGTTGCGGAAGATTATCACTTTTATTATGAGTGCTTGATGGCTCCGAATGCTCGATCGGTCTTGGGTGCGATGAAGCGGATGGAAGACTTGGGCGAAATCGGTACAGTCGCGACCGGTCACGGCCCTTTGCTGCGTTACAACGTAGTAGAGCTCACCGGGCGCTACAAAAAGTGGAGCCAAGAGCAAACCAAGACAGAAACTACAGTAGCAGTATTTTACACTTCCGATTACGGTTTTAGCGATCGGCTCAGCCAGGCGATCGCCCACGGAATAACCAAAACAGGCGTCGCCGTGGAAATGATGGACTTGAAAATCGCCGACTTGCAAGAAGTGCGCGAACTTGTCGGTACCGCTGCGGGGATCGTGATTTGTTCGCCACCGAGTAACGGCGCTGCGGCGGAGAATGCCGAAGCCGCCATCAACACAATTTTAGTGGCTGCTAACAACAAACAATCCTTCGGTTTGTGCGAATCCGGCGGCGGCGATGATGCATCTATTTACCCGCTGCGAAACAAGTTCAAAGAGTTGGGTTTAAAAGAGATATTTCCCAACATTTTGATTAAAGAAGCGCCGACAGACACAATTTATCAACTTTGTGACGAAGCAGGCACCGACTTGGGACAGTGGCTGACGCGGGACAAAGCCGTCAAACAGATGAAATCCCTCGATAGCGACCTCGATAAAGCCTTGGGAAGAATCAGCGGCGGACTGTACATCATTACTGCTCAAAAAGGCGAAATTAGCAGTGCGATGCTGGCTTCCTGGGTAACGCAAGCCAGTTTTAAACCGCTGGGTTTAACAATAGCAGTTGCGAAGGATCGGGCGATCGAATCGATGATGCACGCGGGAGATAAATTTGTTCTCAACGTGCTAGAAGAAGGCAACTATCAAACCTTGATGAAGCACTTTTTGAAGCGTTTTGCTCCAGGTGCCGATCGATTTGCCGGAGTAAAAACTCAGCCTGGTAGTAATGGTTCTCCGATTTTGACAGATGCTTTGGCATACATGGAATGCGAAGTAGTCAGCCGGATGGAACTTTCGGATCATCACATCGTATACGCGACGGTTGACAGCGGCCGCGTATCCAATCCCGAAGCACTCCCCGCAGTTCACCACCGGAAAGTCGGCAATCACTATTAGGAAGAAGGAAGAAGGAAGAAGGAAGAAGGAAGAAGGAAGAAAGAAGAAGGAAGAAAAAATTAGCAGGTCAACCATCTTTTGTTTCTCTTCCCCGATCTTGCTTATTTTCAGTTTTTCAAAAGATGATTTGAATTATTTCTTCATCTCTTGCTCTATTTCTTTCTTCCTCTATTTCTTTATTTCTCTGTGTTCTCTGCGCCCTCTGCGGTTAATAAAAAAAAATCTCATTCAAAAAATCAATGACATTGCTGAAGCAAAATTAAGATAAATAGGTGCAATTAATGACTAACATTCTAATTTCCAGACTAGCATCCGATGTCAAACCCCGCGACGTACAATTTCTCCCCATCGGACTCGATACATTTATTTTGCGATCGCGCACTTGGGATAGGCTCAAATTTGAAGTAGAATATTCCCTGCAAAAGGGTACAACAGCAAACAGCTACATCATCCAAGCTGACAAAACTGCTTTGTTCGACCCGCCGGGAGAATCTTTCACCCAAAATTATCTGGAATCTTTGCAGCAACGGGTAGACTTGCAAAAGCTAGATTACGTGATTTTGGGGCATTTCAACGCTAACAGAGCCCTCACGATTAAAGCTTTGTTAGAATTGGCTCCGCAAGTCGTTTTTGTGTGTACGAATCCGGCGGCGATTGGTTTGCGATCGGCTTTTCCCGAACAAGAGTTAAACATCACGATCGTTCGGGGAGAAGAAACTCTCAATTTAGGAAAAGGTCACGCCTTAAAATTCATCGCGACTCCGACTCCGCGCTGGCCGGACGAACTTTGCACCTACGATCCGCAAACTCGAATCGTGTTCACTGACAAACTATTTGGGTCTCACGTTTGCGGCGACCAAGTATTCGATGAAGGGTGGACTGTTTACAGCGAAGATCGGCGCTATTATTACGATTCGCTGCACGCATCCCAGGCGAAACAAGTGCTGACGGCGATGGATAAATTAGCCGATTTACCAGCAGCATTTTATGCTCCCGGTCACGGCCCGATCGTCCGTTACGGCCTCCACGAACTGAGCAATTTGTATCGGGAATGGAGCCAGCAACAAAATTCAAAAGACTTGACAGTTGCTTTGATTTATGCTTCTGCTTACGGGAATACGGCTACTTTAGCGCAGGCGATCGCCAAAGGAATTACGAAAGCGGGGGTTGCTGTAGAAACGATTAACTGCGAATTTGCTGAACCGGGAGAAATTAAAGAGGCGATCGAGAAATGCGCGGGATTTATCATCGGCACTCCGACGCTAGCAGGACACGCACCGACGCAAATTCAAACTGCTTTGGGAATTGTGCTTTCTACAGCGGCGAAAAGCAAGTTAGCGGGGGTTTTCGGTTCTTTTGGCTGGAGTGGAGAGGCGATCGACTTAGTTGAAGGCAAGCTGAAAGATGCCGGCTATCGCATCGGCTTTGAACCGATTCGAGCGAAGTTTAAGCCGACTGCTGCGACGATTCACGAGTGCAAAGAAGCGGGAACGGATTTTGCTCAAGCTTTGATTCGATCGCAAAAGTTGCGGGCACCAAAACCGACGTTGACTGGAGGGAGCGATCGCACGGAACAAGCAGTAGGGAGATTGGTTGGTTCGCTGTGCGTAGTTTCGGCGAAGCGCGGGGATGTCACCAGTGCGATGCTGGCTTCGTGGGTGTCGCAAGCAACGTTTAATCCACCCGGTTTGACTATTTCTGTAGCTAAAGATCGATCGATCGAAGCTTTGATGTATGCCGGCGATAAATTCGTGTTGAATATATTAGCAGAAGGGCGGCAGTTGCGCAAGTATTTTATGAAAAACTTTGCTCCTGGAGAAGACAGATTTGCCGGAGTCGAAACGGTGGAAGCTAGCAACGGCTGTCCGGTTTTGACTGATGCTCTAGCTTATCTGGAATGCGAGGTAATAAGTCGGATGGAATGCGGCGATCACTGGGTAGTTTATGCGGCAATTGAGAACGGTCATTTGCTGAAAAATGACGGGGTGACAGCAGTGCACTACCGCAAATCTGGAAACCATTATTAAGGGGAAAAACCGGGAGCATCCCATTTTTGCAAATATACCGGTAGGGGCGAAGCATTTCGGTAGTAAATCTCTGGTTATCACTAATAAATTATCTGCCGAAATGCTTCGCCCTTTCAAAATTGAGATGCACCCGAAAAACCCGCGTCGGGGAGGACACGGCAATGCCGTGTCCCTACAAATATATCGAAGTTTTAATCTGCGTCGATCTGCGGTTTAAATAAAACCGATTTACTTGTCCTCAGCTACCTTTGCAGGCCACAGATAAATCAGGCCGGAAATCAAAGTTAAAGCTACAGAAACCCAAAAAGCAATTAGTGCGGGAAAATCCCACGCTTCAGATAGGGGAGCAATTAAAAGGGCGATCGCCACAATCTGACTTACAGTCTTCAATTTGCCCCAAATATTAGCACCAGAAATCGTAGTTTTATTAACACGCCACCCCGCAATTGTCAACTCCCGACCCAAAATTAAAAACACTGCCCAAGCAGGAACTTTACCCAACTCAATCAACACTAAAAGCGGCGCTAGCACCAACAATTTATCGACCAAAGGATCGAGAAACTTTCCCAAATCGGTAATTTGATTCAGCTTCCTCGCCAAATAGCCGTCCAGCCAATCAGTGACCGCAGCTACCACAAAAATCGCGGTGCAAATCCAGCGGCTTTGCGCGCTTGGATCGTACAAACCGTAGAGCAAAAAAGGTACTCCCAGCAAGCGAGAAAAAGTAATCAAATTAGGCAAATTAATCATAAAACGAAGGAAGAAGGCAGAAGGAAGAAGGAAGAAGGCTGAGGAAAAAATTAAGGGCAACCTTGTAAAAAGATTGCCCTTAATTTAACATTTTTTTGTAGCTGTTTAACTTTTAGAAAAACAGATTTTAGCTCTATATTCCATCGAATCGCAGCTGATAAAAAATACACAACCCAAAACAGCTTACCTAACACGCGCCGTCTTTGCTCAACACAACCGAAATTGTTTTGCAAATCAGACTGATGTCGTAGAAAATAGACCACTTGCGCTGGTAGTCGAGATCCATCCGCACAATATCCTCAAAATCTTTCACTCCAGACCGTCCGTGCACTTGCCACTCCCCAGTCATGCCGGGTTTGACATTTAAACGCTGCCAGTGAAAATCGTCATAGGCAGCAACCTCATCGGGAGTTGGCGGTCGAGTTCCCACCAAACTCATGTCGCCGGCTAACACGTTCCAGAATTGAGGCAATTCGTCCAAACTCGTGCTGCGCAAACAGCGGCCGACGCGGGTAATTCGCGGATCTTTTTCATTCTTAAAAATATGACCTTTGGCTTGGTTGGTAACTAGGTGTTTGAGCTTTTCTGCACCGACAACCATCGATCGAAATTTCCACATTCTGAAATGCCGCCCTTTGAGGCCGCAGCGGACTTGACTGTACAGTAGCGGGCCCGGACTTTCCAACAGCATCGCCACCGCTACGGGCACCGCCACCGCAGCAGCAATTGCCAGTCCCAGCAGCGCGCCCAAAATATCGATCGACCGCTTTACCTTGCTCGTTACGGATCTGTGAGCCTGCTGTTTTAATACACCCACTTTGTCAGTACGTTTTTGAACAAATAAGGAAAACATTTCGGATAGTAGTAAAAATCTAGAAGCACCCATCGCAAATTTGATTTGATTGTGTCTCAAGTTTAATCAAATCTCACGTCCATCTTATGAGGCTCCTTATATATCGAGAACCTCAACTCCTGGGCTTTGCAGAATCTTTAAAAAGCTGCAACACTTTTATAAAGTTTCTGTGTGTTTTTCCTGAAAATGTATAAATTCTCTGCAAAATTAAGTAAATTCACATAAAAAACAGTATTAAACGAATACAACCTGCATCAATCGGGTTTTTTGCAGTTTCTGCTGGCTGTAACGAGTATTCTGGGCAAAAAAAACCGGTTTCACGCGTCTGAGTGCGACCAGGACTTGATATCGTATCAATTCCGGCTCCGCCGGAATGATGAGGACACGGCAGTGCCGTGTCCCTACCGCGATCGATTGTAGGGACACGGCACTGCCGTTTCCTCCGTTTATATCATTCCGATCGAGAGAGGATTTGATATCAAAAGAAACCCGGTTTTTTGCCGTTTACCGATAACTATCCCAAGCAATTGTTGCCGGTTCCAACAATTTTTGCTGGCTGAAGCAGGCGAGTTTGCTTAAATATTCGCGAACAACCCTAGCGTGTTCGATATTCAAGCGATAACCCCGCGAAACATCTTCAAAGAAAAGCGGCTCTGCCAAAATTGCTTCCCAATCAGGATTTTGCCTCGACTCCTCGGCTAGCAGCATAAAATCTTCCTCCTCGGGCAAAAGTCCCGCCGGCAATTTTCCTGCCAAAATCTCCAGAATCCGTGACTCGCAGGTGCGGGTATTCACGCCCCGGCCCTCTAGCAACTGCAAAATTTCCTCAAAGCTCAGAGTTTCGCAACCCAAAAGCTGCGTTAATTCCCACAGCAGAAAAAAGTCGCTGTACTGCTGCTGCGGCACATCCAAAATTTGAGGATAGAGAGCCAAACTCGCCAACCCGCAGGCAACTAAACTACTTTTACCTGAAACATTTGTGTCTTGAAATACAGAATTTAATTCTGAATAGTGGATCTGCGAAATATGTCGATCGACCTCCAAATCGCGGTCTTGCACGACGATCGCATTCGGCAACTTCTGCCGCAACCAGCGGGCGATCGCCGCCCAACCACCCATGCCGCCGGCACAAATCGCCTGATCGATCCCCGCCGGCGACATTCCCGCGCGGCTGAGCAAAGCATTCAATTCCCGATTCAACTGCTGCACAAAAGGCACTAAAACCAGACTTTCCAAATCTCTGCGCTTGACATCCCAATGAGAAAGGCCAATATCCAAAACAAAACTTTCTTGATGTTGCAAAATAACCTTAATTTGCCGAGCGGCATCCAACAATTGCAGCCCAAAAGCAGAACCTTGCAACTGCTGCTGCAATTGATAGCGGTTCGGTAAATCTGGATACCCAGGACGCGGCAAATCGATCGACATTCCCCAAGTTTCATTTTTAGCCAACAACTGACAGATAATATCCTGATCGAAAGCATTGCCACCATAAGCAAAACTTTGGCAAGTAAAATCAGCACGAGTTAAATCTTGAAGTTCCGACGGCAACTCAACTAAAGCTAATTCCACCGTCGCCGCCCCCGCATTCAAAATCAAAGTTCCCCCGCTAAAAGACGAAGCATTCAGAGTCAGCGGCGCAGCTTCTTCGCGCAGAGGAGAATCGATCGCCTGAAGCGCTTTTGTGGAATTGGCGATCGGAGTTACAGCACCAAGCAAAGTGGCGATCGCATCTTCCACCACAAAAATTTGCGAACCAGAAGCCACCAGATCCGCGCCCAAAACAGCCTCCCGCAGGTTAAACCGATAAGCATTTCCCCAGCCCGCCGGAGTCCCAAAAATTACACCCTGCAAGTCTAAAAGCGCCGCATCGAGAGTTTCTGCTGTCAGTCCCGAAGCCCTGCATAGTAAATTAGAAACTGGCAATAAAGCAGAATTCGCCGCCAACATTGCAGAATCCAAAGTTTCCGCTGTTTCCCCAAATTTTTGCCCTTGCTTCCTCGGATTCAAAGTAGCCAGCAGCGCCCGCACAGCTTGCAGCGGCAAGGCGATCGACACAGCGTGCGAGGGCGACCACTGCAACAGCGGTTCGTACATCCCAGCAGCCTCGCGCTGATAAGGAATGCCCACCTTTAAAGGCAATTTAAAATTTTGCAGTAAAAATTCTCCTCGCCCTAGCAAAGTTAACGGCCCCAATCCCACCGACTTGACTGTCACCTGCTGCGCGGGATCTCCTGGGGCTGTTTCCTGCATCAGGGCACTGGTGGGAATCCGAAAGCTGGCGCCTGCTGCGGAACTTTCAGCCTGCGGTGTTTCCCAGTAAATCGGGTGCAATTGACGGCTGGTGCGATCGAGCAAAGCCGCCGAAAGTCCGCAGGAACCGAAATCTATGCCCAAATACCAGCGAGAATTTCGGTGATTTTGGGAATTGGCGATCGCACCTGAAACAGAATAGGCGGCCGACTCTTGCTGCTGTGCGGCCGGCTCGCGCAGCTCGATTTTCCCCTCAGCAACTGCCGCTTTAGTCTCTGTCGGAATTAGGTTTTTTTTTTGCTTTCTGGAGGACTCGATCGCACTTCGTCTGTTGTCGCCGTTGCAGGATCGGTCTCGGTCAAACCCGCCAAAATCTCGTCTAGCGTCAACTTCGACTCATCTTCCCCAGCAAACAAATCATCGTCAAGTTCGTCGTCTAAAACAAACGGTTCATCCTCATCAGAGGAGAATCCCAGCACATCTGAGAACAAATCCTCCAGCGTGCCCGATTCTGCTTCAGCATCCTCCCCAAAGGGATTTTGCGTACTGCCGCCCTCGGAACTCGCCGATAAATCCAAGCTGTTAGTCGCAGAGGAATTCGATCGCCCTGTGCCACTATTTGACAATCCCTCCAGATTGTAGAGGTCTGTCTCCAACAGTTCCATAGTATTGATGTCCAAGTTTAGAGCTCGATCGAGGTCATCTTCCAATACCTCAACCGGCAGCAAATCCTCGTCTGGCGAAGCTTGGATGTAGGCATCATCGAGGCGCTGGGACGGAGTGTCGAACTCGCCAGTGTGAACATCACGAGCACTCGGCACCCGCGCTCCGGCACCTCGGCGGTTCGAGCTAATTTCCGGCTGCTGTTGCGGGCGATCGGCATCAGGATTGCCAACATCTTCGCCTCGGTTTTGAGCCGTTTCTAAATTTGGTCGATCGTCCGCCTCAATTTCCGGCCGGGCGATCGGCGGCTGCTGCGGTTCTGAAACTTGAGGTACTGCTGCAACTTGCGGTTTAAATAAATCGACCGTATCTAAAGTTAGCTCGTCTGCGGAATTACCGATTATGAAATCTGAATCTTCACCTACTAAAATATCTTCCAGCGATTCGCCTTCATCCAGCAGATTTGCAAACAAATTTTCTGCTGTATTTATGGTTTCTGTCGTTTCATATTCTGGCTGGTTTAGAGTGTTTGCTTGTTCAATTTCGATCGTGTTTTCTGTATTTTCGAGCGTGAAATCTTCGAGTTCTAATTCTAGTTCTGCGACTGATTCTGCCGCGAACAAACTTGCATACAAATCCTCAACATTCCCACCAGTTTCTGCCACCGCATCTTCCGCTTTGGCGCCGGGAAACTGGGTTTGGGAACTCGGTCTTTCTGGTGCATAACCGGACAAATTATCTGCCAAATCGGGGAGCGATATCGGGCCATCTTGCCGAAGGTCGCGATCGCGCCTCAACTGTCCGAATTGCGGAGAGATTTCAGTCCCGGCGTAGGGCAATCTGTCTTGTTCTGGGAATCCGCCGCTGCGGTAGGCTGTGGCTGAGGGGTCGATCGCCTCCTTTGAGGGGGCGGGAGCGACATTTTCGAGATTGGCAATGGCGATCGGCTGCGGCACGTAGGAAGACGCTTCTCGCCCCAACTGTTCGGCCAAGTGGTTGACAAAAGCCGCGAACATCGCCTCGCTCTGCTGGCTCAAACCGTACATATTTTCGATGCCTTGGGACAAGGAAGCTTGATGGGTTTCCAGATTCGCTTGCAAAGCATCGAACACGCTATCCACCGTAGAATCGAGCCCCCTGAGCAGACTGTCAGCCCGAGCTTGAAACGATTGGATTTGCTCAAACCTTTGAGCAGGTGTCAGCAGCGGCTGTTCTGAGGAGGTTTGTTGGTTAGGTGTTACGTCAAGAGCAGGTTGCTGGGACGATCGTCCGCTACCCAAAGAGTAAGGCGCAGCACTCAGGAGCAGCAACTGATTTTCTGGGCTAGCGAGAATTTGGGAGAAATCGCGAGCCAAGGTTTCTTCCAAGCGAGCAGTCAGTACCTGCAAGAATTCAGAAATAATTTGCTGTTGGTTGGCTTGTTGCTGAGCTAGGGATTGTTGCTGCTGCCGTTTGGCTTCTAGCTGTTTGATTTCTTGAATTAAAGCTTGCTGCTGTTGTCGGAGAGCTTCTATGTCTTGTTGGAGCGGCTCCGTCAGGCTCGATCGCAGGTGGTTGATTTCTGTTGTTACCGCGAGCATGATTTGGTCTGCTGCCGAGGGACGAGGGGCGGGCAGTGGCACTTTGGGGACTGGAACTGGTTGCGGGCGGACATTTTGGTTGGCGGGCTCCTTGCTGGCGGCTGGCTTTGAGTCTGCTGTAGCCAGATAAGCGCGAACTCGCTCTAAAAGTTGGCGTTGGTGGACAGTATCGATCGAACCCGTCCAAGGCAAGCGGGGGGCGGGCTTGCTGAGTACCTCGTCAATCTCAGCAATCAGTGCTTGAATTTTGTACTTCTGAGAATTCAAGGGCGGAACCTCTGGGAATGCGGCTAGGGAAAAACTTTATCAAAAAAAGACTCGAGTCCGGCGGCAGGCCAATAGATAGAATAATCTGAATGCTACGTCCGTCAATAATTTACGAATATTTTACGACAATGGTAAATTCAACTTTTGTCTTTGGATCGCTCCTAAGTAAGTCGGCGTAAATAATTCAAGGTTTGTAGTAAGGGCTCCATCCCTGTAAAAGAGGGTTCAAGCCGTCACTACGAAAGAATCTCAGTAATTGTCAAATTACTTAACATACTTTGTTTTATTAGCGCCTACTTACTTATTGCCTATATTATGTTAGCCGGTACTTCTGCACACAATTCTGGCTTCTATCCGCTGCAACTGCTCTCAAATTCTGCTGCTGCTGTCCTTTTTCCCCGCTCGGAGGGGGGATTTCGGCTCGCTCCGCAGGAACTTCTGCCCCCGCCTGCGGTACAGGGTGATTCAGATTTGTCGCCCGGAGTTCGGGGCCTAAAGCAGTTCACCGCTCTGCCTCGATCGCAGTTGGGAGAAAAAAGCTCAACCAATTTGCGATTGCGGACGCGCAGATTCGGGATTGTCAGGAGTGCCCTCGATTTAAGGAACCTTTTATAATAACCTTTTGTTTGTATTCATGGCTAGAGATTGATGGTACAATAATGCCGGGGTAGCTAAAAAGGTTGTTGGGAACTGTGTTGGTTCAGCTCTCTCTTCGAGAGAGAGAGAGAACCCAGCTTTAAGCAGGCAATTGCCGTGAATTTTCCCGATCGTGCCGATGTTTGACAGGTGCAGTCGGATCGGGTCGCTGTCTGCTGTGGAAGCTTTCAGCTTGTAATCTTGGACTGTGCCGATCGACTGCAACTCATCTGCTGACAACAAATCTCTCAGCAGTGTTAAGCTTGTCTTCGCCAAGTGCTTTCAACAGTAATTCGATCGGCTCAGTGGCTTGCCGCGCTGCTAAAATTTTGTTAAAAAAATTTGCGCGGCAGTGTGTATCTAACAAATTATGGTATGGTGTTTGGTTTCTAGCTCGCAATCAGAGCTTGAAACTATTAATTCCCATATTTGACAGCTCGACCGCAAAACTTTAGAGGTAAAATTGCCGATTTTAGATACTTGTTTGCTCTTTCATCTTGAATCTAAAATCGCATGACTCGGCTGCAAACTATTTCTAACTGCCCAGCGCAGCTCAAGCGCATAAATTAAAATGATGGCCTCATGGAAGACCGCTTTAACACCCGAGATCCGAATTCCAATATAAATCAATTGATAGTTTCTACTCCTTTTTTTGCAGGCTTGCCCGATCCTGTAATCGAGAGAGCAACTGTCCACATAGTTACCCGCAGTCATCCGTCAAATCAAGTGATTTTACTGGAAAATGACTGGGGGACATCAGTGTATTTTATATTGGATGGTTGGGTGAAAATTCGCACCTACAACCTAGACGGAAAAGAAGTAACACTGAATATTTTAGGGAAAGGAGAACTGTTCGGCGAAATGGCCGCGATCGAAGAAGCACCGCGATCGACAGATGTGATTACCTTAGCCCCAACACTGATCGGCAATATGCCATCTCAGGATTTTGTGCAGCTCATTCATACCGAGCCGCTAGCAGGCATCCGGCTCGCCCAACTGATGGCCCGCCGACTGCGACAAGTCAACCGCCGCCTGCGTTTGCGAGAGTCCGACAGTACCTCGCGCGTAGCAGATATTCTCTTATTTTTGGCCGAGGGGCAAGGCAAAAAAATTCTGGAAACAGGAGGTACAGAAATACCAAACCTGCCACACAGAGAATTGAGCAGCCTCAGCGGGCTGGCTCGCGAAACAGTAACGCGAGTCCTCAGCAAGCTGGAAAAAAAAGGAACTATTCAGCGCGAACGTGACGTTTTGTGCATTCCCGACCTGCACGCCTTGGAGCGTCTGTTAGTTTAGAAGTATCAGAGATTGCAATTTGAATTAGTAGATTCAAAAGCACTCTCTGTTAACTGATATTCATGATTTCCCGCAGGAGGTAAAGCTGTGAGTTTTAAGAAAATTTTCGCCGCCTTAGATGATTCTGAACTCGGACACCGCGTCTTCAGTCAAGCTTTAGAATTAGCTCTAGGCGATCGGGCCCAGGTGATGCTATTTAGCTGCGTTACTATCAACTCGCTTGGCGAGACGGCAGTGCCGATTCCGGTAGATTTGGGCATGAATGTCCAGTTAATGGATCAAGCTTATCAAGCTCAACGTTTGCGGCTGGAAAGGGAGCAAAAACAGGCTTCCAGTTTGCTGCAAAAATACTGCGACGCTGCCGCGAAACAAGGATTGCAGGCGGAATTTGACTGCAAAATGGACGGCGATGCAGGCCATTCTATCTGTGAATCCGCCCGAAATTGGGGCGCAGATTTAATCGTAGTGGGGAGGCGCGGGCGCACGGGGTTTACAGAAGCTTTCCTCGGGAGTGTCAGCAATTATGTCGTTCACCACGCATCTTGCTCGGTTTTTGTAATTCAGGAAGTGAAAGCGGAAAAATGAAAAAAAATCCATCTAAAGTAAGATTGGCGTTCGTACCTAAAGCCGATTTCTGGGAGCAATTAGATGTAGCCGCTTTTGCCTTCAAACCGTGAAACCGGGAATCAGTTTTGTAGCGCGCGAGTCTCGTAAAATCTCAAATCGGAAAACCGGAAAACAGGGAATCAGCCCCATAGCCCGCAAATCCGCTAAAAGCTAAAGTCTAAAATCTAAAATCTAAAATCGGATGAGTGATTTTTTGTCAGCAGATGCCGCGTCTAATTCGGGCAGTTCACCCAGTACAAATAACGAGCCGGAAACTGCGAATATTTCAGCAATGGCGGGCGATCGCCCAAATCCCGATCCGGGGAAGCGCACCTCTGGGGAAGCACCTCTAAGGCTAGTAGAAACGGCATTTTTGGCAAGTACCGCCAGCTTGATTTGGCTGGTAAATTATTATTTTCCGTTAGGGCCTTTGCTGCGGGTTTTTTTCCCAGTGCCGATCGCCCTTGTCTACCTGCGCTGGGGGAATCGAGCCGCTTGGATGGCCGCTTTGGTTTCCGGTTTGCTGCTGTCGGTACTGATGGGCCCGACGCGCAGCATTTTGTACGTAATGCCTTTTGGGATTATGGGAGTTGTGCTGGGAGGACTTTGGAGGCGTAAAGCAAGTTGGTCTGTCTCTATTAGTTTGGGCGCGCTAATTGGTACTGCCGGCTTCTTTTTTCGGTTTTGGCTGCTGTCAGCTTTGGTGGGTCAAGACCTCTGGGTTTACGTAACCGCACAGGTAACAGAGATCGTAGAATGGGTGTTCGTGAAGCTGGGCTGGTTGAGCGTGCCGAGTTTGAACACGATTGGGGCGATCGCCGCTGGGATGATTTTGGTTAACAATATTGTCTATTTATTTGTAGTGCATTTAGTAGCTTTACTGCTGTTAGATCGTTTGGGAAATCCGATTCCGCGACCGCCGCGCTGGGTGCAAGCTTTGATTGATTATGAAGAGTAGTTATATGAAGGAAGAAGGAAGAAGGAAGAAGGAAGAAGGAAGAAAAGAGGGAAGAGGGAAGAATAATAGAATTACCAATTAGCAATTGGGAGCATCCCAAGTTGGTGAAAAGCGTTTCCAACCGGAAATAATCCCAAAGCAAAAATGGAATACTGGGTACATCTCTATTTTGCAAGGGCGAAGCATTTCGGCAGACAATTTATTAGTGAGAATCAAAGATTTACACCGAAATGCTTCGCCCCTACGAATATATTTGCAAAAATGAGATGCACCCTGGAATACGCTGTAACTAATGACTAATGACTAATTTATGATTCGTATTTATACAGAAATTGAACAAGGTCAGCGGTGGCTCGATCGCTATCGGGGACAACAACCGATATTCGCCTGCGTGTTGGGATTTACGGCGACAGGCTTAATTCCAGGCATTTCAGCAGCAGGAGCAACCCCGCGCGATCGGGAATTTACTTGTTTGGCCGATGCAGAATTCTTGTATAACGGCCCCCAACCGTCGCCCCAATATCCCTTACCGCCCCTACAAGCCGGAGCTTCCCCCGTACTGGTATCTCGCGCTGTAGTCGAAGCTTTGGAAATTCCACTTTACCTGTTTAATGCAGGTTTGCCCCTCCCGCCGACCGTACCTGCAATTGATTTAGGCGGCACTGCGGCAAAGTGTTTGACTTCTGGAAATGCTTTAGAACTCGAAACAGTCAAACATTTGCTGGAACAAGGGTTAATTTGGGGAGCTAAATTAGCCGATCGAGCTAATAACAGCTATCTAATTTTAGGCGAGTGCGTAGTTGGGGGAACGACTACCGCTTTAGGCGTGTTAATGGGTTTGGGTATTGCAGCGGCGGGCAAGGTTAACAGTTCTCATCCTTGCTGCAATCACGCTCAAAAATTGGCTGCGGTGACAGCGGGACTGGATAATGCTGAGTGGAAAATTGGCGGACAAAACAGCACTCCCCTAGAATTGGTGGCGGCGGTGGGCGATCCGATGCAGATAGCAGTGGCCGCAATGGCGATCGCCGCGAGTCGGACTTGCGGGGTACTCTTGGCTGGGGGGACGCAAATGCTGGCAGTGTACGCTTTGATACAAGCCTTATCCCGGGAATGTGGTCTGGTATGGTGTCCCGAACAAGTTGCCGTGGGGACTACGCGCTGGGTAGCCGAAGACCCTACAGGAGACACTGTAGGACTCGCTAAAGAGATCGGCGGCGTGCCTTTGTTGGCTGCACAGCTAAGTTTTGCTAGCTCTGGCTACCCGCAACTCCAAGCTTACGATCGGGGATATGTGAAAGAAGGTGTCGGTGCCGGAGCGTGCGCGATCGCCAGCGGCTTAATTGCAAATTGGACTCCAACTCAACTCCTCGAATCTGTTGAAGCTTTAGCACGGCACATCTGTGAAATTCAACATTAAGCAGGTAGTTATAGCCTTTCTCAGAAAGATGAGGTACTCATGGGCATAGGGCATAGGGCATAGGGCATAGGGCATAGGGCATACCTCACTTTTTTGATAACCGCTATATAGCAATCGATACCGGATTTGCCAACTTCTCTCTCTCTCTCTGCGCTCTCTGCGGTTCATAAAAAAAATCTTGTTCACCAAAGAAAGACGATTGCTATTTCTAGAACAAATCGCGCCTTAATATCCTGTTCCCACACTAATTATGCGATACCAAAAAACTCTCTGCAATGACTCTATAAATAGACAAGCAAAAGTTAACGCAACTTGTGTTTTTTCTCTTGATTAATGCCGATCGCCTTTAGCGATATTTAATGAGATCCGGCTGCGTGTTGCGACTGCATTCTTTTGGAAAGCAACTGTTCTTCCAAGGCGGCTATTCGATTGTAAGCCGCTGTTAGCTGAGCTGTAAGGCGCTGGATTTGAATCTCTGCGCTCAGTTCTTTTTCCAGACTTTGAGAATTCTTGTCGAAGTAGCTGTCATCTAACAGTATGTCTTTGTGTTCTAGGAGCGCGTCGAGGCGGCTGTAGCTTTGGTATGAGGACGTTTTGTCATTGGCTACCATTCCAGAGCAGTCGTTTCTTTGCTGCTGGGCCAGCTTCGTCTCCTGGGCGGACTCCAGTAACTTTTGATTGAGGTTTTCTATGAGTTTGTATAGGGAATCGACTTGTTGGCTCAATACTGTAACTTGCTGGCGGAGCATTTCCATAAAAATTTTTCCTGCGGATAGTAACTTATATCTTTACATTGTAGGGAAATCTTTACATAACTGTGATTTATCACTAAATTATTTAATTTTTGACCTAATTGTTGCGTTCCCAATCCTGATGGTAGATTTAGGGACTCAGCTTGTCGATAGAGGTTGAAAATTTGAGATTTTCCAGAGTTGCGGAGGCTGAAACAGGGTTTTTCAACCCTAATGCTTGGTTCTAACTTTTAATCAGAGTTAAAAAAACTGGTTTCTGAGCGTCGGAGTGGGACTCAACCTGTTATATCAATTCCGGCTGCGCCGGAATGATAGAGGACACCGCAGTGCCGTTTCCCTACATGATGGATTGTAGGGACACGGCACTGCGGTGTCGTGATTTCTCCGATCGCACCAGAACGGAGTACAATGGCTTTGTGTTTTAAAAAGAAATAAGACAAATCGGCGCCAGCTACCGGACTCGAAATACGATGATCAACCGGGCCTGGGAACACATGGACGATCGGTCAATATTTAGAAAAGCGGATTTCACAGGTGAAACGAAGGTCTTTGCTATTGGGGGCCGCCACCCTAACTTTAAGTCAATTGGCGGCAGGTTGCGACTCGAAACCCACTCTCAAAATTCGATCGCTCAAAAACGGTATTCCCGCCCAACTGGCAAGCAAATTCAGCCGCGATGTACAACCGTCTCCGGTGTTGCAGGTAACGCAAGAAGCGCAATTAAAAGAATTATTCGCCCTGTTGCAGGAGTGGAAACGGACACCGGAAGCCAAAAATCAAGCTGACTTGGTGATGCTGGGAGATTACTGGCTGAGTTTGGCCATACGACAAAAATTGATTAAGCCGATCGATCCTGCTAAGTTTGATAATTGGTCGAAACTGCCCGAAAGATGGCAAAAACTCGTCAGGCGCAACGATGACGGTCAATTAGATGCTAAAGGTAAAGTCTGGGCTGCACCTTACCGCTGGGGAAGTACGGTAATTGCCTATCGAACTGACAAATTTAAGGCTTTGGGGTGGACTCCGACAGATTGGAGTGACTTGTGGCGAGTCGAATTGCGCGATCGAATTTCTCTCCCAGACAGTGCTAGAGAAGTTATCGGTTTAACCTTAAAAAAACTCGGAAAATCTTACAATACGCAGCAATTAGATAAAGTTCCCAACCTCAAAAAAGAACTGGCTTCTTTGCACGCACAAGCTAAACTTTACAGTTCCGAAGCTTACTTGCAACCGTTAATTTTAGGTGATACTTGGTTGGCCGTAGGTTCCTCGGGCGACTTGCTGCCGCTGCTGCAAACTCAAAAGGATATTGCGGTAGTAATTCCGGTTTCTGGAACTGCACTTTGGACGGATTTGTGGGTAGAACCAGCATCGGGGAAGCCAGTTTCTTTAGTAGAAAAATGGATTGATTTTTGCTTGCAGCCTCGGATTGCTCCTCAATTATCTTTGCTGGCTAAGGCTAGTTCGCCGATAATTCTGGGCATGAAACCGGAGGATTTGCCGACTGATATTCGCACTAATGCTTTGTTATTGCCGGATGCTAAAATTCTTGCTGCTAGCGACTTTATGCTGCCTTTTGGAGATGCTGGAATTGGGCAGTACCGATCGCTCTGGCAAGAAATTCGGCAAGTATAGCAGAAGGAAGAAGGAAGAAGGAAGAAGGAAGAAGGAAGAAGGGAAATTCAGTATATACGGGTAAGGTGCGCACTGCGCACCCTACTAAAATCCTTTCAGCTTTCCTCTAAGGCCGGGATTTGAGAGAGATTCTAATTCGATGCGGCAGGTAAGCCGATCGCCCTTGCACGAATAAACTGCCAAAGCAGTTCCTTGACGGTTGCAAATTCGCAGATTGTAACCATATTCGCTAGAAGCAGTGCCGAAGCGGTTGACAAACTGATAGCGTTCCATATAGTCGAGCAAACTCCAAAGTTGGCGGTTGACAATGATAATTACCCAAGTATTGCCGGGATCGATAAACCAGCGATCGAGCAATTTGCCGCCAAACTGTTTTTGAGCTAACCACAGACTCGGCACGCTCTTTTCGGTTTGTGAAAGCGGAGGCGATGGTAAATTAGCATTGCCAGTTGGACAACTCGGCTGCTGGGAATATGCCGCAGATTGTTCCGACAGCAAGGCTCCGACGCACGCCAAACAAGCGATCGAGAACAAAAATAAACTTTTTGTCAAAATGCAATTTTTGCGGGTATCAGCATCATATTTCATATTATTGTTTTCTTTCTTATAGCCTGTCTCAAAAAAGTGAGGTATGCCCTATGCCCTATGCCCTATGCCCTATGCCCTATGCCCTATGCCCTATGCCCTATCCCCATGAGTACCTCATCTTTCTGAGAAAGGCTATACATATTTCCCATAAATGTTAAAATTCCGATCGCCTAAACAATGAAGCAGGCAGACAAGCCGTAAAAGTAGAACCGCAATTTAACTCGCTTGAAACTTCAATATCGCCGCCCATCATCTGACAGAAACGCTGACTGATCGTCAATCCCAAACCAGTACCGCCGTACTTGCGAGTAGTTGAATTGTCAGCTTGAGTAAACGGTTGGAACAGTCGCTCTTGCTGCTCTTTTGTCATACCGATGCCAGTGTCCGTCACTCGGAAAATTAAGAATTCTGAATCCAAAATTAACATTTGAGCAACTCGCGGTTGATACTTATTTTTTAATTCTTCACTGGTAATTCTTTCGACAGTAAGTACGATCGCCCCATTAGCAGAAAATTTTGCAGCATTGCTGAGCAAATTTAGGATTACTTGTCGCACTTTCATCAAATCGCCGTGCATAGCGCCAATATTGTCAGCACTCAATACTTGCAAGGTATTGGTGTTTTTATCCATCAGCGGTTTGATAGTTGTTGCCACCTCGTCAATTAAGCCGCCAACATCGAAGCTTTCGAGATAAATCTCCATCTTGTCAGCTTCAATTTTGGAAATGTCGAGAATGTCGTCAATCAGTCGCAGCAAATGTTTGCCAGCAGTGCGAATTTTGTCTAAATCCGAGACAACCTCTAAGTTGCCCAACTCTTCGGCATCTTCCACCAGCATATCGCTGTACCCGATAATCGCGTTCAGGGGAGTCCGCAACTCGTGGCTCATGTTTGCCAAAAAAGCACTTTTGGCGCGGTTGGCGAGTTCGGCGGCTTCTTTGGCCAATTGCCACGCTTCTTCCGCGTCTTTGCGATCCGTGATATCCCGCAGCGTGGCCACTACCGCTTCGACGCTGCCGTCTGTCCCGCAAACCGGGCCCAGAATGTATTCGTAGTCGCGGGTTCCCCAGATTGCGGTGGGGATAATGACTTCGCCTTTGACTGGCTCAGCTGTGGTAAATATGCCGTTGCATTCTTCGTGAACTCGCTGCATGATTTGCGGCGACCAGCCTAATTCCTGCCAGGTTTTGCCAATCATCTCTCTGGCATTCATGCCGCCAGCTTGGGCGGCGGTGCGGCTGACATAGGTGTATTTTCCCGATCGGTCAACTAGAAAAATTAAGTCAACAGAAGCGCCGAGAATGCCGTCAACTGTTCTAGCGTGTCGGGCTACCTGAGCGCTCATTTGCCTGACTGTGATGGCGCCGCGGACTTTAGCGGCGAGTTCAAACTGCAAAAGTTCGTTGGTTTGTTTGAGGAATAGGGTGCGCTGTTCGACTTCTATTTCTAGTTCTGCTTTGGCTTTTTGCAGGGTGAGTTCGGCAAGTTTGCGATCGCTCACATCTGTAGAAATTGTACCGACTGCATAAGCAGTGCCTTCGGAGTTGCAAAGGGGAAATTTGAGAGAAAGATAAGTGTGCGGGCCATCGTCTTGAGGGATAATTTCTTCGATGCTTAAGGGCGATCGGGTTTCGAGAACTTTCAGGTCGTTTTCTCGCAAGGTTGCTGCTTTGTCTTCGGGAAAAATATCGCCGTCAGTTTTGCCTGTTATTTGCTCTTTTTCCATGTGGAACAAATTGTCAAAATGGCTGTTTGTGAGCAAGTATTTTCCGTCAACATCTTTGATGTAAATCATTGCTGTTGAGTGGTCTAAAATCGCTTGCAGCAGTGCTTCGCTCTTTCGGAGGGCTTTTTGAGTGTTTTGGCGTTCGAGTATTTCTTGCTGCAATTCCAAGTTGAGGCGATTTAAGTCTTGCCAAGCTTGTTGAACTTGATGTAAGGCGATCGCGCTTTTTTCTTGTTCTGTATTTTGCTGCTGCGGGTGGTTTGAGGCTGAGCGCGCGGGCAATTCTAGGGGATGGAAAGTTAGCGGGATTGGGGAATTTGCGATCGACCAAGGAGCGCCTGAAAGATTTTTATCTTGAAAATCTACCGCTAATTTACCGTCTAAATGCTGTTCGCCCAAATTTAAATTACTAGATAAATTGTCATTCGTGCGATCCAACTTCCGAGACTGCTGCTGCGGTTCGGCGGTGGAGTTAGAGATCCCATTCCCGTCTGGTGCTGATACATCTGAGTTAGCGCGTTTGGCAATCCGGCGGGTGACTGCAACGGCTGAGGCGAGGTTGCCGGCGGCAGTCGCCGACAGTGCCAGCAGCAGCCAATTGTTGCCCCACCAAGTTTCGATCGAGGTTTTGGGGATGCCCCGCACTAAAATTGCTGCGGGTTTTCCGGCTAAATTGTGCAGGGATTTAGCAGCTACTGGATGAGTTTGAGTGCCTGTTTGGATGTCGGCGGCGACTAATTTGCCGTCGGCGGCGAGTGCAGATTTCAGCAGCGATTTGACGGAGAGCAAGTCGGGAAACTGTTGGTTTTTTTGATTATTTTGCGAACTTGCCAACACAAATTTGCCGTCAGCTAGCGGTGTGTAGATTGCCTGATATCCGCCGCCCTGTAAATTAATTTTTTCGCCTCGGGAAACTGCGGGCATTTGCGGCAGAACTTTTCCTAACACTAAGACACCAATCACCGTCTGATTTTTGGGATCTTTTACCGGAATTGCGGCGTAGCGGACGAGGAATGGACGATCGCCCATTCCCGGCGGCACAGATCCCAATTGTTTCTGAACTTCTGATTTAGCAATAATTTCGCTGGCGGTAACTGGCTCAATTGCCGCGAATGCTCGATCGACTATTAATTGTCGGTTAAGACTTTTTTCCTTCGGCTTGGGGTTGACACTAACAACGATTTGCCGATTTTTCCCCACCAATACCGCGCTGTCTATTTCCCCTGTTTTGACTGCATTTTCCAAAATTACCTTGACAGATTTTTGCAAAGCTGATATATTGTTGCCGCTGTTGTAAGCGAATGCTGTTTGGGCGATCGTTTTGCTGTCAGAGGAGTTTTGAAAACGGTCGGCGGCGCGATCGAGTTTGAGATTGTAGTTAATTTCGTATCGGCTCAATTCTGATTTAGCTTGATTTTGCAGTTGGTGGCTGCCAACTGCCGATGTCAGCCAAAGTCCTCCTCCCGTCAATCCCACTGGCAAGATTGTTTGTAAAGCTACCAGTCCAATTAGCTGTTTTCTGGTGAGAGATAAGTTGTAGGTGCACTGCCCGACAACTGCTTTAAATCTTTCGGAAGTCGCAACTTTAGTTGGCTGCCGACAATTTAGCTGGCTATCTTTTAACTGAGTTTGAGCCATAGTAGTAGATGCAGAATCGGTTGTAGATGACACGCGACAAATGAATTTGGAACCATCGATTTTAGATTTTAGATTGAGTTCGGTTAATCGCTCATCATAAAATTGTTCGGCGAGAGCGAACCCAACAAAGCAATCAAATGACGGGGATATTTTTACATAAACTGCTTTCTGGCTGTTAAACCCGACTTTTTTATTTAATTGTTTTCACCTATGCCGACCGCTATTTAAAGTTTGTTCTGAGCCTTCCCATGAGAGCTTTCACAGGAGTGCGAGCATCTTGTTCGCTACATGATGTGCAGCCAAGGCAGAATCTTGCTTGCACTCCTAAAAAACGCTTTGTGTAAAATCGGGATGCCGCAGACAGTCGCCAAACTAAGTAGTTTTTCTGGCGTTGCTGATTGGGAGTATGAATTGCCTCGACATTTAGGCACTTCATGAATTGCCCGTAGGGGCAATACATGAATTGCCCCTACTCGCTAATTACAGGGATTCACACGGCTAGTGAATCATACCTAAATACAGCAACCCAGTTTTTCGAACGACTGTATCGTACATTTACTTAAAATAAAGTATAAC
>JANNOR010000010.1:0-24793 GCA_031399265.1 Cyanobacteria bacterium SOY_34_metabat_3 | reverse complement strand
CACGCGAGGTGAATTATGCTCCAAGCATTTGAAGGGATTTACAGAAATGGAGTCATCGAACTTTTAGAATTTCCTGAAAATATTTATGAAAGCCGCGTACTAATTACTTTTTTGACCGAGCCATCCATACCTAAATCGCCTACACTTATCCAGTTTGGAATGTTTGCAGGTACTCAACAATCCACCGAAGCCGATTTCGAGATTGCCCAGTTTCAAGGGGATACAGACGATGAATTACATTGGTCATAGCTGCCGATGAAATATGTCATCGATACCCACGCGCTGATTTGGTTTCTCGAAGGAAATCAAAGATTGGGGACTCAAGCCCAAGCAATTCTCTCTAATTTGGACAGTCAGCTTGTTCTACCTGCGATCGCCCTTGCTGAAGCTGCATGGATTGTAGAGCGGCGAAAAACATCAATTCCATCTGTGAATGCTTTGTTCAATGCGATTAATAGTGATTCCAGAATCGCAGTTTATCCACTCGATCTAACTATCATCAATCAAACGCTCAGCTTATTGACTATCCATGAAATGCACGATCGCCAAATTGTCGCAACTGCAATGATTTTGCAAAATCAAGGTGAAACTGTTGCACTGTTGACGTGCGATGGAAATATTACGGCTTCAGATGTAATCTCTGTTATCTGGTGATTGAATTTATCAGAAAATAACCGTTAAAAGAGGAAAGCCAATGGTGACAAGCCTGAATGTGGATACGGCACCGTCATCTAAGAAACCGGGTTTTTATGGGTTTCTGGGCTGTCACCACAATTTTCGTAAAAACCCGGTTTCTCGCCACCCGCGACAATCTAAGATTAAATCTATCTAAAAAACACAGTCCTACTAATTGGTAAGCCTGTGTTTTTTGCAATTAGATTTTAAGTGCGGATAAAAGGACTTGAACCTTCACTCCTTTCGGAACCAGAACCTAAATCTGGCGCGTCTGCCAATTTCGCCATATCCGCTTTTTGACATTCAACAATTATAACACACAACAGAGCATTCGTCAACATTTTAAAACCCGGTCTTTTTTGACACCGGGTTTACGGATGAGTCATCGCCACAGCAATTTTCCCTATTTTTAACTCGTCACTTAGCTTTGACCGATCGCCTTCCAGGTAATTTCGTCTACCACACCGTCAGCCGTCAAACCCTTATACTCCTGGAAGCTCTTGACAGCCGTAGCAGTGCGAGCGCCAAAAATACCGTCGATCGGGCCTGGATCGTAACCCTGTATTTCCAAACGCACCTGTAGCGTCTTCACCTTGGAACCAGCAGCGCCTTTAGTGAGAGCTGTTCTGCGGTTTTCAACAGTATCGCCCTTTTCAGTGGAAGCGCTACCCTGAATTGGAGGATTGCTCTGCACGCTTTCAGAAGCTGGCGCGGGCGGATCTATGGCTAAAGCTGTCCAAGTTTCTTTGTCTACGATGCCGTCTGAATTCAACCGCTTAGATTGCTGAAAAGCGCTGACAGCCGATGTGGTGCGAGAACCATAGGAACCGTCGATCGTCCCGATCGCGAAACCGTGAACCTCCAAGCGCTGCTGTATGGCGGCAACTTCAGGCCCGTCAGCTCCCGCCGAGATCGTTTTTTCCTTTCTCACTGGCTTTTGCTCGCCCGCGTAAAAAGGCTTGTTAAACATATCTCCTCGGGAATTTGTATCGGGCTGCGCCGATGCACCCGGATCTGCGGGAGCGGAAAAGTCTCTGCGATACTGTTCCTGCACAAACGGTTTCGACTCGAAAGCAGCAGTTGCCTTTCTGGTCAACCCGGGAGCGAGCAGAGCGAGCAAGCTAAAAATCGTAACAGTAGTTACACGCATAAGTTTCATCCTGTTGGTGAGGTTTGACAAAGTTTGGCTATTTCATGTTTCTCAATCTAATTGTATTACCCGGATCGCTTTCTGCGAACTATCTGTTCAGGCTTTTAGATGTTTGGTAATGGGAGACAGTTAGAAGTATGGACGAGTTCGCACTACTCCTTAGAAACTGGGTTGATTCCGAGATGTTTCGTTACCAAAGCTAGAAACCAGTTTTTTTTATACCCATTCAAAAAAGTATTGCTACAATTATCGATCTTATCCCAATTATTGAAAGCCGCAGTTGTCTTAGCCGGACACAAGATTACTATGTCCATACAAATACCTGCATACAATTTATATGTAGCAATACTTTTCGGAATTGGTATTAGCCAAAGTCCTGTTATACAAAACCTGCTTTCATTCATAAATCTTTACAAAAAGGTTTGTACAAAGTTTATTGACCAAAGGAAAAGTTTTTGTCTCATATCAATTCTGGGTGCACCGGAATGAGAGGTCGGACACAGCAGTGCCGTTGCCCTACAATCGATCGCGGTAGGGACACGGCAATGCCGCGTCCTCTATCTCTACAATTGTAGTAGGGACACGGCACTGCCGTGTCCTGATTTCTTATCGCTTGGCGTGCTCTGCCAATAAAGCCTTGGCTCTGGGCTTGTAAATCAGATAAAACAGCGCTTCTATGTAGCGCAGCATATCTTCGCGGTTTTCCTGAGACGAGTAGTTCCAGAAACCGTAAGTCCGAGCCAGCGTCAGCAGTTTTGTGGTGTGAATTTTCCAGGTATACGTGCTATAAACTCGGTCAATTCCTCGCGTGGAAATTTCATACCAATAGTTAGGATTTTGTTCGCATTTCGAGAAAAAATCGAGAATCTTTTGGGCAGTTTCTTGGTGGTTTGTCGGGTTGATATAAAACCCATTTACCTCATCTTGAATAATTTCTAGCGGGCCGCCAAACTGTGTTCCGAAAGTCGGAATACCCGTAATCATTGCTTCGAGAATTGTCAAGCCGAAAGCTTCAAATAAGGCTGGCTGAACAAATATACCTTGACCGTCGGCGATTACCCGGTAAATTTCGCCGGAGAGGCTTTTCGACAGTCGCACTCCCAGCCAGCGAATTTTACCGTGCAGGTTGTATTGATCGATAATTGCGTAGAGCTTTTTAATTTCTTCTGCTTCTTCGTAGTCTTCGGTTTCTTCGACTCGCAGCTTGCCGGCTACTAGAATTAAATTGCATTTTTCTTGCAATTCCTGGCTTTTTCCAAACAATTCTGCTAAGCCTGTGAGGTTTTTAATGCGATCGAGCCTGGCGATCGAAAATAAAGGGCGCTTTTGCGGATCGTCGAGTCTTCCGAAGACTTGTTCCGGGTCTTCCAGGGTAAATAGCAGTTCGTTGAGCCGATCGCGATCGCCCTGCACCCTGTCTTCAATCCGCGTATAGGGAAAGTATACGCTTTCGTTGACTCCCGGCGGTACAACGTTAAATTTAGGGCTGAACAGTTCAATGCCGTTGACGACGTGGTACAAATCCGGCATGGTAAAACAATTGTAGGACTCGTACTGCCCGACACTATCTGGTTTTCCCACAATCTCTTGATAGGTGCTGCTGACAATACAATTAGCTGCATTCATGGCAATTATATCGGCAGTAAATTGCAGCGCAAAATGGTATTTGTCCTCTGATTCTTGCCAGTACAGATTGCTGAACAAATATTTCGATTTTTCCAATGCGTGGGCTATATTGCACTGAGTAATTTTGAGTTTTCTCGACAGCAAAAATGCGACCAAGTTGCCGTCGGAATAGTTGCCAATAATTAAATCAGGCTTGCCCTGAAACTCAGCCAGCAGTTCTTTTTCGGCATCGACCGCGTAGGTTTCCAAATAAGGCCAAATCTCGAACCGCGAAATCCAATTTTGAGTCAGTTTGGGATTAAATTCCCGGAAGGGAACTCGCAAAATCCAAGCATTATCAGTGCCGTGAACTTTTTCCAAACGTTCGTTGCAGCGAGTGCCGTCGCTGTTAGGAATTAAGCGGGTGAGAATAATTACTTTAGGTTTTACACCTAAACTATCGAGGCCAGCAAGATGAATGTCTTCTTGGAGTTGTTTCTCTAAATTCTTGGCTTGATCGAGGACATAAACTACCTGTCCTCCCGTATCCGGCCGCCCCAAAACTCCTTCTTGGCCGAACCAGCCGTGAGGAGAAACCAGGACGATTTTGAAAATCATCGGGATGCGAGAAATAAATGCTTCTAGGGTTTGGGGATCGGGGGAATCAATTAATTCGTCGAGAATTCCCAAAGTTTCTTGGACGCGGGCTGCGGTATTTCCCCAACCTGCATCTAAACCCATCATTTGCAGGACAAATCGAAATCTTTCGTAGGGTTCTTCTTCTGAAAGTTCGCTGACAAAGGTGAGGGCTTTTTTGACTTGTTCTGAAAGTTGTTCTTGGGATTTTATGCGATCGTTTATTAGTAACTGTACGCCGTTGTAGCGGTGAATCCGCAAGAAATCGAATAGAGTTTCCTGCCACTGTTTGGAGTCTTGAAACAGTTTGCTGGACAGGTATCGGTTGAGAAATTGTACTCCTTTGCCGATGTTTTTGGGGTCGCGAATGGAGGGGGAATAGTCGTAAAACGGGCCGAAATCTAGTTCGAGGATGTCGCCTTCTTGGGGATGGAAATGGTTGACGAAGCGATCGCGCACGTCGAGCAATTCTTGCACTGTCATCGGCTCAAGTGTCAAGTCATCTCCTACTCGCAGTATTTCCATTGTTGCAATTTTTGGCCGCAGCAGGACGCAAAGACTGTCTTGTTCGAGAATAATTTCCTGAACGTAGTAAATCAGTTTGCTCAATAGAGAAGATTGATGAAACTGTTCGGGCTTTTCGTATTTGGTGCAGTAGGCGGCAAAAGCGCTAACTATGTCGTTTCGCAGTAAATATTTATTCCCCAAAACCCGCAAATCGCTGGTAAATTGCCGCAAGTCGGTTTTTTCGTCGCTGGCAATAACAGCCTGAAAGAGTTCAGACATAGATACTCCGTTATTTAAGATTTTTGATTTTCTAGCGTGAAAATGGGCGATACTCAGATAGTATCGCCCATTTTTTGCGAGCGCCTACTTTTTTAATCTCAGTTTAAAGTCTGCAATGCGAAACTGCTATCCCTCAAATGACATAAAATTCCCCGTATTTGTGGCGAATGTAGCGGACAAACGGATCGATAGTTAAAGGTGAACCGGTGACGCGATCGACCAATTCGACAGCAGTGTATTTGCGGCCGTGCTGGTAGATGTTTTGTTTTAGCCAATCGTGCAGTATTGTAAAGTTTCCCTGTTCTATCTCTAGGGGAATTTCAGGATGGGTTTTGACGGCTGTTTCGTAGAATTGAGCGCTCATTAAGTTACCGAGGGTGTAACCTTGGAACATTCCGCCGATCGTCCCCACGTACCAGTGAACATCTTGCATCGCGCCTTCGCTGTCGGTGGCGGGGACAACGCCGAGGTCAGTTTTGTAGCGTTCATTCCAGGCTTCGGGGAGGTCTCGGACAGCTAGTTTGCCCTCTACCATTGCCAATTCTAGGTCAAAGCGGATGGCGACGTGGAGGTTGTAGGTTACTTCGTCAGCGTCGGTGCGGACGAGCGATCGCGAAACTTTGTTAATTGCCCGGTAAAATGCGTCTGGGGAGATGTCGCCCAACTGCTGCGAAAATACTTTTTGCAGTTGCGGGTAAAAATACTGCCAAAAACCGCGGCTGCGCCCGACCAAATTTTCCCAAAGTCGCGACTGGCTTTCGTGTACGCCGGAGGAAATGCCACCTGCTAGCAGCGTGCCTTCAAATTCCGGGGAATTGCCGAGTTCGTAGAGGGCGTGTCCGGCTTCGTGGATGCTGCTGAAGAGTGCTTGATCGAGGTGATCTTCGTAGACGCGGGTGGTGATGCGCACGTCGTCTATGGAGAAGTTAGTCATGAAGGGGTGCAGAGTGGTGTCTTGGCGTCCCCGCTGGAAGTCGTACCCCATGCGTTCTACGACTGTGCGGGTGAATTCTAACTGCTGGGATTCTGGGAAAATTTGGTGCAAGCAGGAGTCGTCGGCGGGAGGTTGGGAGGTGATGGCTTCGACTATGGGGACTAATTCTTGACGCAGTTGGGCGAACAGCGGGCGCAGTAGGGATACTTTCATGCCGTAGTCGCTGCGATCGATCAAAGGATCGGCGATGTGTTGGTATCCGGGGAAAAAGTCGGCATACTGCCTGCTTAATTCTAGGGTTTTTTCGAGATACGGCTCGACGGCTGCGAAGTTGTTCGCTGCTTTGGCTGTAGCCCAAACTTCGTAGCAGTCGGCTTGGTGGCGGCAGAGTGCGGACATGAAGGCTGCGGGGACTTTGGCGGCGCGATCGTAGTCTCTGCGGGCGATCCGGATCAGGCTGGCTGCGGTGGAGTCGTAGGGGAGGGTTTGTTCGTAGAAACGCAAGTCTTCTAGGAGTTCGCCAATTTTGGGATCGGTAAATTTTTCGTGGGATATTTGTTTGAGAGTTGCCAACTGTCGGCCTCTGGCAGTTGCACCTTTGGCAGGCATATAGGTTGCTTGATCCCAGTGCAGCAGCGACGAGGCTGATTCGATGTCGGTAACTTCGCTGAGGTGGGCGGCAAGTTGAGCGAATTTTGCTTGAGTTTTGTCTAGGGTTTGCATGATTCGGGGTTGGGGTCCTGTTTTGCTTACAAAGGTTGCGGTGCGGCATCCATCATAATCAATCAATCATTGCTTACCCTGAAATCAAGCTAAAAACCGCACTTCTGCCTGTATTGTACGCAATTTAGAGTCATTCTGGCATAGTTTCCGGTATTTTTCCGGGTTTAGTTCGATCGCCTTTGATAAGTTTTCGATCGCTTTGCGGGTGCTGTTTGCTACAGATTCTGGGCTGTTTGTGCGATCGCCCGCTGCTTTTTCGAGGGCGTAGACGCAGGCTTTTTGATAGTAGAGATTTGGATCGTTGGGTTTGATGGCGATGATTTTATCGTAGGAGGCGATCGCCTCGGTAAATCGTTGAATTTTTCGGAGGGCGACGGCGCGGTTGTAGGAGGCTTCTGTGTTGTCTGGCTGCAACTCGATGGTTTTGTCCCAAGAGGCGATGGCTTCTTCAAAGCGTTTTAAGTTGGCCAAAGCTAAGCCGCGGTTGTACCAGGTTTCGCTGTCGTCTGGATTTAGTGCGATCGCTTTGTCCCAGGAAGCGAGGGCTAATTTAAATTTTCCCATTTGGGCGATCGCCGTGCCGCGTTTGTTCCAGACTTCGGCGGCATCCGGCCGCAGTTGGAGGGTTTTGTCGAAGGAGGCGAGGGCTTCTGGGTAGAGTTTTTCATCGGCTAGGGCTAAGCCGCGGTTGTACCAGGCTTGATGCAAGTCTGGCTTAAGTTCGATCGCCTTGTCGTAGGATAAAATCGCCGCTTTATTTTGGCCGGAGTTTTTCAGAGCAAAAGCTTTGTTGTACCAAGCTTCGCAGTAGTCTGCTTTGATGGCGATCGCTTTTTCGTAGGAGTCGATCGCTTCTGAGAATTTTTCCAAGTTGACGAGGGTGTTGCCGCGGTTCGTCCAAGCTTCGTGATAGTCTGGCTTGAGTTCGATCGCGTGTTCGTAGGAGGCGATCGCTTCTGAGAGTCTGTTGAGCTTCCGCAACACGTTCGCGCGATTATACCACGCTTCGGGATTGTCTGCTTTGATTTTTAAGGATTTGTTGTAAGCCCCGATCGCTTCTGGTAACTGTCCCAATTTTCTGAGGGTTACGCCTTTGTTGTACCAGGCTTCATAAAATTTCGGTTCAAATTCGAGCGCTTTTTCCCAGGATTCGAGGGCTGCGGGCAAGCGTCCCATTGCTTCTAGGGCGTTGCCGCGATCGTACCAGGTTTGAGCGTTTTGGAGGTTGACTGCTATGGATTTTTCCCCACCAGCGATCGGCTTTTCTATACTAGCTAATTTTTGCAAGGGGTCTCACCTCATTTTCTGTTAAATTGCTACAGTTGTTTTTCGATCTGGGATGTTTCTCGCGTTGGGGCGCTTTTTTGGGCCGCTAAATTTTTTATTTACGGTTATTTTACAGGAACTTGGGAACTTTTTCAATTTTTTTTAGTAGAGTTTTAGGTATTTGATTTTTGTGTATAGATTCATACTAATTTTTGCTCTGGATTGCGTAGAAGTGAGGGAAGGGCGATCGGGCTGACAGAATTAGGTTAACAGAGTAAGTAATGGCGATCGGCAGAAACCCGATTTTTTAAACAAACTGGGCTACAGAGCATTTATGCGTTATGTCAATTCCGGTTGCATCGGAATTAACATTACCCGAAATCAGGACACGGCAGTGCCGTGTCCCTACGATTAATTACGGTAGGGAAACGGCACTGCCGTGTCCTCGCTTATCATTCCGGCGCAGCCAGAATTGGTATTAAATGCTATCTGGATCGATGTTCAATTCGCGCAGCTTAGCAGCTAAACGTTCCGCTCTTCGATCGGCTTGTTCTGCCCTTTGAGATTCTTGTTCTGCCCTTTGGGATTCTTGTTCTGCCCTTTGAGACTCTTGTTGTAAACGCTGGCGATCTAATAACCTTTCTGCTTCTAATTCCGCATAGGAAAGAAACTTTTCGACCTTAGGTCGATAAATTTCTAACCCATCTGATCCCAACTCAAATCGCACACCTAATCTCGGACTAATCCATCCCTCCATCGGCTCAATAACTTCTAAATGTTTCTCAATTCTTTGCCACCCTAACAACTCATTTATTTCTGGATCGTAAATATAATACTCCTCAACTCCATGACGCTGGTAAAATGAAAGTTTCTTATTCATTTTAGTGTTGCTGTCGTTGTGGGAGCGAATCTCAAAGACAACTTGAGGGCCAATATTATCCTCTCGATATTGTATGTAAGAAGGGCGATCGCCCTTTGGCCTCCCAAACACCACCATCGTATCAGGCGCTTGAGAAATATCGATTCTCCGCTCAACGGGATACCAGAGTAAATCGGCGGCTACAAAAACATTTGGGTCATCCTTAAACAGCGATTCGCAACCTTCTTTGATTTTGACAATTAATTCATATTGAATTGTGCTTTCTGCCATTGGTTGACCGTCGCTGTCAGGATAAATTATTTCTGCGGTTGTGACTTGCATAGTGGTTGTCTCCGAGAATTATCTAAGTTTAATTATACTATTTATTCAGATGACCCGGCGGTTGAAACCGCGTCTACACAAACAATGTGCGCCTACGCGGACTAAGAAATAATGGAGATATTTAAGCTAGATATGGTTTACCGTCAGCTATAGTATAAAGGTCTTCTTCTGGGTCGAGTATCGAAGCAAAATTAGGATCGCTCGCTACTGTTTTAATCCATTCTGAGTCGTGGAATGGCAAGCCATCAGCTAAAGTGTAGACATCTTCGGCTGAGTCTCTTAGGGAATCAAATGCTGGATTTGCGATCGCAGCTTTTAGCCATTGATATTCTTCTAGTTTTGCTTTGTGAATTAGGGCAGCTTCTAGTGCTTCCAATCGCTTCAGGTCAGCATAAGTAATGATAGCAGCGATCGCCCTTCCTTCCTGTTCTATGACAATTCGTTCTCCAGTATCCTCGACGCGGGCGATGAGTTCGGGAAATCTATCATCGGTTGCGGTTACATTTAGTTGAGTCATCTTTTACCTCGCTATTAATTATTCTATCAAACTATCTATCCTTGAATCAAGGCTTGAAATTTTGGGTGCGATCGCATACTCTCAAAAACCGAGTCAGTTTTTGCCATTTCTCGGTATTCTTCAGAATTCAGACTAATGGCTTGCTGCAAATTCTGAATCGTTTGGTCAATCTGAATCTGTAACGCATAGCAGACAGCTTTATTATAAAATGCTTCGTGATAATCGGGCTTGAATTCTAAAGCTTTGTCGTAGGAGGCTATAGCCTCTTCTAATCTTCCTAATTTACCCAGTACATTGCCCCGATTGTTCCAGACTTGGGCATCATCTGGTTTTAATTCTAAGGCTTTGTCGTAGGAGGCTATAGCCTCTTCTAGCTTGCCTAAATCAACCAGTGCATTGCCCCTGTTGTACCAGGCTTTGTGGTCATCTGGTTTTAATTCTAAGGCTTTGTCGTAGGAGGCTATAGCTGTTTCTAATCTGCCTAAATTACCCAGTGCCATGCCACGATTGTACCAGACTTTGTGGTCATCTGGTTTTAATTCTAAAGCTTTGTCGTAGGAGTCAATCGCTACTTCAAATCTTCCTAAATTATACATTACATATCCCCGATTGTTCCAAGCTTCATGATAATCTGGTTGGATTTCTAAGGCTTTATCAAAGGAGGCTATCGCTGCTTCTAATCTACCTAATTTACGCAATGCAATGCCCCGATTGTACCAGTATTCGTGGTCATCTGGTTTTAATTCTAATGCTTTGTCGTAGAAAACAATTGCTCCTTCTATCATTCCTAAATCAAGCAGTGCATTGCCCATATAATTCCAGGCTTCGTGTTTCTCTGTTTCGATTCCTAATGCTTTCTCAAAAAAGGATATTGCCTTTGCATATTGGTCAGCGGAGAGATACAATAAAGCCTGTTCACTAAATAATTCAACTTTTTGTTCTGGTGTTTGCCCATCCTCATCAATTAAAGCTTCAATTCTTATCAATTCCCGTTTAAGTTGTGGGGGAGATAAAGCTAGGTAATCTTCTGGCTTCCCTCTTTCCAAACAAGCTTTGATTGATTCCGCTTGCAGCAGTTCTCGATCCATCGATAACTTAAATAAACTCGATCGCCAATCAAAGAAATCCGGGGCACGTTCAATCAAATAGTTGACTGCAAAACGAGGTAAGACAAACACAAAACAAATATTAAAATTATCTCTAAATCTTTCCCGCTGCTGGTTGAGATTAATCAAAACAGGCGGCACACCCCGCCAACTATAGGAATAAATCTCCTCGCTATTCCATCCCAGTTCTCTTTTTTCTTGTTCATATTCATAAAGTGAATATTCTAAACCAGTCACAAACAAGATATTAATTTCATCTCGCTTTGGCAAATCTTCAATTATCTGATAAAAATTATAAACCGACTTATCCAGCCCCAAGACCTCAATTTCTTTCTGAGGGAAATCTGCTTGAACTTTCGCAATCAATCGTTCCCCCTCCGCCGGCACACACTCCACAAACAACAACCGAAAACCATTTGTCCGTCTGAGAGTGCGTACCAGAGATTCATATTCTTCCTCTGGTGTTGCTGGTGGCAAATCTTCGTCCCAATCAATAATTTCTGATGTCATGGCTCAAGTTGTGCAACTGCTTCCTTAAATTCCAGAATGCCTTTAATTAGCGGATGTACATCATACCAAACTTGCTTGTTATCCTCATCATCATAGTAGTGATATTCCAAAATACAGCGGTTAAATAGCAAATCTCGGTGTTGTTTGTCATTGAGTATCCGGTGAGTAATAGATACTTTCGCTAAAATTGGCCAATTATTTTCGTCAACAGTTCTGCGGTAGACATCCCGCGTGTTCGTAATCGACCTTTGTACGGCTTTTATAGTAATTGGCAAATCATCTGTCTGATTTATAGTTCCTTGCAACATCAACAGCAAATTTCTGACGTGACCCCCACTCATCAAACACAGCTTTTCTACTGTTTCCTTGGTATCAAACCACTCCGTTTCTAAATCTAAATCCGGTGCGACTTGTTTCGCCCGCTTCTCAATCACCTCTTTCATTTTAGCAAGTCCCGCTTGATAAACTTCACCGCCGGGATTGCGTACCATAATCATCGGTAGCACTTGCGGAGCATTATTATAGTTATTGCTCAAATCGGCGGCGCGATTGGAATGCACCATCGAAATCGGTACAGTATAAATGACATGACAATCTAAAGCTTTGAGTTGTTCGTTGCGGTCTAAAAAAATTTCGTCGAGATTGCTACGTTCTCCTCCGTCTTTAGAAAACGGCACAATCTTATCTAGATTATCGGCAATTACTGCCAATTGCGAATATTTGGCGGGCAACTTTTTTTTAGCAGCGCTAATAAACTCATTCAGCGCCTCAATCAGCGTTGGCGTGTAGGGATTAACTTTTTCTCGAATTTTTTGGCGCAAACTAGGTTCGGCTCTCATATTTGCAGTCAGCTTGCCAAACTGAGAAAGTTGCATTTCTAAACTCAAGCTTTCAAAAGATAGTTCTGTCAGGAGTAAATCTTTTAAATCGTTCCAGCGCTTTTCCATCCAATCGCGTAGAGGTTTTGAGTCAGCATCTTTAATTGCTTCTAATAAATGTCTGGTGCAAGCCAATAAAATATCTGTATATTCAGTATCTTCGGGATTGATATCTTGTTCGTCAGCACTGAAATAAACTACAAAATAACCTTGTGTTTGCAAATATTGTTTTAGCCGTAGCAATTCGGTAGATTTTCCCGCGCCGCGATGTCCGGCATACAACTGACAAGTTTTCTGTTCGGAACGTTGAATGTTGCGACCCAAGTCTTTAGTAATATTGCCATCTCCACGGACTTCTTGGCAGTCAACATATCGCGGGTCGCCTGCGGGTAAAGGATTGTAGGGGTTGGAAAGATTGAATAGATTTGTTAGTAATTCTTCAGAATTTTTAGTCATAATTTTATATTGTTTATAATTAATTTGTCGCTGGTGCGGGCGGGTTTTCTCTTATTGTCTGTTTGAGGCAATTCTTGTTTGTAAAACCCGCCCTTACAGGATTTATGAGGCTTGATACTTTTTCAGAATAGCAACTTTTTCAGGGTAGATATCGATCGCCATTTTGTCATCATATCTAGTCGCCAGCGATCGCCTGACTTCGCCCAAAAACAACGGCTGCGACAAGCCTGGTTCTGGGTGTACAACTGTACGAACCCGAATTGTCATGTAGTTTCTGCCGCTGCCGCTGCGCCCTGGAGAGTACAAATCCGCTGCTACTTGCTGCATCGTCGCTTCTAACTCCGAGTCGGTAATCGAAGGCGGCACGGTAACTACAGTTTGAGCGCCGCCTGTATCGTAAACTAAAGAATAGCGAACTGCACCCGGAATTTCGGTGCGGGCAAACAGTCCCAAACCAAGGCCGAATATACTTGCAGCAATCACGGCCATAAAGCTAGTAACTCCTACCAAGCGGAAGCGGAAGCCCCATTTCAAGAAAAAAGCTAGCACTGTCACAACAAACAAAATTGCTGTGAGAATTGCCGCCCATTGGGAATACATTAATAGGTTAGAATTTACGTTCATTTGATTACTTTGTTATTGGTTATTAGTTATTGGTTATTCGTTATTAGTTATTAGAAGTAACAAATAACAATTGACAAATAATAACTAACTCTTTCTGCTCACCAGCAGATAGGTCATCATATCACCTTTGCCTTTGACTGAAATTACGCCGCGCTCCTCAAAAACGTACTTATCCCGCAGGCGATCGTACGTAGCAACTGTCACCTGAATGCCGCCGGGGACACCTTGAGATTCCATCCGGGAAGCTGTGTTTACCGTGTCTCCCCACAAGTCGTAAGTGAATTTTTTGGTGCCGATGACGCCGGCTTCTACTGGGCCTGTGTGGATGCCGATGCGGATGCTGAGCGGCTGACCTCCCTTGGTGCGGATCTTCGTCATTGCTGCTAGGATGTCGATCGCCATTTCGGCGATCGCCTCGGCGTGGTTGTCGCTGGGTCTCGGTAAGCCCCCGACTACCATATAAGCATCGCCGATCGTCTTAATTTTCTCAAGTCCGTAGCGATCGGCTAACTCGTCAAAAGCTGAAAAAATCTCGTTAAGCAATTCCACCAACTCCGCCGGCGACAAATGAGCCGAAAGCTTGGTAAAACCGACCAAATCGGCGAACATGACTGTTACTTCAGCAAAACTGTCGGCGATCGTAATTTCACCTTCTTTGAGGCGCTGCGCGATCGGGCCTGGCAAAATATTCAGCAGCAAGCGCTCGGACTTTTCCTTTTCCAGGGCTAACTCTCGTAAATAAGTTTGTTCCTGATCCCGCAGCCGTTTCTTTTCCAGACAAGCACTGATCCGAGCCTTGAGCAATACCGGATTGAAAGGTTTAGAAAGATAATCCTCCGCCCCCAATTCAATACAGCGGACAATACTGTCGATGTCGTCCACAGCCGAAATCATAATTACCGGGATGTGGCGCAAATTATCGTCCGCCTTCAGATTTTCCAGAACCTGATAGCCGTTCATTTGCGGCATCATAATGTCGAGGAGAACCAAATCAAAAGGCTCGCTTCGCATCATTTCCAGAGCTTGGAGACCATCTTCAGCAACAGTCACCCGGTGTCCTTGACGCTGAAGTCGGCGGGCCAGCAAATCGCGGTTTACCTCATTGTCGTCAACAACCAGCACGCTGCCCTCGTCACCTTTCATGTCATAGCCTCTTTGAGAAGCATTTCAATCTTACCCAAAAGTCGGGGAAACTCGACCGGTTTGGTGTCGTAGTCGTCGCAGCCGGCCGCGAGACACTTTTCGCGATCGCCCGCCATTGCGTGAGCTGTCAGCGCAATCACCGGAATTGTGCTAGTTTCAGGAGCAGCCTTAATTTGCTGCGTGGCTTGCCAGCCGTCGAGCACAGGCAAACTCATATCCATCAGAATCAAATCGGGTACTTTCGCGATCGCCATCAATACTCCCTCAGCACCGTCCACAGCAATAAACACCTCATATCCCTTGCGGGCCAGACGCCTGGAAAGCATATCCCTATTCATTTCGTTATCTTCGACCAACAGGATTTTAGCCATTGGTGTTCTCCTTCCCCAGCAAGCGCTCGGACTTGGACTGTTCATCGGCCAACTTCTGCAAATGGGCTGGCTCCCGATCCCGGAGCGACTTGTGTTCCAAACAAGCACCGATCCGAGCCGCCCGCAGCACGAGGTTAAAAGGCTGAGGAAGATCATCCTCCGCCCCCAACTCAATACAGCGAAAGATACTGTCGATGTCATCCACCTCCGAAATCACGATCGCCGGAGTGTGGTGCAACTTCTCATCTGCCTTCAGATGTTCTAGCACTTGATAGCTGTTCATTTGCGGGATCATCATGTCGAGGAGAAACAAATCAAAAGGCCGAGAGCGGATCGTCTCCAAAGCCTGAAATCCTTCTTCAGCAACACTCACCGCGCGATCTTGACGCTGAAGTCGGCCCGCCAGCAATTTGCTGTTCATCTTATTGTCGTTAACAACCACAATACTGCTCTCGTCACCTTTCATTGCATGGCCTTTTTCAGAAGCGTTTCAATCTTACTCAAAAGTCGGGGGAACTCGACCGGTTTGGTGTCGTAGTCGTCGCAGCCTACCTTAAAACACTTTTCACGATCGCCCGTCATGGCGTGAGCCGTCAGCGCAATCACCGGAATCGTGCTAGTTTCAGGAGCATCCTTAATTTGCTGCGTGGCTTGCCACCCGTCGAGTATCGGCAGGTTCATATCCATCAGAATCAAATCTGGTAAATTCGTCATTGCCATCGACACTCCCTCAGCACCGTCAACTGCAATAAACACCTCGTGTCCCTTGCGAATCAGACGCCTTGAAAGCATATCCCTGTTCATTTCGTTATCCTCGACCAACAGGATTCTAGCCATCGGTTCCCTCCTTGCCTTTCGAGTCGTACCTGCGATCGAGCCTGTCATTTACTATAGAGCGAACATCGCGCAGCAAAGTATCGCAACTGTAGACTCCCTTTTCTAAAACCCGATCGACATAGCCATTAAGCTGCTGGCTTTCGGCGGTCGTCAGGTCTTTAGCAGTAATCACTACGATCGGTATAGGATCTTCAGAATGCGACTTGCGAAGTTCGGCGATCAACTCAAAACCATCCATTTCTGGCAGCATCAAATCCAGCAAAATCAGGTGCGGGCGAGCAACTGCTAGCTGTTCGAGAGCAGTGCGTCCGCTGTCAGCTTCCGCCACAGCCCAGCCTTGTTTTTCTAAGATCCGCCGCAGTATTTTGCGGGTGGCATCGTCATCTTCCACAACTAATATCTGACAGGGCAAACTGTTAGCAGCAACGCCGTCTTGGTCGCGTCGGTACTTGTTCAACAAGGCAGCCAGCCGTTTGCCGTCCACTGGTTTGGTGAGGTAGTCCGAAGCACCCAAGGCAAAGCCGAGGCTTTTGTTGCCCACAAAGGATAGCAGGATTACCGGAATGTCGGCAAGGTCAGGATCTGCCTTCAGGGCCGAAAGCACAGCCCAACCGTCCATTCCAGGCATGATCACGTCGAGGGTAATCGCGTCCGGCCGCAATTGCTTAGCGAGTCTGAGGGCTTGCTCGCCCCCGCCGGCGACTTCGATGCGCAGTCCTTGGCGAGCGAGGGCGCGCTGGATCAAATCCCGCGAGATCGGGTCGTCGTCAACTACCAGCACCGTGCCGACAGCAGGTGCGTCCGCAGTCCTAGTGCTGTCGGGGACTTTGTTGGGGATTTCCGGTTGTTTGATGGCGCTGGGCAAGAGTACGGTGAAAGTAGTCCCTGCGCCCAACGTGCTGCTTGCCTCAATGCTGCCGCCCATCATCTGGCAGAAGCGCTGGCTGATAGCTAGTCCCAAACCGGTGCCGCCATACTGCTTGGTAGTCGAGGCGTCAGCTTGGGTAAAAGGTTGGAAAACTCGCTGCAATTGCTCTTGTGTCATGCCGATGCCGGTGTCGGCGACGCGGAAACTTAAAAATTCGGAGTTGGAAATTAAAATTTGGGAAGATTCCTCTTGATTTTTCATTTTTAATTGTTCATTGGTAATTCTTTCAACTCCGATCGCAATTTTCCCGTTTTTGGTGAACTTGGCAGCGTTGCTGAGCAAGTTAAGCAGCACTTGCCGGACTTTGGTCATGTCGGCGTGCATGGTGTTGAGGTTTTCTGGACAGTCCACTTCTATGGTGTTACCGTTTTTCTCGACCAGCGGCCTCGCCGTGGCGACAGCACTTTCAATTAAGGCATGGATATCGAAGGTTTCTAAGTAGAGATCCATTCGCCCTGCTTCAATTTTAGAGATATCTAGGATGTCGTCGATCATCGATAGCAGGTGTTTGCCTGCGGTGCGGATTTTTTCGAGGTCGGGGACTGATTCGCAACTGCCCAATTCTTCGGCTTCTTCTTTGAGCATTTCGCTGTAGCCGATGATCGCATTCAGGGGCGTGCGCAGTTCGTGGCTCATGTTGGCGAGAAATGTGCTTTTTGCCCGGTTGGCCGATTCTGCTGCTTCTAGGGCCGACTGCATGGCGGATTCTGCGTGTTTGCGATCGGTGATGTCTTGGACTGTGCCTTCGTAGTATAAAACGCTGCCATTTTCGCCGCAGATGCTGCGGGCGTTTTCGGAAATCCAGATGGTGCTGCCGTCTTGGCGGTATATTTGAGATTCAAATTTTGATATTTGGCGGTGTGCGGCCAATTGCGCTGCCAACTCGGCGCGCCGGTTGGGGTCAACGTAAAGTTCGCGGTTGAGGTTTGCCAGTTCGGCGAGCATTTGGCCGACTGTTTCGTAGCCGTAAATCGCGGCTAGTGCGGGGTTGGCGCTGAGGTAGCGCCCGTCTGGGGTTATCTGGAATATGCCTTCGACTGCGTTTTCAAAGATGCTGCGGTATTTAGTTTCGGCTTGTCGATCGGCTAATTCTGTTTCTTGGCGTTCTAGGGCATTGGCGATCGTTTCTCCTGCTATTTTTAGCATAGCGGGTATTTCGATCGAGCGATCGTCGGCTGCGGGTTTGCAACTGTCGAATCCGAGAAATCCTACGAGTTTTTTACTGCAAATTAGGGGAATAATTATCACCGATTGCAGATTTTTCTGAGGTTTGTTTAATTTTGTTTTCGGGGAATCGGCGCTCGGATCTGTTGAGTCGGTTGCTGTTTGGGATGGGGAATCTGTCAGGAATTCTGCTGGATTTTTGCCTGTCAAACAGGCAATTTCTGCTCTGGCTGCGGGGGATAAAAGGTCGATTTCTCTTATGTGGAGGCATTCGGCCCGATCGAGCTTTTGGGCGATCCAAGGGATTTGTGCGATGTCTATTTGCTTGTCGCTGCTGTCTTTTTTGTTTGCCCAGATGCCATCGGCGCGCCATTCGTAGGTTTTGTCGGCGCGGGTTTTGTCGAATGATAACAGGTAGATGTAACTGCGGTCAAAGCCGCTGAATGCGGCGATTGCTTCCAGGGTGCGATCGATGCTTTTGTCTGTTTCCGATCCGGGCTTGCCGATTAAATCTGTTGACAAACTGGCAATCAATTGATTGAATTCTACTGCCTCCTGCCTCGCCCGGAGCCGATCGAATTCTGAAGCTGTTGGAGAGTCATCAGAGGACTGGTGAGATCCGGTTAAATCTTGTAGCGCCACCATTTGGGAGTTGAAACAATCTTGCTGCTGAGGTGCTTGCTGACTTCGCTCTGGGTCATAGCTGCAACTTACCTGCTCTAAGAATAGCTGCCACTGCTGTGCAGTAGGAGGGGGAGACTCGCCGGCTAAACCGAGCTGTTCGAGTTGGCGCTGGAGGTGGGGGTGCATATTTACTGGCGCTTTGGAGGCAACTTTTTACAGTATATCTTTTTAATTAATAATATAATCGGTAGATATACGGTTAGTGGAAAAGTAGGCGATCCTCTGCGAGGGCTTCGCTAACGAACTTGCATCACAAATTTTACCCTAAATCCGAGCGATCGTCTCTGCTATCCAAAATCAAATATATCGTTTCCGGTTACATCGGAATAGTAAATCGGAGTGATATCTATTCCGGCTACGCCGAAATGATATAGAGGAGACGGCAGTGCCGTTTCCCTACAAGTAATCTGGCGTTGCCGTGAAACGGCATTGCTATCTGATTTCGGGTAATATCAAATCCGTTGCAACCCGAATTGATATGAGCTAAAATACTCTTTGTCCCAATTCCCAATTCCCAATTCCCAGAAGTTTCCGACATAAAGCACTGTCAAAAATAACTACTTATCAGACTTTTCGAGTTCAATTGAAAAGTCGGTGAAAATAGCTGGGAGCCGAATTGTAAAAGTAGAACCTTCATCCAACTCGCTGAATGCGGTAATGTCTCCGCCCATCATCTCGCAGAATTTCTTAGTAATCGTCAGCCCCAAACCAGTGCCGCCGTACTTCTTAGTAGTTGAGGAATCGGCTTGGGTGAACGGATCGAAGATTTTGGCTAACTGTTTGGGACTCATGCCAATGCCGGTATCTTTGACTGTAAAAACGATCCAATCTTGAGGAGAAGACAGGGGAGACGATCCCTTTTGGGCTTTGCCACTTCTGGTGTACATTCCAAGTTTTTTGCATCTGTTTGCAGCCTCGGCGGGGGTTTCGATGGAGCGGGTGACGGTGAAGGTAATTGCGCCGGAGGACGTAAACTTCGAGGCATTGCTGAGGAGGTTGAGCAGGGACTGGCGGAGTTTAGTCAAGTCGGTCTGCATGGAGCCAATATCCTCGGAGCATTGTATTTCTAGGATATTGTTGTTTTTGTCTGCCATCGGCGCGATCGTGGCGACTACTTCTTCGACTAGATTGAGAATGGTGAAGGTTTCGAGGTGGAATTCGACGCGACCTGCTTCTATTTTGGTCAAGTCGAGAATATCTTTAATTAACACTAGCAAATGCTGGCCGGCAGTGTTGATTCTCTGGAGGTCGTCGATGAATTCTTCTGCACCTAAGTCTCGGGCGTCTTCTTGAAGGATCTCGCTGTAGCCGATGATGGCGTTGAGAGGGGTTCTGAGTTCGTGACTCATGTTGGCGAGAAAAATGCTTTTCGATCGATTTGCGGCTTCGGCGGTTAGTGCGGCGCGGCGGAATTCTTCGGAACGCAAGCGTTCGGTGATGTCGCTAGTCATGATTAAAACGCACTGACTGCTGCCGAGGTCGATGAGTTCTACTGACAGCAACCAGTCGCGGACTTCGCCGGCTTTGGTGCGAATTTTGATCTCTTGGTTGCCGATCGAACTTTGCTCCTGCAATATTTGGGCCAGCCGCCGCCCGTCTTCGGAATTAATCCACATTTTTAACTCGCTGGCGGTGCGGCCGATAAATTCGTGTCGCAGCCAGCCTAATGAGCGCAAAAAGCTTTCGTTGGCATCAAGGAAGCGTCCGTCTGTGAGGGTGCAGATGCTGATGCCGACTGGAGAAGCGTGGAAGGCCTTGGAAAATCTTTCTTCGGAAGAACGCAGGGCTGCTTCGGAGCGCTTTCTGTCTGTGATGTCTTGGACGGTGCTGGTGATGTAAAGGGAGTTGACGGCGGCGTGTTCGCAGACTGTGCGGTGGCCTCCATCGGGGAGTACGAGGCGGTAGTCGATGCTGTAAGGCTGTTGCTGAAATAAAGCGGCTTCGATCGAGCTTTTGACTAATTCTCGGTCTTCGGGGTGGACGTATTCCAAGTAAGCTTCGATGCTGGGTTCAAAAGTTCCCGGCCGCTGTCCCAGGATGCGATAAATTTCCTGGGACCACCGCAATTGCTGGGTGTTGCGGTCTAAGTCCCAGTTGCCTAGCTGGGCGATGCGCTGGGCGTTGGCGAGGCTGGCTTCGCTGGCGCGCAGGGAGGCTTCTGCTTGGTGGCGTTCGGCGACGGTGGCGGCTAAGACTAAGCCGGTGACGGCGATGACGGCGATGAACGCTTGCAGGGATAACAGGGCTTGCGGGATGCTGCTGGCGTGTTTGAGAAAGGGGCCGCTACCTCGGGCGATCCCCCAGATGGCGAAGCCGCAGAGGATGAAGTTGGAGAGGGCCGTGTAGCGCTGGCCGAATCGAAAGGCGGCCCAAACAACTAGGGGAAATGGTAGGTATTCGAGGGGATAGCGGGCGTAGGCGGCGCGGGTGCGGGAACAGAAGACGAGCCAGCCGACTGCTAGCAGCAGCAGCAGCCAAATCCCTCGTTCGACAATCTGCTGGCGTTTGGTTCTGGCGGAGGGCAGTTTGCGCCAAGTCAGCAGCAGCGGGGCGACGAGCAAAATTCCCATCGCGTCTCCTACCCACCAAGTCCCCCAAATCGTGCCAAAATTGCTCCAGCTAGATAAACCGGTCAGGCACACGACGATGCTGCCGATGCTGGAGTTGATCAGGGTCGATCCCAAGGCTGCTAGTCCGACTATTCCTAAAACGTCTTTGAGCCGATCGAGCTCGGCGCTAAAGTTAATCCTCTGCAACAAATAAGTTCCCGTCCACGCTTGCAGGGTTCTGGCGCTCGCCGAGATCAATGCCGCGGGGATGCTGGCCGACGGTACGCTCATGCTGAACAGGAAGCCTCCGATCGCGATTCCCGGCCACAGTTGCCGCCCGAACAGCAGCAGGGCGACTTGGGCAATTCCTGCTGCGGGCCACATGGGGTAAATTTCTGAACTCAGGGTGAGCGTGGAAATTGCAAACTGCGACGCCAAATAGTAGATTAGGGCGATCGCGCCTACTGCGAGGAAGTACCGCCAGGAATGTCCTTTGATTGCGTTAAGGAACTTTGTCTGCATTGTCGTTCGGGGAAAAGGTGGACGGTTTTTGGGGTCTCAGCAGGCGGCACGCGACAGGCACAGGGTAGGGAAAATGTTTCTATTAGGTGATGGTAGGTCATGGGTGGTAAGTAGGGGGAGAACCTTTTGAACTAATTTTTGGTGACACTGTGTTGAGGGCTCGGTTTTTTGGGCTGTGCGATCGCATCTCTGGATGAATTTCGGGAGCATCCCTTTTTTGCCAATATATCTGTGATGGCTCAACATTCGGTCTGTATTTTTTTGGTTTTGTTAAAGATTTATTGCCGATCGACTCCGGGCGTTTTTTGATGTTGGGCGATCGCCACTCAATTCACCCTAACATCTTGCACCCTTCTGGTTCAACAGGCTTTCGGGCCTGGTTGGCAAACACTAAATTTTCTGCTTGCGGGGTGGAACCCAAAGCCCGCCCGTAAAAAGCTGATTGAAAATGGTACAGCATCTCAGTTTAACCTCACATTTTGCACCAGTGTCATTAAGGGGATTTTACGCGCGGGCCCTAGCGGGTTTATCTAACCTATTTGCTAGCTTTAAAGTCCTTGGCGAACCCGCCCCTACAGCTTTTTGAAAATGGTACAGTATCTCCGTTTAACCTCACATTTTGCACCCTTCTCAACAAGCCTTTTGCGAACTGGCCGGAGAGCCTGTTGCTGACGCTTATATTCTGGCGATCGAATGCAATGAAAGCGGAAAAATCGCCGCCCAAAAAATCCTCTTGTCTATTTCCCTTTTGCAGTTGCAATATCTAAGGTGACAGTCAAACGCTGTTGAGCTTCTTTCAGGGCATCTTGGGGATTGGCGCCGAGAAGGGTTGCTTCTATGGCGCGGCCGAGGTTTTCTGAGAGGCGGGAGTAACCTGAGATGATCGGGCGCGATCGAGCCGTGTTCATTTGTTCTAGAAATACTCGCAAAACAGGGGTTTTTTCGACAAAGCTTTGATAAGTTTGGCTCTGTCTCGATTTTATGTTAATTGGCAAGTAACCTGTTTTCAATGCCCATGCTGTTTGGAATTCTTCACCTACAACGTATTCTAAGAATTCTAGAGCAGCTTTTTCGCGATCGGGCGAGGTTTTCATTAAAAATAGGTTTTCACCCCCAACGACGGCTGCGGGGCGCTTGAGGACTGGTATGGGCATCACTGCGTAGTCGATCGCGCTTTGCTGCAATTGTGCTAGCGTCCAGGGCCCGGTGATTTGCATGGCGACTTTGCCGGCGATGAAGTTGTCGAGTTCGTAACCGCGTTCTGGTGCTGAGAGTATGGCTGAACCTTCCTTTAACAAGTCGCTCCACAATTCTAAGGCGGCGCGAGCACCCGGACTGTCGATTTGGGGTACGGAAGTTTTCGCGGTTTCGGCTGTGAGTTCGCCGCCTGCGCTGAACATGAATGGCAGCCAGGTAAATACTGTCCATTCTCCTTTGCCTAGGGAGAGCACTATGCCGTGTTGGTCTGGGCGGCCGTCTCCGTTGGTGTCTCGGGTGAGCGATCGGGCTGCTTGCTTTAATTGCGCCCAATTCTGGGGCACTTCTTTGATTCCTGCGGCTGCAAATAAGCTGGGACGGTAAAATATAGCGGCGTTATTTGTAGCTAGGGGAATTGACCAAGTGTGTCCGCCGAGTTGCATTGACTCGAAGAGTGCCGGGTAGATTTCGGCTTTCCGGGGCGATTTGTCGAGCCAGTTTTCTAAGGGTACAATTGCGTTTAGTTCTGCGAGTTTTCCGGCTATTGTGGGGACATTCCACAGCAAATCCGGCGGTGCATTTCCGACTATTGCTGTTAGTATTTTGGGCAGTTGTTGGTCTGGCTGACCGATGTAAATTGGTTCTACTTGGATGTTGGGATGTGTTTTGTTAAATTTGTCCGTGAGGGTTTGAAATACATCGCGGTTTGGCGGGGGATTGATGCCGTGCCACAGGGTAATTTTTATTGGTTCGCCGTTTTTTGATGCGGGGGATGTACTGTTTTGACAGCCGCTTAATATAAGCAAACTTAAAGTTAGGAAAATGCAGGCTGCACGTTTGGTTTGCAGTCTAATTGCATTCTGTAGCTGTCGGTGAATTGCTGCGGTTAGTTGAGATAAAATCATGTTCAAGAAATGCAAATAATTACAAGGTGAAGCTAGCTAAATAAGGTTGAGGATTAGTTACAGCCTCAGTAAAATTTTCTGGTTATGCCGTGTCTGCAAATAAGCTGTGGCTGAGTTCAAGCAGGAGATTGGACACTTTTTTCATATTGGTGAAATGTGATAAAATTGAGATTAGGTGTAAATAAGGTAAATCCAATGATACAGTGTATTCCATGTTTGTGAAGTGTAGGGACTTAGGCAAAGCCTAAGTCCCTAAGGGGAACTTGGGAAGATTCGATGGGTGCATCTCATTTTTGCAAATATCTTTGTAGGCGCTTCGCCCTTTCCAAATTGAGATGCACCCGATTCGATCGTATATGATTGATGTGCAGCACGATCGCCTAATGCTGCATTTACCCAACGACCAATCCAAAACATAAAACATATATCAGACTAATAACTAAAAATTTATGAAAATTGTTTTTTTTGGCACTCCCGAATTTGCCGTTCCTACTTTATCCAGCCTGCTAAGCCATCCCGAATTCGAGGTAGTGGCTGTGGTGACTCAGCCGGACAAACGCCGGGGAAGAGGCAATCAATTGATGCCTTCACCTGTCAAAATGGCGGCTTTAAATCACAATCTGCCGGTTTTGCAGCCGTCACGAATCAAGAAAGATGCTGAAACAATTGCCAAATTGCGGGAAGCGGAAGCTGATGTTTTTGTCGTGGTAGCTTACGGCCAAATTCTGTCTCAAGAAATTTTGGATATTCCCAATTTAGCTTGCGTCAATGTTCACGGTTCGATTTTGCCGAAGTATCGCGGGGCGGCGCCGATTCAGCGGTGTCTTTATGACGGCGAAAAGGAAACCGGAATTACCACGATGCTGATGGATGCGGGGATGGATACTGGGGCGATGTTGCTGAAGGCTTTTGCGGGGATTACGCTTTTGGATAATGCTGATTCTTTGGCTGATAGGCTGTCAGAAATTGGAGGGGATTTGTTGGTAGAAACTTTGATAAAATTGAGGGATGAGAAGATTGAAGCTGTTGCTCAAAATGATGTTGAGGCGACTTACGCACCAATGATTAAGAGTGCCGATTTTGTGTTGGATTGGTCGAAAAGCTCGATCGACCTTCACAATCAAGTTAGCGGTTTTTACCCAAATTGTACCACGACTTTTCGCGGTAATTCTGTGAAGGTGATGGCTACTGTACCCGTCGCGCCGGAATACTGGCTGCAAATGCCAGCGGATTTGAGGGTTTTGGAACGCGAATGGCCTGTTTTGGCCGAGTTGGCGGGGGAAAATGGGGCTGTTGTGAAGGTTGTGAGGGGCTTGGGGGCGATCGTCCAAACTGGTAATGGTTTATTATTATTGCGGGAGGTGCAGTTGGCTGGGAAAAAGGTGCAGTCTGGGGTGGATTTTGCCAATGGAACCCGATTGGTTGT
>JANNOR010000008.1:0-34476 GCA_031399265.1 Cyanobacteria bacterium SOY_34_metabat_3 | reverse complement strand
CTACATTGAGGAATCTAAAAACCAAAGTTCTCCCTCTATTTTGGTGCTGGGATATCCACATAAATTTAAAGAATTCGGATTGCAGGCAAATCAATATCAATTGTTGGACAGTCGCGGCGCTTACCAACTCGCAAGAGTTCCCAGAAATGCGTTTCGATAGTAGATTCTACTGCGAGTGTGGCAATTGATACTCAGAGCAGCTATGATGTTGAAGTTGCGGTACGATCTACTCCACTTAGAAACAAAACTTTGGCGATCGGGCGGTATGATATTTCAATGAGAGTGTTATACCGCAGTTGCGGTCTAATTCTATGAGAGAGAAGCAGACCTGACTTACCGGAGTGCTTTGCATGGTTTCATCAGAACTAATCTCAACGTTACAAAGGCTTAGGCGCAGCCGATAAATTCTATATGATTGAAGTTTTAATCTCGGAACTAGCTCAACAAGAAACGGAGTAGGATATGATTTGGGAGTCAGGTGACTGGAAAGACGATCTATTGAAGACAGCCTTAAAGTTGTCTAGGCGCATTCATCAAAAGCGATGGTCAGAGCGGTCTTTTTTTCTGTTTGAGAAAGAGATATTTTTTGCGTTTTACTCAATACGAAAACTCATTGAAGCCCAAAAGTTATCAGACTATGTAGTTGAGGCAAAAATACCCCTTCAGTCTTTCAAGACTAGGGGGCTACCTGTGACGCGATTAAATCGAGACAGGCTCGATGAATTTTATAATCTTCAAGATACGTCAAGCGAGTCTATTAAGCTTAAAGATATTTGTAACCAATTCATTCATAGCTATATCTTTGTGCCATCTTTCGGGGAACTTAATGAACTAGATTAGATATTTTTTTGTTCAGATTATACCCGAAAACATAAAGTATTCAAACTTGCAATTGTTGACTTAATTGCAGCACTTAAGATTGTTGGTTCAGACTATCCTTCTTCAGCAAGCTACAAGTTAGATGAAAAGCTAGGTGATTATGTTGTAAATTTATCTAAAGATGACCCTGAGTGAGAGGCTAAGGTTCGCACATTCCTCTGTCAAGAAATTTGTGAACATCAAGAGTAAGCGGTCTAACCATTCGCTGGGAGCGGACTGATAAAAAATCTGGGTATATTGCGAAGGTTGCTTGCCACCGCTGCGTTTTGCCGTCCTGCTTAGGGTGCCGGTTTGGACGTAATTTGAAGGCTATTTGTGAAACGACTAAAGCAATAGAAGTCAGAAAGGGAACGATCGCTCATAATTAAGAGAGTATCGTAAGCCCGCTAACATCATCTATAAAAACATATTTAGACAGGTGAAAGATTATGATCCCAATTAATGAAGCCCAAAAGCAGTTGCAGCAGTTGATCGATTCGGTGAGTCAGTCGCATCAACCGATCGTAATTGCAGGACAGATGGGCAATGCAGTGTTATTATCTGAATCTGACTGGGCATCGGTACAGGAAACACTGTATCTTCTCTCAGTGCCGGGAATGCGGGAATCGATTCGCGAAGGACTGGCAACGCCGATCGAGGATTGCGCTAGGGAGTTGCAGTGGTGAGTTGGAATCTAGTCTATACCAAGCAGGCACAGAAAGATGCCAAAAAGCTGGCTTCTAGCAATTTACGAGACAAAGTGCAAGAGTTACTTGATGTCATTCAAACTAATCCGTTTCAGCATCCACCACCCTACGAGAAATTGGTGGGAGATTTGGAAGGTGCATATTCACGGCGAATCAACATTCAGCATCGAAGGAGTGTACGAGGTGATTGAGTCCGAGAATACGGTAAAAATTTTGCGGATGTGGACGCATTATGAGTAGTGTTTCTAACAAATTAACTAATACAGAAGGAGTACGATCGACCTTTAGACTGGTAACTTGGCTAACCATACGTGCAATAATCAGCCATATTATCTGGTACGCGATCGCCTGAACCTATGGATGCGCTAATCGGCAAAACTTTACAGGGTGGAAACTACACCCTCGAACAAGAATTGGGACGCGGCGGCTTTGGAATTACCTTCAGAGCAAATCACCGCTATTTAGGACAGCCTGTAGTCATTAAAACCATCAACGAATCTCTGCGCCAGCAACCAAATTTTGCTGAGTTTGATCGCAAGTTTCAAGACGAAGCGAGGCGGTTGGCTTCCTGCGTTCATCCCAATATCGTCCGCGTCAGCGATTTTTTTGTGGAAGACGGCCAGCCTTACATGGTGATGGACTACATAGCCGGTCAGGATTTGGGCGATGTCGTGCTGCCAAATAAACCACTTCCAGAAGCACTCGCAATTTCCTACATAACTCAAGTTGGCGCTGCTGTGAAGGCAGTTCATCAAAAGGGTTTGCTGCACCGAGATATCAAACCGCAAAACATTATTCTGCGCCAAAACACCCAGGAAGTTGTGTTAATTGATTTTGGGATTGCCCGCGAGTTTACTCCCGGTGTTACCCAAAGTCATACTAATATGGTGTCCGACGGCTACGCGCCGCCAGAACAGTATTTTGCCCAAGGAAAATACACGCCCGCCACAGATGTTTACGGTCTGGCTGCGACGCTTTATACTTTGCTGACGGGACAAGTGCCGGTAGCTGCAATTCTCCGTACCAGCCAGCCGATGCCTTCACCCCGCGACTTGCAGCCTCAAGTAAGTACGACAGTCAGTTCCGCAGTGATGCGGGGGATGACGGTAGAGGCTCAAAATCGCCCTGCTAGCGTGGATGAGTGGCTGTCGCTGCTGCATGGACAGGGGAGTGGGGGTGCATCGCCCAGCACCGGGCCGACGGTGGCGGTGATTCCGGGACACGGGCCTCAGTCGCCGGCAAATGTGAGAACAGCGCCTGCTGTGGTGACGAATGGCTCCGGCAACCGCAAGATTTGGTGGATTTTGGGGTTGGCGGCGATCGCCCTGATTGTGGCAGGTTTTGTCGGTATTGCTAGGGTTTTCTTCAACCGGCCCTCTTCGGAACCCGCACCGGTAGCGAAGGACGATCGCACTTCGGTTCCAGCAGATCCAGACGCGCGCGTTAGCCCCGCACCAATTCTGGCGCCGACACCAACGCCACCGCCGACTCGCAGAGAAACTCCGCCGCCTACTGCTGCTGAAACTCCTTTCTCGCCTGCTGCGCCAACTCCAACACCAGCCCCAGCGCCAACTCCCGCCCCAACTCCAACACCTTTCTCGCCAACACCAACTCCTGAGCCTGCCGAACCCACACCAACGGAAAAACTTGTTGACAAACAGTTGCCGCCCGATCGATCGCCCGCACCCAACGAACAACCGGCAACCAGCGATCGGAAGACTCCCACAATCCCTGGGTTTGCCGTTGGTACAGCGGAAAGTCAAATTTTAGACGCCTTGGGACAACCCACGGATTCTCAATCCCAAGGTTATTGGCCGAATACTCGCACCGCACTTTATGAAATATTGCCGAACCGGATTACTCTCGGCTATATTTACGATCGCGATTCGGGCCAGCTAGTGCAAACAGAGGGTTCTTTCGCCCCGTCGGTGGACGATTTGGTAGTACGAACCGCGCTCAACGGGATGGTGGGCGGCGCCGATCGCGAGATTTTGCAAGGCTTCCGCGACGTGCAGCAGCGCCGCAGCAATCGCTTTACTTTTAGGAAGGGTTCGCTGGAAGGGACGATCGAACGCAACGAGCGCGATCGGATTTACATCGGCGTCTGGGACGACAACTTGCATTAACGCACTGGTAGTCAGAAACCGGGTTTTTGCCAGAATACGCGTCACAACTGGCAGAAACCCATAAAAACCCGGTTTCTTTGGTTTTGAGGCGATCGGACTAACCCACGGGTAGCCAGAAACCGGGTTTTTGCCAGAATACTTCGTCACAAATCGCAAAAACGCATAAAAACCCGGTTTCTAAAATCCGCAATCGAAAATCCCAAATCGACTTGACTTGACAAAAAATCTTGTCTATAATAGGAAAGCTAACACGAGGGGCTGTAATGGTTTCGACAGGGTGGCGAAAGCTGCTCCGTGATGCAGGTCGAGAGGGAGTCCACTCTCGTTAATATCGGCTCAAACAAAAAAGTAAATGCGAACAACATCGTTCCTTTCGCTCGCAAAGCCGTAGCTGTAGCCTAAAAACTTCTTGAGCTTCTTGGTTTAGAGTGTATGCCGCCTAACTCCGTTAACGGTAGCATAACAACCCCCAACGGATGCCCTAGCTAAACGCTTCTAGTCGGCTAGCTGGGAAAGCAATCACTAGAAAATCCTCCCATTTAGGATAAAGATGGTTCCCGCCCCGAGGGTAAGAGGGGATAAACCTGTGAACGATCGGAAAGTTAATACCCATTTTGGACGGCAGTTCGATTCTGCCCAGTTCCATAAAAAAGGTAGCGTAAAATCAATGGTTCAAACCATTTGAAAGTTACCTTAAAGCATAAAAAGGGCAGAGGATTAATTCTCTGCCCTTTTTGTTTGACATTTAATATCGATCGCTCATTCAAAATCTGGCTTCAAAACCCTTTTTTTTATACTCGGCGGTTGAAACCGCTACTTCCCATGAAATTCTACCTGTCATTTTTAGCAATAGTCATCCTTTCATCTTGCAAATACCTTGATCTACCTTCCGGGACACCGGAGTATATAGAGATGAAAATAAAGGATATCTCCAGGGATGGCGTAAGAAATCCCCCCGCCAGTGTTTGGCAATACAATTATCAGGGTCAGATTGTGTATTACATACCACCCTATTGTTGTGATGCACTAAGTCAGTTATTTGACGCAAACGGCAATTTGATTTGTAGTCCTGACGGCGGAAATACCGGAAAAGGTGACAACAAGTGCCGTGATTTTTTTACAACAAGAACAGAAGAGAAATTGATCTGGAAGGATAATCGATAGCTTCTGGAATCGGCATAATAATTTGATTGGTTTAGCCCGCAACATTCTCTTGAGTCACACACTACCTCTTCCCCGCAAGGGGACTAAAACCTTTGCCGATCGTTTTTCACTTCGCATCCTAAGCAAGTTGTAACCGTCAACAGTCAACAACGAACCATAAGTTACACACCCATTAGCCAAGCTTGGGGATCAGATAACTATAATTTCACCTCATCCGTCGGTTCTTGGGGCCTGTCCGGCGATATACTGATATGCGGTAAAGCATTAAAAATCTTTACAAACATCTACTCTCCAAGCCTACTCCTACTAAGGATGGGTGTAAAAATATATGCGATACGCTCAAAAGCTGGCAACATGAACCCAGGAATTGACTTACAAGGAAGTTTTGTAGAAGCCCTGATGAATTGGGGCTTACCGGCGGACATCGCCCAAGTGCTGTGGCTACCCTTGCCAATGGTACTGATGGTTGTCGGTGCCGTATTCGGCGTACTCACTAGCGTCTGGCTAGAGCGGAAAATCTCCGCCGCCGCTCAACAGCGGATTGGCCCGGAATTCCTCGGCCCCCTGGGAGTCCTAGCACCCGTTGCTGACGGTTTGAAGTTGGTATTCAAAGAAGACATCGTACCCGCAAAAGCTGATGCCCTGCTATTCACGCTGGGCCCGGTAATTGTGGTAATCCCAGTTTTTCTCTCCTACTTAATCGTGCCCTTCGGAGAGCATATGCTGATCGCCGATATGGGGACAGCTATATTTCTGTGGATTGCTCTTTCTAGCATTCAGCCGATCGGCTTGCTGATGTCGGGCTACGCTTCCAACAACAAATACGCCCTCCTCGGAGGACTCAGAGCCGCTGCTCAATCCCTCAGCTACGAAATTCCCCTAGCTTTGGCAGTATTGGCAGTTGTGATGATGTCCAATAGCTTAAGTACGATCGACATCGTACATCAACAAGCAGGCTACGGCATCGTCGGCTGGAACGTTTGGCGACAACCTGCGGGTTTCCTGATTTTCTGGATCGCAGCACTGGCAGAATGCGAACGTTTGCCCTTTGACCTTCCCGAAGCAGAAGAAGAATTGGTAGCAGGATATCAGACTGAGTACACAGGCATGAAATTTGCCTTGTACTACATCGCTTCCTACGTTAACCTCGTCCTTTCTTGCCTGCTAGTAGCAGTTTTGTACCTCGGGGGCTGGGAGTGCCCGATTCCGGTCGGAGTCATCACAAACGCCCTGGGATTGAGCGAAACAACTCCTTGGTTGCAGGTAATTACCGGCACGCTGGGTATTACAATGACCTTGCTCAAAGCCTACTTTTTCCTGTTCTTGGCAGTTTTGCTGCGTTGGACTCTGCCGCGAGTTCGCATCGACCAATTGCTCAATTTGGGATGGAAGTTTTTGCTTCCAGTTGCTTTAGTTAATTTGCTATTGACCGCAGCTTTGAAACTTGCCTTTCCCTTTGCTTTTGGCGGTTAATTTATAATAGGTGACAGGTAATATAGCTGTAGGGAAACGGCACTGCCGTGTCCTGACTGCGGAGATGAATGTAGGGAAACGGCACTGCCGTGTCCTGACTACTGTTAACCAATTACCTATTATCAATTAACAATTACCAAAAACTCAAGTACAGAGAGAGAACACGATGCTAAAATTCCTCAATCAAGTAGGCGAATACGCCAAAGAGACTGTTCAAGCTGCTAAGTATATCGGTCAAGGGCTAGCAGTGACCTTCGATCACATGAGACGCCGCCCGGTTACGGTGCAGTATCCTTACGAAAAACTAATTCCTTCCGAACGTTTTCGGGGCAGAATTCACTTTGAATTTGACAAGTGCATCTCCTGCGAAGTCTGCGTTCGGGTATGTCCGATCAACTTACCTGTAGTGGATTGGGAATTTAACAAAGAAACTAAGAAGAAACAACTCAAGCACTACAGTATCGATTTCGGTGTGTGCATCTTCTGCGGTAACTGCGTAGAATATTGTCCGACTAATTGTTTGTCGATGACAGAAGAGTACGAGTTGGCCGCCTACGAACGTCATGAATTGAATTATGACAACGTGGCCCTCGGACGTTTGCCTTACAAGGTTACAGATGACCCGATGGTGACACCGCTGCGCGAATTTGCTTATTTGCCCAAAGGTGCGATCGACCCTCATGAAGTTTCCTACACCGATCGGCGCGCCGGTCTCCGTCCAGAGGAAATTATCGAAAAATAGGTAATGGGGCATGGGGCATGGGGCATGGGTAATAAGTTATTGGTTATTAGAACTAACAAATAACAAATGCCCAATTCCCAATTCCCAATTCCCAATTCCCAATTACCTATTCCCAATTAACAAAGGATTAAAGATTGTGAATCTAGCCGAAGGAGTTCAAATTGTTTCGTTTGGCATACTGTCATTAATGATGATTGGAGGAGCATTAGGAGTAGTGCTGTTCTCAAACATCGTTTACTCAGCGTTTCTGCTGTGCGGCGTATTTACCAGCATTGCCGGCTTGTACCTGTTGCTGAATGCTGACTTTGTCGCAGCAGCGCAAGTCTTGATTTATGTTGGTGCTGTTAACGTTTTAATTTTGTTTGCCATTATGTTGGTGAACAAGCGAGAAGAGTTCCGCAAAATTCCTAATGCTTGGGTGCGTCAAGTAGCAACAGCAGTAGTTTGTGCTGGTTTGTTTGCACTTTTGGGTACGATGGTAGTGTCCACTCCTTGGGCGATCGTCGTCACGACAGGTGCACCACCGGCCGAAAGCTCGATCGTGACTATCGCCAAACACTTCTTCACTGACTATTTGCTGCCTTTCGAGTTAGCATCAGTGTTTTTGTTGATGGCAATGGTAGGAGCAATTGTGCTAGCCCGCCGCGATTTCTTGCCAGATGAATTGTCCAACAAGCTATCTGAAACACCAGCTTTTAGTTTGCCAGAAAGACCTCGCGAATTAGTGGCTGCTGGAGATGGTTCCTCGCCAGAATCTAAATAGTATTCTACTCGTTCTCAGGCAGAGCCTGGGAACGTAGATCCGGAGGCTATGCCTCAAATTTCCCTTTCGCAAAAAGCCAGGTAGAGCCTCTGGACATCGGTTCCTGAGCGTAGTAGAAGGACATTATTCCTTCTTCCTTCTTCCTTCTTCCTTCTTCCTTCTTCCCAAAATTTATGCAACTGCAACTCCAGTATTTTCTGTTATTAGCCGCCGCACTTTTCTGTATTGGCATCTACGGTTTAATTACTAGCCGAAATGCAGTGCGCGTGTTGATGTCGATCGAATTGATGCTGAACGCTGTCAATCTTAACTTGATGGGTTTTTCCAATTATCTTGACCCCGTACAGATTAAAGGTCAAGTATTTACGGTGTTTGTAGTTACGGTAGCCGCTGCTGAAGCAGCCGTTGGTTTAGCAATTGTGTTGGCTATTTATCGCAACCGCGATACGGTAGACATGGAAGAATTTAATTTGCTTAAGTGGTAATCAGCAGTCATTAAGCTGTCAAAATTAAGGTGGAGGGTTGACCAAATTGGGAAATTTCGGTGTTTTAGCTCAAATATCCCCAACCCTCAACCCAATAAATTAGAAGTAAAAGACTATCAAGGGCGATCGGCTAATAGAGATAAGCTTGAAATATTTTCAGATGTCGCAAAACTATAAAATGTCTGAAAAGTATCGTGTAATACCAGTTCAAACAACTTCAAACCAAAACTCCCAGAGCAGTTGGTAAAAATCTTCATTACTGCCAATTTTCAATAAAGTCGCTGTAAAATACAGCAATACAGATAATTTTTCTAACCAATACTTCGGACAGTATTCGATCGCCAAAAATAGAATCAGAGTTTCAAGGGGATTCGGCAATCGAGTTACTGACGGAAAATCAAGGGTTTCAAACTACTAACTAAAAACCGTCCGGACTATTGCTAATAATTGTAGCTCACCCCAAAGATTGCGCTCCAGAAAGAGTACGCTGGCGATCGCTAAATATCAAACATTAGATCGGTAATTTTACGGATCGGATCGTGGAAACCAATCTTTGCATCCGTAATTTCTCGGTTATGTCAATGCTAGGATATACACAGCGTTGGTGAATCCTTTTGTTTTATGAACCTCCAAAAACAAATTACTATCACAATTACCTCACTGTTATTTGTGGCGTTAGTACCCACAGTCAGCGTATTAACTTGGATTGCTCGTCAATCCTTAATCGATAGAACAGAAGCAAATGGATTGCAAGTTGCTAAACTCGTTTCTCGCAGCGCTTTGTACGTCAAGCAAATTCCAGAGGATGTGGAACAAGTGATTGGCGAACAGATGATTGTGGTTGCCACCACCGCCGCACATTTAGTCGGTACGGCCCAAAAAGCCGGTTTGAAGCCACCAGAAATTATGTCAATGCTCGATAATATTACCGATCGCACTGTTCTCGACGAATTTGTGATTACCGACTCCACCGGATTTGCATTCCTCAACAGCGTTCCCGGTGCTAAGTTCACCTTCAGCCCCGATCCCGTCAAGCAGCCTCAAGCTCACGTTTTCTGGCCCCTATTGACAGGAAATAAACAACAAGTCATTCAGGAAGCCAAAAAACGAGAAATCGACGATAAAACCTTTAAATACGCGGCTGTGGGTGGCGTGGATCAACCTCGGATTGTAGAGGTAGGTTATGCGGCAACAATTCTCGATACCCTGCGCCAAAAATTAGGATTAGACGGATTGATCGCTCGGATTTTATCAGATGGAGATGTGAGCGCTATTGTGGTAGTCGATCGCAATTTCAAAACTTTATCCTCCGGTATCGCGAAGAATGTCAATATCAACACGCAACTAGACAATACCGCGATTGCTCGCCTGAAATCCGCGATCGAGCAAAAAAGTGCCAAAAGTTACCTTTCGCAAGGTTTCCTCAAAGTTGTATCGCCTCTAATTGACGATCGAGAACAAGTTATTGGTGCCACAATCGTCTATTTGTCCGCTGAACCGATCGATGCAGCTTTGGGTCAGCAAGTCAAGTTAGCAGTAGGGGTTTCTGCGATTGTTTTACTCCTAGGTGTTTTGGCTTCAGTCTTATTATCTCGCTGGTTAGCCAAACCCATTCTCCATCTCAGTACGGCGGCTAAATCTTTGTCTAGTGGAGAATGGGAAAAAACTGTAGAACTCGATCGTGCCGATGAACTTGGAGAACTCGCCCAATCGTTTAATAATATGGCAAAACAACTGCGAGCTTCTTTTGCTAACCTCGAAGCCCAAAATGCCCAGACGCAAATCTTAAACGCCGAACTATCCGAAAGCGAACGCCGCTTGTCGCAATTCCTCGATGCCATGCCCGTGGGTGTTTTTGTCACCGACAGTCACGGAAATCCGTACTACACCAATCAAACTGCACAGCATCTTCTCGGTCAAGGTGTGGTAGCATCCGTCGCCGAACAGATTCGGATTCAATACCAAATTTACCAAGCTGGGAGCGATCGTATTTATCCTCAAGAATCAGATCCCCTGTTAAATGCGTTGCAAGGAAAAAGCGTTCGCGTTGAGGACATGGAAATTCATCATCCCGACAAAATTATTCCCATTGAAAGTGCAGGAACGCCGATTTATGATGCAGATGGCAACCTAGCTTATGCGATCGCCTCTTTTCAAGATATCACCGAACGCAAACAAGCTGAGAAATTTCGCGAAGAATACAATCGGAGATTAGAGGAACAAGTTGCAGAACGCACAGCCGAACTATCCCAAACCTTAACCGAACTCCAACTCACTCAAGATGAATTAGTGCAATCGGAAAAAATGGCAGCATTAGGTCAATTAGTAGCCGGGGTTGCTCACGAAATTAACACGCCGCTAGGAGCAATTCGCTCTTCCGTTACTTATATTAGCGACTTTCTAAACGAAAACCTCAGCCAATTTCCCAGCTTATTCCGCGAACTAACACCTGAACGAGAAGCACAATTTCTGGAATTGTTGCAACGATCTATTGCCAACACTACAATGATATCCGGTCGCGAACGCCGACAAATAAGAAAAGCGATTGCTGGCCAACTCGCAGCCCAAAATATCGAGGAATCTGAAGGATTAGCCAATATCCTCCTCGACTTGGGAGTTCACAACCGTCTCGAACCTTTCTTCTCACTTCTACGACAAAGCGATAGCGAGCAATTCCTCAAAACTGTACGGGCCTTTGTCCGCTTGCAGGCCAGCACCCGAGATATTAACATCGCTAGCGATCGTGCGGCCAAAGTAGTATTTGCCCTCAAAACTTACGCCCGACACGACTCTAGCGGTGAAACAATCGAAGCGAACATCCTCGACGGCATAGATGCAGTTTTGACCCTCTATCAAAGTCAGATCAGACAGGGTATAGAATTAACTAAAAACTACGAACATATCCCACCCATGAAGTGTTATTTTGACGAGCTCAACCAAGTGTGGACGAATTTAATTCATAACGCCCTGCAAGCGATGGATAACAAAGGATCTCTAACCATTGACGCAATTAAAAATGAGGGAAATATCCAAGTCAGCATTACCGACAGCGGGACAGGAATTCCCCTAGAAATCCACTCAAAAATATTCCAACCTTTCTTTACCACTAAACCCCCAGGCGAAGGAAGTGGATTGGGACTGGATATCGTTCGCAAAATTGTCGAAAAACATCGGGGACAGATTAATTTTCAATCCCGTCCCGGTCAAACTACATTCACAGTTATCCTACCAATAGAGCGTTAAAAAAAATGAGTAAACCTATTGTGATTTGTATTGATGACGAGCAATTTGTTCTAGATAGCCTCATCCGAGAAATATCAGAATCTTTAGAGAATGAATGCGATATCGAAACAGCACTGGGAGGTGTGGAAGCATTAGAGTTGGTGGATGAGTTAATCAAAGATGGTAGTGAAATTGCGCTGGTAATTTCTGACTATATCATGCCAGATATCAAAGGAGATGAAGTGCTACGATACGTTCATGAAAAACTACCAGAAACTTTAAAAATTATGTTGACAGGCGAGGCAACAGTTGAAGGAATCGTGAATGCGATTAACTCTGCAAAACTCTATCGATATATTTCCAAACCTTGGCAGAAAGTAGATTTAAAATTAACAGTCAAAGAAGCAATCAAAAGTTACACGCAGCAACGAAAGCTAGCCGAACAGAATGAACGATTAATAGAAAATGAACAGCGATTGAGACAGTTTTTAGAAGCGATGCCAATTGGTGTATCTGTTCATAACGATTTGGGGCAACTAACCTACGCCAATCAAAAATCTAAGGAATTATTTCAAATTGTGGAAGGAACAAGCTCGAAGATCGAAGATTTATCACATATTTATCATCTGTATCAAAGCGATAGCAAAGGTTTCTGTCTTTCACCCGACTTGCCGATCGCGCGTTCTTTGTCAGGAGAAATAGTGCGAACTGACGCTCTAGAAATTCATCAACAAAAACGGATCGTTCCTTTAGAAATTTCTTCGACACCGATTCGCGATGAAACTGGAAAAATTTGTTATGCGATTGCCACTTTTTCCGATATTACAGAAAGGAAACAAGCCGAAAAACTCAGGGAGGATTACAATCGTAATTTAGAATCTCAAGTTTCAGAAAGAACGCAACAGTTACAGCAAAAAAACGAAGAACTTGCCAATACTTTAAAACAGCTAGAATCAGCTCAGCAGGAATTGATTCATTCTGAAAAAATGGCAGCATTAGGTCAACTGATTGCGGGAGTTGCCCACGAAATAAATACGCCTTTGGGTGCGATTCAATCCTCTGTTAAATATATTGGCGATTACTTCTCCGAAAATTTAGGTAAATTACCGACATGGTTTCGACAGTTGACACCCGAAAAAGAATCACAATTTAAGGAATTATTAGCTCGCTCGCTGGCAAATCCTGCATTGATTTCGGGAAGGGAAAGACGGCAACTGAGAAAAGCGATCGTCGCGCAACTCGAAACCCAAAATCTTAGTAATACTGATACCATTGCCAATCTGCTTCTCGACCTCAAAATATATGAAAATATAGAGCCTCTATTCAATTTATTGCAAGATCCCAGCAGTGAAATATTTCTCAAAACAGTCAGATCTTTTGTGCGATTACAAGAAAGCACTAGAGATATCAATACTGCCTCTGAAAGAGCTGCCAAAGTTGTATTTGCACTCAAAACCTACGCCCGACAAAATCTCAACGAGGAAAAAATTAGCGTCAATATTATTGAAGGATTAGAAGCAGTTCTTACACTTTATCAAAATCAAATTAAACATGGAGTAGAGTTAATCAAAAACTATGAAGATTTGCCTCCGATCGAATGCTATTTCGACGAACTAAATCAAGTCTGGACAAACTTAATTCACAATGCTTTGCAAGCGATGAATTATCGGGGAATACTCAGAGTTGATGCAGCTCGCTCGAATGGTAACATCGAAGTCAGTATTACCGATAGCGGTAGTGGTATACCAGAAGATATTCAAGATAAAATCTTTCAGCCATTTTTTACAACCAAGCCTCCAGGAGAAGGCAGCGGTTTAGGGCTGGATATCGTCAAAAAAATTATTAAAAAACATGGAGGAACAATTAATTTTCGCTCGATGCCCGAACAAACCATTTTTGTTGTGACATTGCCAGCAGATATTTAGAGTAATTTGATGTTAAGCTGTTTGTAGTTTATCAAAAAATATTTATGCCCAAACTTGCAATTTTGTGTGTTGATGATGAAGCTGTTATTTTAAACAGTGTTCTCCGACAAATTCAAGAAGAATTTGACGACCAATATATCTATGAAACAGCCGAAAATGGAGAAGAAGCACTAGAAGTTTTAGACGAACTTTATGAAGAAGGAACTCAAGTCGTAATTATTGTTTCTGATTGGTTAATGCCTGGAATGAAAGGCGATGAATTGCTCGTTGAAGTGCAGAAAAGGTTTCCAGGAACGGTGAAAATTTTATTAACTGGACAGGCAGATGAGGCGGCGATCGAACGAGCCCAAAAAGAAGCAGATCTTCATCATTTTATTCCCAAACCTTGGACAAAACAAGAACTGATTAATTCAATTAAGTCGGGGATTGAAAAATTATAAACTAACCAGAGTTTAGAAGAAGATGAAAAAACCCGTCATTCTGTGTGTTGATGATGAACAAATGATTCTTGATAGTCTCAGAAAAGAACTATCAGAAACCCTCGAAAATCAATATGAAATAGAAACAGCGCTTGACGGGTATGAAGCGCTGCAAATAGTCGAGGATTTATTAGAAGATGGTCATGAAATTGCTGTCGTAATTGCCGACTACATGATGCCCATAATGAAAGGAGATGAAGTCTTAAAAGAAATTCATAATAAGTCTCCTTCAACAATTACAATCATGCTGACGGGGCAAGCGAGTATCGAGGGAGTCACCAATGCCATTAATACGGCAAAACTCTATCGATATATAGCTAAGCCCTGGCAAGCTGAAGATTTATTTTTGACAATAACAGAGGCTACAAAAAGTTATATCCAAGCAAAAAATATAATTAAACAAAATATAGAATTAATTAAAATAAACAAAAATTTAATTGCTTTAAACACAGCTTGTTCTCGCTTCGTACCGGATGAGTTTCTGAAATTGTTGAACAAAAAAAATCTTATCGATATTGAAATTGGTGATTCTGTGAAAAAAGAGATGTCAGTTATGTTTTCTGATATTCGATCGTTTACAACTCTTGCAGAAACCATGCCTTTAGAAGATGTTTTTAAATTTATTAATAGCTATTTTTCGATAATGGAACCTGCGATCGTTGAGAATAATGGGATAATTGACAAATATATTGGCGATGCGATTATGGCGTTGTTTGGTAGTGTTTATCATGCGGATTGTGCCGTCAAGGCGGGAATTTCTATGCTCAAAAAACTTGCCGAATACAATCTAACCCGACAAGCACCCGATCGCCCTCCTATTAAAATTGGCATCGGCATCAATACAGGAATGTTAATGCTTGGAACTGTAGGCGGAAAATTTCGTATGGACGGGACAACAATCGGCGATGCTGTCAATATAGCCTCCCGACTAGAAACTTTAACTAAGCTGTATAGCGTGCCGTTGTTGATTAGCGATTGCACATTTTTGCAGTTAAAAGATGCTAATCAATATTGCATTCGTTTGGTCGATATTGTACAAGTTAAAGGCAAATCTAAAGTGGTATCCGTCTTTGAAGTCTTTGATGCAGATCCGCCGGAAATTCAACGGAAAAAAGTCGCTACTAAAACTGAGTTTGAGCAAGGGTTAGTATTTTACACAACAGAAGAATTGGAAGCTGCTTCCCGATGTTTTGAAAAATGTTTGCAATATAGTCCAGAAGATACTGTAGCCCAATTCCACTGGAAACGATGCCAAAAAAAACATTCCGATTAAAGGGCGATGAATGCTGGAAATAGTCGGATTATTGGTTATTTCAGAAGATATACCAATAACCAATAATCAATGATATCGTGTCCGATCCATTAACCGCAATTAGATTCGATCGCGCGTGCGGACTTGAGTCCGCAAAATGGAGCGGACTTAAGTCCGCACTACTAACTGTTTTTGTTATGGTATTTGACCGGACATGATATGACTAATCACTAATTACTAATGACTTCTAACTATTTCTAGAGTGATTTTGCCGCCGAAGTCGGGGATGGGAGCGGCCGGTTTTGAAAGCTGTACTTTAACTTTTTCGACTAAAGGCAGTTTTAAAAGCGCTTGGGCGATCGCATCTGCTAACCGTTCGATCAATAAAAACTTGGAGTTTTTGACTAACTCTTGAATCAGAGTAATGGCACTGCGGTAATCCAGAGTATGTTCAATATTATCACTTTTTCCTGCCTTCGACAAATCTAGCCAGAGAGTGACATCCACCTCAAACCGCTGTCCCAACACTTGCTCTTCCGGCAGATAGCCCGTGTAGCCGTAGCAGCGAATTCCTGTAAGTTGAATACAATCCATTGTGAAATAAACTAAAAGTAAGTTGCTTATACCAATTTACATGGATTCAGATAAATTTATCTGTCCTGTCTATTATCTGCGCCGTCTGCGGTTCGATCGCTTTTATTTTATCTTAAATATCAAAATTTTTCTCCCTTCTCCAACCTGTCGAGAAAATCCTCAGCAACTTGACACCAGTTTTGTCTAATTTGTGCATCTTCTGGCTTATCTGTCAAGCTCCGACCTTGTAGTTCTGGATATTTATTGTAAAACAATTCATCGACTTTTTGATAAAATATTTCTTTGTCAAGATTAAGATTTTTGCGGCGCTTGCCAATCTTTTCTTGACGCGCTATTTCTGAATCCAAAGACGGGTTTGGAAAGGGCTGGAGTTCTGGAAACTTGGGCAAGTCAGGTAACTTTGGCAGAGTAAAACCAGATTTGACGGCACCAAAAGCTAACATTCCCGGCAATAAAACTACGCTTAAACTCGCGACTGTTTTCCAAGGAATTAATTTTAAAATGTTGATATTTCTAACAATTTGAGGGTTTTGGTTGACAGGAGTATGATTGTTGGTAGCAGTTTGAGTAATGTTTTTGAAAGGGCGACCGACAAAGTTCATTGTCACCATTTGGGAGATGATGCTGCCAATTTGCGATAATTTTGGATCTTTTAGGGCTTCGCGGACTTCTTTGGCGGATTGGTAGCGATCGCCCGCCCGATCTGCTAACATCCGATCCAATACCGTCCCTACATTTTGGCTGACTTGGACGTGCGATCGCCAATCCCAACTTTTTTGATTGATATCGTACAATTTCTGAGGCTTTTTCCCTGTCAGCAGTACCAAAGCCGTGACAGCCAAAGCATATAAATCGCTAGCCGGAGACACTTTACCCTGCCGCATTTGTTCGACTGGCGAATATCCTTGTTTGCCGATCGCCGTATCCGATTGTCCGTTAAACTGAAATAGAGCAGTCGCTGCGATTTGTTTCACAGAACCAAAATCAATTAAAAATGGCAGTTTGTCAGCATCATTTTGAATAATATTGTCCGGGGAGATATCGCGGTGAATTAAATTTTTGGAGTGGATATATTCTAAAACTGGTAAAAGCTGAAATAACAGTTGAGTAACTTCGGCTTCGCTAAAATTTTTACCTTGTTGCTGGCGCGAGATTAGTATTTCTTCGTAGGTTTGACCTTTGATATAATCTTGCACTAAAAATAAAGCTTGATTCCCGCCGATATCGGTTCGCAGGAGTTCTCGAAAGCGGGGGATTTGCGGGTGTTGGAGGCTGTAAAGGATACTCGATTCGCGATCGAACAATTCGGCCGCTTTCGGGCTGTGAACCACCGGAGAAAACTCTTTGAGCACGCAATGTTCGCCGTAGCGGTTGGTATCTTCAGCGAGGTAAGTGCGCCCGAAGCCGCCGCGGCCTAATTCGCGGATAATCCGGTAGCGTTTTTCGAGAGTTGAACCAGGGGCGAGGAGGGAAGAGTTAGACATAGACAACTGAAATTTGTTCGAGTTGGAGACCGCAGTATAGCTTATTGTAGCTAAGTTTGTCGGTCGGGGAAGGTGCGGAGGGCGATCGGTTTTTTGGAGAAACTTTGCTTGAGGTTCAGTATCTGCTGGCTATTGTAGATACTGTTAATATTAAACTACATTTTTTAATTCTTCCGGCAACTTAAACTTGCCATCTGCACTCGGTTCAAACTCCACAACTTTCAAGACAGCATCAACATTCAGCGGCCCGTAAATGTGGGGGTAATTCTCACCCGCAGCCAATTCATACTTAATTTCAGATTTTACTTTTTCCGAGTCAATCGAAAGCAACAGCAATCCGGTTTGTCCTGCAAAAAATTTATTAGCAGATCTAAGAACTTGCGACAGAATCGAACAGTGGATAAATCCTTCAGTATCTAGCGTATCTCCGCGATAGGATTGAACTTGTTTTGCTTGTTCCCACTGTTGGCTGCGGGTAATGTGAAAAATTACGCTCATATTTGGATAAATTCTAGGTTTAATTGACAATTGGCAGTAAAATTTGAGAGGGACAATTTCCGCCACAACTTACTATCAGCGTCACAATTTTAGCATCGATCGCCCGCGCAGCACCCGGAGGCGCACCGGTTCCCGGATTTACGTCATAAGCCGGGAAACAAGCCGCACTCAAACTCAGACGCAAAGTATTGCCTTTGGCAATTTGCATACAAGTTGCTTGCAGTACAATTCTTACAGGTGTTTCATCTGAATTAACTCGGACGTAACCTTGACTAAAATTGCAAACGCTGCCGCTATCTTTTACCTCGGAAAGTATCGCACACAAATCAAAAGTAGGCGTATCTGCGGTGCAAAATACTTCGACAAATACTTCTCCTGCAAGGTGCAAATCAGCCGTTAATGGTGCAGAAGTGTATGTTAACACATCCGTGCGGCAGTCAATGGGCGATCGCTCAAACGAACCAGCCGGAAATGCCGCGTGTCCTCCCAACGACGGCACCGGCCGCCAAGGATCGTGTACGAATATATCATCAGTGCCAACATCCGCGCAACTCTCTGTTAAAATGCCAGCATCTTCTCTGATCGCAGCCAGTCCGGTACTTGCCAAAAAATAAGATTTATGGTGATTTTGAGGCCACTTATCAAAGTTCCGCCAATCATTTCTCCCCATCTCAAACAAAGAAATCGGCGGCTTATCTAAGACTCCGGTATCAACACCTTTGAGGAAGCGATCGAACCAGCGAATTTGCAACTGATCCACAGGATTTGCAGCAGCTAAACCGCAATCCAATGCTCCAACTTTTCGCCCCCAAGGTAAATGCGCCCAAGGCCCAACTATCAAATGCTGCGTGCAAGAACTGCGATCAGCCATTTCCTTGTAAAGATGGATTGTTCCGCGCAAATAAGTATCAAACCAACCGCCAACGTGCAGCATGGGTAAGTCTAAATCTGTGATGTTTGGCGATAGATTTTCCCAATAGTTGCTCGGTCGATCGTTATCTAACCAATCGTGATAGTATGAGTCTGGTGCTAGATTTTTAATAATCTCAGGACGCGCTGGAATAGTATCGTATAGCGGCAAATTTATCGAAGCTGCATAAAGGGCTTGATATGCAGAAATATCGCCTTTTAAACGGGCGGTTTCGGCGGCTAGCTGAATTGCCCAACCGAGATTTGATTGCAAACAAAATGCACCGCCTTCATAGGCCCAATCTGCGTATAAATTGCAGCCTACCATTGCCGGACAAATTGTGGTTAAGGCGATCGGTTTAGCAGCCGCCGCGTAGAGTTGGGTCATGCCTTGGTAGGAAAAGCCGTACATTCCCACTTTGCCGCTGCTTCCCGGTAAATTAGCAGCCCAATTGACGGTATCAAAACCGTCTTGTGTTTCGTTAACAAACAAGTTGAATTCGCCTTCGGAAGTGCCGCGCCCCCGAACGTCTTGGATGACAGCGATGTAGCCGTGTTTGGCGTACCATGCGGGATGGGCGTATACTACTGTAGAGGCGATCGCCCTTCCGTAAGGTTGCCGCATTAATAATACTGGAAATTCGCCCTCTGCATCGGGTTGGTAGATATCAGCATCCAAACGCACCCCATCTCTAGTTAGCATTGACGCTGTTTTTTTAGGACAAAGTTTAAGCATAAATTTTAAAAACAATTAACTCAAAAAGTCCTTATAATAGTTTGTAGTAAGAACTCTAGTCCTTTCTTTAAGGACTGAAGTCCTTACTACGAACCTAGCACGAAACAAGTACGTCCGATCGCCCGAGAACTCTCATATCTTCCTCATCGAGTTCGACTGGTGTACCGCTGCGGATTAGTTCTACAAAATCCTCATTTGGCACCATGATGCACAAAGTGTACAAACGTTCATCACCCGTATTCTCAATTACGTGAGTGCTCATTGGTGGTACTAACAAACTATCTCCAGCCTTAATAGTAACAGTTTTACCGTCACAGGTTGCTCGCCCTTGTCCCTTGAGTACAAAAAACATTTCTACTGCGAATAAATGGCGGTTCGGAGGAGTTTTACCCCCCGCATCAAAAATCTCGATACAAACCGTTAATGAACTATTCGCTGCTGCCGGATCGAAGACAATTGCTAATCTATTACTATCGCCGGGACTGATACGAAATGCTTGGTAGTCTTGAGGGGACTTTGACACTGGAATCATGCACTGATTTGTCATTTTTTTATTGTTAGTTGTCCGTGGGTACCCAGAAACCGGGTTTTTACTGAAAGGACGCGCTACAGGCGACAAAAACCGCAAAAACCCGGTTTCTTTGGTTTTGATGCGTGAGTCCTGGACTAATGACTAATGACTATTTAATTGCTTCTAACATAGCCTGAGAATCTGACAAAAAACCAAAACATTGTTTAACGTTATAAAGAGTAGCTTGCCAGCAATACTCTGGAGATGTCGTAGCTGTACAATCTTTGAGCAAAATGCAGTCGTAACCGAGGAAATTAGCATCTTGCAGGGTAGCCATGACGCACTGATCGGCGTTTACTCCTCCAAACAAAAGTGTAGTTCTTCCGAGGTTCCGCAAGATACTATCTAAAGGAGTATCCCAAAAGCCGCTCATCCGATATTTATCAACGCAAATATCCTCGGGTTTCGGTGTCAATTCATCGACAACGGCGGCAGCCCAACTCCCCGCCATCAAAACAGTTGCGCCGTTTTTTGGCAGCGGATCTCCCAAACCTACGCCGTCGCCTGTGGGATTGTAAACGTGACGCGATGCTGCACTAATATTCATCAAATCGGGGCGATTTCCCCAGTTGATCCAAATAATTGGGATTGCGTGCGATCGCAATTTTGGCAGTATATTTTGTAAAGGAGCGATCGGACTTCTAGCGGGCGTTACATCTACGCCAATGTGCGCCAGCCAACCGTCGGGATGACAGAAATCATTTTGCATATCTATCACCAACATTGCGGCTTTTGCTAAATCTACGCGCAGGGTTTTAGTTTCTGTTTCTAGGGTAACAATTTCTGGTGCAAGTTGCGATCGGGTGATGTCGGCTATTTTGGCATCAACTTTCCAAGCATTCGGCGGCACGCCCAAGGTACGGAGAGAATCAGGATTCATATTTTACGTTTAAGTCGGTTGACTTACTTAAGGTTAGCAGGCACTGACAGTTGACAGAGGAATCGTGAGGTTTTTAGGACGGGGATACAAACAGTTAACTGTTACAATAGCCATAGATGTTAATTCATCAAAAGGAATAAATCTGTGAGCTTTACAATTCAAAATGTTTTAATTCCCGTTGAGGGTGGTTATACAACCGTAGACGTGCAGGTGATGGATAATTGCATAAGTGCCATCGCCCCTAATTTGTCTCCTTTGGGAACAGTTATCGACGGCACAAATAAGCTGCTGCTACCCGGTTTTGTCAATGCACATACTCACTCTTCCGAAATGTGGCAACGCGGTATTATTCCACCTTTGCCGCTGGAATTGTGGATTGCCGAATTGTACGATTTACCCCCTCTGGAACCCGAACAAATTTATTTGAGCGCCCTGGGAACCGCCGTAGAAACATTGCTGTCTGGCGGTACGAGTGTCGTCGATCATTTAGTTTTGATTCCGGGACAAGAATTAGAGACGATCGCCGCCGCAGTTCGCGCTTTTCAAGAAATTGGGATTCGCGCTTTTATCGGGCCGTTAATTCAAGATGAATCGCTGACAGCGGGGATGCCTGCTGCTGAAAGTGCGATCGAACACGCTGCTTACATTCGATCGACAAAGGAAACTTTGGAATTAATGGAATCAGCAATAAAACAGTTTCACGATCCCGAAAAAGGTGTTAATATATTGGTGGCACCGACCGGAATTCAACTGTGTTCGGATGCGTTGTTTGAAGGGTGCATCGATTTGAGCGATCGCCACAATCTTTGCCGCCACGCCCACCTCTTAGAAACCCTTGCTCAAAAACAGCTAGCGCAGCAAAAATACGGATGCAGCGCTGTCGAACACCTGCAACAAATCGGTTATCTTAGTCCCCGCACTTCCCTAGCACACTGTGTTTGGTTGGACGATTCTGATATTGCGATTATGGCAGAAACTCGATCGACAGTCGTACACAATCCCCTCAGCAACTTGCGATTGGGAAGTGGCATCGCCCCAATTTTGAAATATCGTCAAGCCGGAGTAAATGTCTCCTTTGGCTGCGACGGCGCGGCTAGCAACGACTCCCAAGATTTGCTGGAAGCGATTAAAATTGGTTCCATTCTGCACAACATTACGGATTTGGATTACCGCCACTGGATTACACCGCGAGAGTCAGTAGAAATGGCATCGCTGGGAGGAGCAAAAGGCTTGAATCTCGGCGATGAAATGGGTTCGCTGACAGTCGGAAAAAAAGCTGATTTTGTGCTGTATGATTTAACCAGTTTGTCATTGTTACCACGAACCGATCCGATCGGCTTGCTAATTTTGGGACGCCCGACTAATGCAGTACACAGTGTTTGGGTTAACGGCCAGCAAATTGTAGCTGAAGGAAAGGTGAAAACGATCGATGTTGATGATTTGAGGCAGCAATTATTCGATCGCAGTGAGTGGACTAGCAAGCGTCAATCGCCAATGATGAGCGAGATTGAAGCGCACTATCGAAAAGTCATGAACCTGTAAGGTTATTCTTAAAAAATACCTATTTTAAGGACTAAAGTTCCCCGTAGGGACACGGCGGTGCCGTGTCCCTACACTTCACAAACACGGAATACGCTGTATAATCTCCGCTTGAATAGTTGACTTCAATCTGAATATGCCCTATTTTTGTACAGGGTCGATCGCTAATTAACCACAATTCAATTGAGATGCAACTTAAAAAGATGACAATTAGGAGAGGTGATTAAATAATGGTTAGCAATATAGGTGCTTACGATGTAATCTGCTTCGGCGATGAAGTTCCCGGCGTTTTAGCTGCCATATCCGCTGCAAGAGAACATCGCCGCCGCACAAATCGGTATCCGCGAATTCTGCTAATGTCCCAAGGAAATTTGCAGGAAGGCATCGGCGGGCATTTGGTAAGAGGTAAACTTTCTTATTTAGATCGAAGCCAGGTTAGCCCAGAAATGCAAAAATCTTTAGGTTTAGATACCTTCGGTTCACCGGCGGCAATATATAAAGAATTCCTGCAAAAATCCGGCGTAATTGCGATCGCACTCGACCCTCAAAAAGCCAGTGCAGCGCTTAGAGAAATGCTGTCGCAAGCTCAAGTAGACCTTCTCAGCAAAGTCGAAATTAAATCCGTCAGCAAACAAGGTCAAAAGATTGCCAGCATCACCACATCTAAAGGCACTACTTACACCGGAAAGCAATTTATTGATGCCACTGTCAACGGTGAATTAGCTCAAGCTGCTGGCGTCAAAAAGCTGAAGGGATTTGAAACCTTTGGTCTTCCTTACTCAGAACTTCCAGTCACCCTCGCTTTTGAAACCATAGGAATCAGTACCAGAAGACTGAAAGAACTCGATTATACTTATTTAAAACGCTTTACAAACATTGCAGATTCTGAGGCGAAAAAATTTCTGCTGCACGCTGCTGGCATGGATGCCAAGCTAGCAGAACAACTCCGCATGGAAATGCTAGATAGTAGAGGAAATCTCAAAACTCTGTGGGCGGGCAACGATTACATCGATGTGCGCTCGCCTGCTTTATCTGTATCTTATCACTCATTTAGAGGCACAAGATTCTTATTTCCTCAAACCAGTGCAGTCTTAGATGAGGGAAATATAGCAATACTTCCGGGAGAAAGACTTTCTTGGAATGCGCTGTTATTTGCTGTCAACAGTACGGAAGCAGAAAACCTAGCAAAAAGTGGCGCAAAACCCACTCCTAGGATGCTACAAGAAATGTCATCTGTGGTAACTTGGCTGAAGAGTTTGGGAGCTACTTCGGTGATTCCTGCTTCAGAACTTTATATCAGACACGCAGGCAATATTACGGGAGTTGTAGAACCTTTAACAGGCTCCCAGATGCTGTTTGGCGGTGTATCGGCTAATGAGGCACTGGCAACATTTAGCTATGACTTTGATGTTCGCGGAGGCATCATAGGTATTGGTGAAAAAGCGAACAGCCAAGGGTGGTCAAGAAGTCTCAGTTTCAAACGACCGACTTTCAATATTGGCATCGGCCACGCATTAGTTAAAACTGTTCCAAACCTGGCTGTAGTGAGTCCGGGTTCTGGATTTGAAGGGTTGGCTTGTTCTGTCGGTCGAATTGTTGAATTCAACGCGGCAGTCGGTCAAGGTGTCGGTATTGCTGCGATTATTGCTATGCTCAACAACAAAAATTTAGCCGAAATATCTAACCGAGAAGTGAGGCAAGTTCTAGTTGCAACAAATCAATTGCCTAAAATTTACGGCATGGCAAATACTTCTGAGGGTACTCTAATGGCGCAATTTGAGGGTCTTTTTGATTCGAGTTATATTGCGTAATTTTTATCGAAAGGTGCGCATTGCGCACCCTACAAAGTGAAATAAAAATATTAAAATGATGATGTTTGCAAACAAATTGACGGTGAAACTCTACAAATGGCGGCGGATGCTGGCTTTGATGCTTGTTTTTACGATCGCACTTATTTTCTCAGCGATTTTCTCCCCCCGTCTCTGGGCTCAAACTCCGCCAATAACTCCCCGAAAAACCGAATTGCGCGGCGTCTGGCTGACTAACATTGACAGCGATGTTATTTTTTCGCGTCAAAACATAAGTAACGCTGTAAATAGACTCGATCGACTAAACTTCAATACCATATATCCTACTGTTTGGCAAGGGGGCTACACCCTGTATCCCAGCGCTGTAGCCAAGCGAGTATTCGGAAAGGCGATCGACCCTGCACCCGGATTGCAAAATCGAGATATACTCAAAGAAATCATCGCAGCATCCCATCAAAAAGGTATTGCTGTGATTCCCTGGTTTGAGTTTGGTTTCATGGCTCCCGCAGACTCAGAATTAGCGAGACTGCATCCCGAATGGCTGGCGCGACGCCGCGACGGTTCAACTATTTGGAAAGAAGGTACAAACGACCGAGTTTGGCTGAATCCGTTTCATCCAGAAGTACAGCAATTCATCTTGGATTTGATTGTAGAAATTGTCGATAACTACGACTTAGATGGCATTCAATTTGACGACCATTTTGGCTTACCCGTTGAATTTGGCTACGAACTGACAACAGTTTTAATGTACCAAAAAGCCATCAAAAGCCGTCCCTCAAATGACGCCCGCGAAACCTTTTGGATTCGGTGGCGTGCTGACAGAATCAACGACTTCATGGCGCGAGTTTTCCACGCAGTCAAATCCCGGAAACAAAAATGTATTATCAGTGTGTCGCCCAACCCGCTTCACTTTGCATTACCCGCCCACTTGCAAGATTGGTTTACCTGGGAAAGACGCGAGTACATCGAAGAACTTATCGTCCAAGTTTATCGCAGCGACATCAAGCGTTTTAATGCCGAATTAGAACGAGAAGAGGTGATATTAGCCAAAGAACACATTCCAACTGCGATCGGCATTTTAACCGGATTGAGAAATAATTCTGTTTCGCTCAAGCAAATTCAAGAGCAAATGCAAGAAGTGCGAAAAAGAAATTTTGCCGGCGTCTCTTTCTTTTTCTACGAAAGCTTGTCAAATTGGGCAAAAGAAACCCCCCAACAGCGAGACTCAGCACTGCGAACCTTCTTTCCCGCGAAAATACCGCGCCCCTCTATTTAAAGGTTCGTAGTGAGGAGTTTACTCCTTCTTTATTGGATTATTAAGGACTAAAGTCCTTACTACAAACCTGTTAGTTATGTTTAAAAAAACATTGATTCGATTGCTTGTTGCTAGTTTATGCTTTTTTTGTTTGCTAGCAATTGGCTACCTGACTCCCCGGAAGTGGGGGAATTACTCGCAAACAGATTGCACAATTCCCATTTACATTGCCAATCAAGGCATCCACACTGCGATCGTAGTTCCAGTTAAAAATGAATTCTTTAATTGGCATCAATACTTGCGTTTAAGCGAAATCGGGCGCGAGGCAAATTCTGAGTATAAATATTTGTCTTTCGGCTGGGGAGACAGAGCTTTTATGCTGGAAACTCCAACTTCAGCCACCATCAACCCTGTTACGGCTTTCAATGCGCTATTTTTGCTTACTCCGTCTACCGTGCAAGTCCAAGGTTATCTGGTTTTTCCGCGAAACAAAGAAACAAAATGTGTTAAAATCAGCGGAGCAAATTATTTGAAAATAGTAAATTTCATCAAAAGCTCGTTTCAATTAGACGCAGGAGGTAATAAAATAAAAATTCGTTATGGCTACCACAAAAGTGATAGTTTTTATGAAGCAAATGGCAGTTATTCTATGTTGAGAACTTGCAATGACTGGACGGCGGAAGCTTTGAGAAAAGCTGATGTCAATACTCCTTTATGGTCAACTCTTTCGCCGGCGATTATGTTTCATTTAAACAGCGGTTGTGAATGTATATAAGAAGGAAGAAGGAAGAAGGAAGAGGGAAGAAGGAAGAGGGAAGAAAATGCCCGACGCCCGATGCCCGATGCCCGATGCCCGATGCCCGATGCCCGATGCCCAATTCCCCATTCCCAAATATTATGAATGTAATTCCCGCGATCGACCTTTTGGATGGAAAATGCGTCAGACTCTACCAGGGAGACTACGCGAAGTCCCAAATTTTTAACGACAACCCCGTCGAAGTCGCCAGACAGTGGGTAAATGAAGGCGCAACCATGCTGCATTTAGTAGACCTCGACGGGGCGAAAGCGGGTCATCCCGTCAACCAGGCGGCGATTGAAGCTATTGTCAGAGCAGTTGATGTGCCCTGTCAAGTAGGCGGCGGAATGCGCGATCGCGCTTCGGTTACTGCTATCCTCAATTTAGGAGTTCGGCGGGCAATTCTCGGCACTGTCGCCGTCGAACAACCGCAATTAGTCGGCGAATTGTGCGCCGAATTTCCCGGTCAAATTCTGGTGGGAATCGATGCCAGAAACGGGAAAGTTGCTACTAGAGGCTGGCTGGAAACTTCCGAAGTTTTAGCGACAGAATTGGCGCAGCAAATGGCCGGGTTAGGTGCTGCTGAAATTATCTATACAGACATTCACCGCGACGGTACAATGGAAGGGCCGAATTTAGAGTCTTTGCGCGAAATTGCCAATGCTATTTCGATTCCGGTGATTGCTTCCGGCGGCGTTAGTTCGATCGCAGATTTGTTGAGTTTGTTGGCTTTAGAACCAATTGGTGTCAAAAGTGCGATCGTTGGTAGAGCAATTTATACCGGCGATATCTTGCTAAAAGAAGCAATTCAAGCCGTAGGACAAGGAAGATGGCAGGATGTGCCGCCAGATTTGGGTTCTTCAAGCTTTGCTTAAAGTCATGTCTCCTTCAATTGGCTACCAAATATCTAGCAGTTATCAATTTTCCGACTAACAGTCAACAGTTAACTGTCAACAGTCAACAGTCAACAGTCAACAGTCAACAGTCAACTCATGTTTTTGAACCATACAATTACAGCCTTAAGTTCAGGGATCGCATCCCTAGTTGCTCCCATACCTTTGTTAGCAACAGTCGATCCCGAAAATTCGCCGATCGTCCTTAGCGGAGTTTTGCTCAGTTTAGTAGTGATTTATATCGCCAGTAAATTAGGCGCAGAAGTCGCTAGAAACTTCGATTTGCCCCCGGTTTTGGGTGAATTGGTCGCAGGGGTAATTGTCGGGGTGTCTGCTTTACACTTGATCGTTTTTTCCGAAAGCGGGATGTCCGTTTCAGACTCGGGGATTATGAGTGTTCTGCAATCGCTCAACCATCTATCCCCTGCCGCCCTTACCAGTGTCTTTGAGTCGCAGAGTGAAGTCATTTCTGTGCTGGGTGAATTAGGCGTAATTGTTCTGCTGTTTGAAATTGGCTTAGAGTCCGATCTCAATCAATTAAAACAAGTCGGAGCTCAAGCCGTCGTTGTCGCCTGCGTGGGCGTGGCTGTTCCCTTTGCAGCAGGTACCGTTGGCTTGATGCTAATTTTCCACACTCCGGCAATTCCAGCGATTTTTGCAGGGGCGGCTTTGACAGCAACCAGTATCGGAATTACCTCGAAAGTGTTGTCTGATTTAGGACAACTGACATCTAAAGAAGGTCAAATTATTGTCGGTGCGGCGGTGATTGATGATGTGCTGGGAATTATTGTCCTAGCTGTTGTCGCTAGCTTAGCTAAAACAGGTGAAATTGATGTTGTTAATGTCATCTATTTGATTGTCAGTGCCACTGCTTTTCTGTTAGGTTCGATTCTGTTGGGCGGTGTCTTCGACAAAACCTTCTCGGCGGTGGTTGGTCAACTCAAAACTCGCGGCAATATTATCATCCCGGCCTTTATTTTTGCCTTGTTCATGGCATTTCTGGGCAACGCAATTCATCTCGAAGCGATTTTGGGTGCGTTTGCGGCTGGTTTGGTGTTGGATAAAAGCGATGCGCGCACCGAGTTGGATGAATTGGTTAAACCCATCGCCGATGTAATTGTGCCCATCTTTTTTGTGACGGTGGGAGCCAGGGCCGATTTGCGAGTTTTGAATCCAGCGATACCGGACAATCGGGCGGGACTGTTAATCGCGGCTTTCTTGATTGTGGTGGCGATTATTGGCAAACTTGTGACAGGTTGGGTGGTGTTTGGTGTGCCCGGAATCAATCGATTGGCGATCGGAGTTGGGATGATTCCGAGAGGCGAAGTCGGATTAGTGTTTGCCGGCATTGGTTCGGCGAGTGGGGTTTTGGATAAACCGTTGGAAGTGTCGATTATTATCATGGTGATTTTGACGACATTTTTAGCGCCGCCGTTTCTGCGGATTGCTTTCGGCGATACGGTAGAACCTCCAGCTAGCGGGCAAACTGCGAGCAAACCAATTGTTTGATTGAGGGGAATTTGAGCGATCGGGCGATCGGCTGATGTGGAAACACAATTAGACATCTGGTATAATTCTTGTGGAACAGGCAACATTCCTGTTAAAAATTTGCTTTCAGCCAGATATCTAATGTCGATCGTCCAAATTTTTTCAGCAGCGTAACTTCTAAGAGAGGTTAAACAATGCCCCGCCTATCTTCTACTCTATTTTTTGCTTTATTATTCCTATTTCCCACTGCCACAATTGCTCAAATCGTCCCCGATCGCACTCTGGGCAATGACAACTCCCGCACAGTATCCGACACCATCAATAACATACCGTCAGACCGCATAGAAGGCGGTGCAAGTCGCGGTTCTAGCTTATTTCACAGTTTCCGCGAATTCAACGTCGGTGAAGGCAGAGGCGCTTATTTTGCCAGTCCTAACGGCATTGCTAATATTTTCACTCGCATCACAGGCGGCAATCCTTCCAATATTTTAGGAACATTAGGAGTCCAAGGAAACGCCAACTTATTTTTAATTAATCCGAAAGGAATTATCTTCGGCCCCAACGCGCGGTTAGATTTGCGCGGCTCGTTTATCGGTTCAACTGCTGATAGTATTGTTTTTAACAACGGCTTTGAATTTAGCAGCAATAACCCTCAGACAGTGCCGTTATTAGCAATTAATATTCCTGTGGGCTTGAGATTCCGAGACAATCCCGGTACAATTGTCAACTCTTCGCAAGCAACCAGCCAAACACCAACCTTACCGCCACTAACCTTAGAAATTCCGATTTCTAACAAACTTGGTTTAGCAGTAGACCCCGGTCAAATTTTAGCCTTAATTGGTGGAGACATCCAACTAAACGGCGGGAATTTAACAGCTTATACTGGACAAGTATTACTGGGTAGCGTCACGAGTCCAGGTTTAGTGCAATTTGAACCGACAGCTTTCGGTCTGAATTTAAACTACGGAAATATTCAGAGCTTCGGCAACATTCAAATGAACGGTGCGTTTATAAATACCAGCGGATTAGGAGGTGGAAAGATTGACATCCGAGGTTCAAATGTCACCGTCAGCAGTTCGGGAATTTACAGCCTAACGCTGGGAAATATTGATGGCAGAAGTATTGATATTAATGCCCAAAACTTGCGAGTAGATAAGGGGTCGCAAATTTTTACATTAGGACTGGGAGAGGGGGCGGGAGGCGATATCAACATCCGCGCTACTGACTCAGTAGAAATGAGCGGGCTGGGAATTGAAGGCTATCAGAGATTGTACGGCCAATATGTAGTATCTGGAACGCTCAACCCTTTTGACCCGCAAATTGTTCTGAACGCTGGTACTGTTGGCAGTGGAGCTTCTGGAGATATTAACATTGATACCGGACGGCTGCTGCTGCGCGATGGGGTAGTGGGCGGTAGCACCACATTTAGTGCTGGAAATGCTGGAAATTTGAATATCCATGCCAATACTGTCGAGATGATGGGTTCAGCGATGAACAACGGAACAACGAAGGGAAGTAGCGGCTCTGGTGGAAACATAACTGTTGACGCACAACGTTTAATCCTGCGCGATGGCTCCAGTCTCGTCAGCATCAGCCGCAGTGATGGAGCATCGGGGAATATCGCGATTAAAACTAATGAATCTGTAGAATTGTCGGGGAGTACCCCTGGAAGTACGACACAAACTGTGCTTGGTACTAACTCTTTCGATGGAAATGGGAAAGCTGGAGATATTACCATTGACACTAAGCGGCTGACTGTTTCTGGTGGAGCTGCAATTGCTTTATCGACGGGTGCGATTATTGGTGCAAACGTGTTTTCTACGACTGGGGGGCCTGGAGGAAATTTAACTGTGAGAGCTTCAGAGTCGATCGAAGTTAACGGCGTATCCGCAGTTTTGGGGAATGCGGACTATGCGACGAGTAATATTGGCACTCAAACTACAACCTCTGGTAGAGGTGGAGATATCCGTTTGTTCACCTCCTTGCTGACTGTGCGGGATGGGGGGATTATTTCTGCGGCTTCTTTGAGCGGGGCAGATGCCGGAGATATTACCATTAATGCCGATCGGGCAGAAGTGCAAGGCATTGCGAGCAACGGCCCGTTCAGGAGTAAAATAGAGGCTTCGGCTGGTAGCGTAAGTAGCTTTGTCAATCCCAATGCTGCGGGGAATGCGGGCTCGTTGAATCTGAATGTAAATCGATTGATTGTCCGGGATGGAGCCACGGTGACAGTCCAGTCTTTGGGAACGGGAAGAGCTGGTAATCTGAATGTGGCTGCAAAGTCGATCGCCCTTGACAACAAAGCCATCATTGACGGTACAACTGTCTCCGGTACTGGGGCAAATATTAACCTCCAAGCGCGAGATATCCAGTTGCGGCGCGGCAGCAGAATTACCACTGATGCAGGTATTTCCGACGGTGGAAATATCAGAATTAACAGCGATATTTTGGTTGCTGTACCGCGAGAAAATAGCGATATTACGGCTAATGCTCGCACGGCTAGGGGCGGACAAGTTACAGTCAATGTCCCGAATATATTTGGTTTGACAAGCGTTAATCGCGATCGGGCTAGAAGCAGTTTAGGATTAACTGATGCTGAATTTGCCAACTTACAAGTGAATCCAACTTCTTTAATTCCCAGCAGCGATATCGCCGCGATTTCGCAACAGGCAGGCCCCGCTTTGCAAGGGGCGGTAACATTTAGCACTGCTGGTGTCAATCCCGCTCAAGGATTGGTAGAATTGCCGCAAAATGTTGTCAATCCGGCGCAGTTAATTGTGGCTAATCTCTGCACAGAAGGGGCAGAAAACGAGTTTAGTATTACTGGTAAAGGAGGAGTACCGCCCAATCCGAATGATGTGCTCAGCAGCGATTCTACCCAGTTTAGTTGGGTGGAACCGGCCGTCGGTAGAAGTCAGAATTTACAGGGTACAAGGGCACAAATAGAAATTCAGCCGCAGCCAGTAATTCCCGCTCAAGGTTGGGTGACGGACGATCGAGGTCAAGTAACACTGGTAGCTTACAATACTTCCGATCGAGTTCCGCAGCGCCAGAGGCCTGCTTTGCCTGCTTGTCCGGAACGCTGAAATACTGTTCAATCATTCCGATGTAACCGGAATTGAGATCATTTAAGATTTGATATACATATCTCATTGCGAGCTCTTAACGAAGAAATTAGGAGACGGCAGTGCCGTGTCCGTACCATGATTAATTTTAGGGACACGGCACTGCTGCCTCCTCTATCATGATTAATTTTAGGGACACGGCGGCGTGCCGTGTCCCTACAAATCTCGCGCGAAATTAACCAGGTTTGCGATTACTTAACAAACAGCATTTCCTGATAAGTAGGCAGCGGCCACAAATCATCAGCGATTTCACCTTCGAGAGCATCAGCATACTGACGAACCTCATCCATCAAAGGACGAATTGTTTGCGAAGCATACTGCATATGATCTTCTGTTGAAGCAAAATCATGCTTGCTCAAAGAATCACTCAATTTGCTCGCAGTATCCATCATGGACTTAACCAGCACCGCGACTTTTTCTGCACTTTCCTTGGACAGTTCAATCCCAATCTCTTTCAACTTAGAAATCGTGCCGGAAAGTTCAGCTAAATATCTCACCGCTGCCGGATAAATTATGGTTTTTGCCATGCTTCCCACCAGTTTTGCTTCGACTTCAATTGCCAGCAAATACTGCTCTGCATACACGTCATAACGGCTTTCCAATTCAACCGGAGTCAGAACACCTGTCTTTTCAAACAAGTCTTCGATGTATCCTTCCTTCAACACGGGCAAAGCATCTGCCGTAGTCCGCAAGTTGGCTAAACCCCGTTCCTCAACCGCCATTTTGTGCCATTCTTCAGAATAGCCGTTGCCGCCAAATACCACTGCACCGTGCTCGTCCATCACTTCTTTCAGGACGGTTTGGATGGCATCATTCAGTTCAGTTCCCTTAGCCAAATCGCTTTCTAACTTGTTAGCAACCCAGTCCAAAGAATCTGCGAGAATTGTATTCATTGCCACCAGCGGGCCGGAAACAGACTGACCGGAACCTACTGCACGGAATTCAAAGCGGTTTCCAGTAAAGGCAAAAGGCGAAGTCCGGTTTCTGTCGCCGGCATCCTTCATGAAAGTAGGCAGTGTTTCTACGCCTAAGTTCATAATTCCTCTACCTTGAGAATCCTTAACTCCACCCTTACTAATTTGCTCGAATACATCTTCCAATTGCGAACCCAAATAGACAGATATAATCGCTGGTGGAGCTTCGTTAGCACCCAATCGATGGTCGTTACTGGCTGTCGCAACTACCGCGCGCAGTAAGGGGCCGTATTTGTGAACGCCGCGAATTACAGCGCCGCAGAAAACTAGGAATTGTACGTTCGAGTGCGGTGTATCACCCGGGTCTAATAAGTTTCCTTGGGTAGAATTACCAACAGACCAGTTGACGTGCTTACCGGAGCCGTTAATGCCTGCAAAGGGCTTTTCATGCAACAAACAAACAAAACCATGTTTCTTCGCAGTATTACGAAGAATTGTCATGGTTAATTGTTGGTGGTCGCTAGCAACGTTTGCTGATTCAAAGAATGGTGCAATTTCAAATTGACCAGGTGCTACTTCGTTGTGACGAGTTTTGGCAGGAATGCCCAGGCGGTACATTCTTTCTTCTACTTCCTGCATGAAAACTTGAACGCGCTCTGGGATTGCTCCAAAATAGTGGTCATCAAATTGCTGACCTTTGGCTGGAGGTCTGCCGAAAAGGGTGCGACCTGCTAATAGTAAATCCGGACGATTGTTAGCAAAATTTGAATCTATCAAGAAGTATTCTTGCTCGGCACCGCAACTGGAATTTACGGGCGCAACTTCGGTATTTCCTAATAATTTTAGGACTCTGGTTGCTGCTTTGTTCATGGCGGCAATGGAACGCAAAAGCGGCGTTTTTTTGTCTAATGCTTCACCTGTCCAGGAGATGAAAACAGTGGGAATGCACAATGTCATGCCGTTGTCTGTTTCCATGACGTAGGCGGGGCTGGTGACATCCCAAGCTGTGTATCCGCGAGCGGCGGCGGTGGAACGGATGCCGCCGTTGGGGAATGAGGAGCCATCGGGTTCGCCTTGTACTAGAACTTTGCCGGCAAATTCTGAGATGACTGAACCATCGCCTTGGACGGAGATGAAACCGTCGTGCTTTTCGGCGGTGCCGTTGGTGAGTGGATAGAATACGTGGGCGTAGTACAGCGCCCCTTTGGAAATAGCCCAGTCTTTCATGGCTACTGCAACTACATCAGCTAGTGATTCGTCGAGTTTTTGGCCGGTTTGAATGGTATTTTTTACTGATTTGAAAATGCTTTTGGGCAGACTTTCTTGCATCTTGCTCAGACTAAAAACGTCTGTTGCCCACATATCTTCCAGCCGCTTGGGAGGCCGGGCTGGCATCAGTTTGCGGTTGACGATTTGAGAAATTGCTTGAACGCGCGATTCGTTTCCACTCATGGTTATTTCTGTTGTTGATTAGGGGACGAGTAGTTTTGAAAAAATACGGCTTAGGAAGAGCCGGTTGTTAGTGAGGATGTTTGTCCTCTTTCTTGTTTTTCAATAAGGACTAAAGTCCTTACTACAAACAATTTTTATTACTGGTAATATCAATTCCGGTTCCACCGAAATGATATAGAGGAGACGGCAATGCCGTGTCCCTACCGAAAATAACATTGTAGGGACACGTTTTTAGTAGCTAATCTTTACCCTGGGTAAGCTCAAAAGTTTTGTGCCGATCGCGATTCTGATGAATTCATGTCAGAACTACTTATGGTTTTTCACTGTTCGGCGATCGA
>JANNOR010000075.1:0-8349 GCA_031399265.1 Cyanobacteria bacterium SOY_34_metabat_3 | reverse complement strand
TCAATTACCAGGTATTCCTGACCGTCATCTGGCAGCAGCATCAGCGCGTCGAGACAGCGCCGCAAATCTTCCGGTCGATCGCGCGTGCAAACCGCTACTGTGGCGATCGGCACTGCCTGCTCCGGCCCGCGCTCATCCCATGCGAGGGCATCCCAGAGCCAATTTTTCCCGAGGTTTTCACCAGCCGCGTTCATCAGTATTTCCCGCAATTCGTCACCGCCAATGCGACCTCCAACTACCGTAACAGTCGCTTGACCGATCGGCTTTCCGTGCAGTCTAATCAAAACCAGGGCTTTGCTGTAACGCTCCTCAACCGCAATTTCAGGCGGGAGTTTGGAGATTTCCAAGTCGAGAATAGCTGTTGCCATAAGTTATGCCATCTTAGATTTTAGGTTGCGAAAAACTCATAGATACTCAGTATTTTACCGGATGTATTTTAGCCTTCATTGTTGTAGTGGATAGCAACTTATCAATCGCATACTTGCCGCTCGCCGATCGCGAATCAAACATAAAGCCTCATTTTTGTGATTCCTGTTATTTATTTTTACTTTCGATTACCCGCTAATGTCAAGTTTTTTTTAGACCTAATTTTTACCGTCGAAAAAGATTTCCTGCGTCGGCTGGTGTCAAGTGCAGGTGTTATTGGCGGTCGGCACGCCACCTTTACCTCGCTATTGACGCCCCATCAAAAAAAACCATATTTTGAGAAAACGAGGTGGGAGCGAATCACTTCGGTTTTGGCTGGAATAATTACACTGACACTGGGATTTTTCTTATTCATCTTAGTAATTGGTAATTGGTTATTGGTTATTGGTATTGGTTATTGGTTATTGGTTATTCCTAATTCGTAATTATCAACAACTAATCACAAACATATAGCAATCCTAAATCATTCATGCAGATATGTAGGGGCGGTGCCCCTGTGCCCGCCCTCCGAAAAATTGGGCAACCACGGGGCAAGCGAGCCCCTACAAGAATTATGCGACTGATTTAGGACTGCTATAGAACAACCAACAACTAATTAACGCTCCATGCCCCATGCCCTGTTTGCCCCATGCCCCATGCCCCATGCCCCATGCCCCATGCCCCATGCCCCATCCCCTGTTTGACCCATAACTAATTAATGACTTTTTCCTTAATTTCTTGCAACCGCTTCCTTGACGCAAAATAAGCCATCGGGCCGCTAATGCAGCCCCGCAACCCGGCCAACAGCAAATCACTAGGGATAGAATCCGGTTGCTTTCGCACTGAAGCAATTAATTCGGGAATTTGCTTGTTACGCAACCATTCCCAAGCTAACAGAGGCACGGTAAATTCTCTGTTGACCACAAATAGCCGCGTCCAGAAAGCGTAGACTCCAATTCCGTAGCCTTGGAGCGTTTTTTGCAATTCTTCCCAGGTGCGGCGGTGGCGGTGCCAACTCAAAGCTCTCGGCTCGTAGACGATGCAGTAGCCCGATCGCAAAATGCGCGCAAACAGTTCGCAGTCTTCCCCGCCGACAGTCGGCGTTCCCGCCCCCAAAGCTTCGTCAAAAGAGCCGATAAAGCCGATCGAACTTTTCCGCAAAGCCATACTCGCCGACACCCCCACCGCAGAGACTATCAGCGGATTGCACTGCGCCCCGTCAAAAACTCGCCGATAGAAGCCCCTCCCGTGGGGGCTGTAGCGCTCGAACCATTCTTGCGCTTCGGTTTCCAGTTCCAAGGGCATGATTAGCCCCGTGACGCAAATAACTCGCGGATCGCTGAAATTTTGCAACAGCGATCGCAGCCAATTCGGATCGGGCACTGCATCATCATCTGTAAACGCTACGAATTCGTGTTTAGCTTCGCGTAAAGCCGCGTTGCGGGCGGCGCTGGAACCCGGTACATCTTCGCGCACATAGCGGACTGTTGGGTAATTTTTGACCAGTTCCTTGGTAGCGTCCGTGGCCGGACAATTGTCAATTACTAAGTATTCCTGACCGTCGTCGGGCAGCCGCATAAACGCTTCAAGAGTGCGCCGCAAATCTTCCGGGCGATCGCGCGTGCAAACCGCTACTGTGGCGATCGGCACTACCTGAGCCGGCCCGCGTTCGTCCCATGCGAGGGCATCGTAGAGCCAAATTTTCCACAAGTTATCACCAGCAGCATTCCTCAGTGTTTCCCGCAATTCGTCACCGACAATGCGACCTCCGACTACGGGCAAAAGAGCTTGACCGATCGGTTTTCCTTGCATTCTAATTAAAATCAAGGCTTTGCTGTAACGTTCCTCAACCGTAATTTCAGGCGGGAGTGTGTAGAGTTCCAGGTCCAGAATAGCTGTTGCCATTGTTAAGCATCTTATATTTTAGATTTGAGATTTTAGGTTACAAAAAACTCATATATACTCAGTATTTTACCGGATGTATTTTAGCCTTCATTGTTGTAGTGGATAGCAACTTATCAATCGCATACTTGCCGATCGCGAATCAAACATAAAGCCTCCTTTTTGTGATTGCTGTTATTTATTTTTACTTTCGATTACCTGCTGATGTCAAGTTTTTTTCCTAGAGAATTTTTGGCAACGCAAACGATCGCACCTCCAGACTCGTGTCAATTGTAGGTATTATTGGCATGAATGGCGCGTTACCAAGTATCAGCATTCATCCCAAATCAAAAAACCCGATTTTTTGATAAAACCAGGTTTGTGCGATCGTTTCAGCATTAAGTGCGATCGGGTAATATTCAAAAGCTTTGATACAAAACAATTAAACACTCTCGCAATTCAAACTTTCGCGAGTAGTAGTTCTAGTATAAGAATTCCAACTATCCAACTCCGCCGAATTCCGGTGAGAAAGCGTCGCCCTCACAGCCTCACCAAGTCCTCTAACCCCAGTAAAATCTGCACCTTCAATGCTAGTAACATGATCCAAACTAACATTAGTCATATCAGCCCCACGAAAATCAACTCCCTGCAATTCTGCACCACTTAACCGCGCATCTCGCAAGCAAGCACCAGTCAGAAAAGCCCTCCGCAAATTAGCACCGCTCAAACCCGCACCGGCGAGATTAGCACCAGTCAAATCAGCACCACTCAAATAAGCACCGAGCAAATTAGCACCGCTCAAATCCACAAACCGCAAATTAGCAGTATTCAAAAAAGCCCCGCTCAAAATAGCTCCAGGCCCGACAGCGCCGCAATTTTTGTATCTAAAACCGGACGGCCAAATTGTCAGCGAGTCATAGATAGCAACTTGCAACTTAGCATCGCTCAAATCGACCTCACTCAGATTAGAATTTCGCAAATCTGCCCTGCACAAACAACTGTTTTGCAAACGGGCCGACTTCAAAATCGCACCTTGCAAATTAGCGCCCCGCAAATCAGCCCCAACCAGATTAGCACCGCTCAAATTAGCACCGCCGAGGTTAACGCCAATTAAACTAGCACCGCCGAGGTTAGCATCGCACAGGTTAGCACCGCTCAAATCGCGATCGTACAAATCAACCCCCGCCAAACTTTGCCCGGAGTTCAAAGCAGCCAGTAACATCTCCAAATCAGAATTTGTGCGATCGATCGTTGAATTAACCATTTCTTTAAAAAAAATACCTCAATTCAAATTATCATACCTTGACCAGAACTCCTCTGGACACTCCTCACTAAACTTTACAATCAAACTTTAGAAAATTTAGTAAAATCTATAAAACCGAATTAAAAAAAATCAGCAAAGGTCACAAATGCTATGAAAATCAAACCGCCAATGACCATGATGGACTTCTTTCGCAAAAGCGAAGGAACCTGGTTTTCGCAGCGTTCAGTCCATCACTTCGACGCCGCAGCAGACGAATCAGGCGAATCAAATCTGATCGTTCAAATCATGGAACAAGACCACCCCAAAATACAAGAAATTTGCGAAAAACAAGGAGTCAATCCAGCACTAGCCGTCGGCGGAGCCATCTTCATGTGGCAGACAACCCTCGACGCCCAAGATAAAGAACCAAACCCAAATTACGCAGCAATTCTAGTAGATATTCCCGAGCCAAACAATCCGCAATCCGGCAAATTCCTCCGCAACCAAGGCTATGTAGAAGGAATACCAGTTATCGGCAGATACAATTTTGCAGGAGATGGAGTATTGACAATCGACACAGAATATGAAAAGAATCAAGGTCAAGAACGCTGCTGGTTTATCACCGACGATTTCCGCGTGCGCGTCAGTACAGTGCGGATGATGAACGGAGTAAACCTCATGACTTACAGTTCCGAGCGCCGCTGCGTCGGATCCGAAGATTTGCAGCAAATAATTCAACAGCACAAAGTTATGAGTTATTCTTGATTTCTTAGTCCGCCTACGCGGACTTTGTTTGACAAGGAGCGATTTCAATCGCCGAGTCATCTTGCCTACCCCCGCTCATCAAACTTAGTATAAAAACTACCGTATTTAATCCAGTATTGTTTTAGCTCGTGGTTAGGCGTGTGCAAACTCGCTTTAGCTTGATAGAGAATAACTTTGCGGTGATTCCCAATCCAAACTTTATTAATCGGGTGAACGCAAATAAAAGTTCCACCCAAAGTTTCAACGCACTTTTCAAAAGTCTCAATAGTCGGATATTCTAAAGTTTCAAATATAAAAAAACTTCCAGAACAAATCAAATGCCGACTCCTAATCCAACACTCGATTTTTTTTCTAGCTATTGGCGGCAACATAATATATTAAACACTCAGCTTTTTTCACGTTACCATCATGGCTTTAGGCAATTCGCTAGCAAAACTTTCGACTTTTTCAAACAGCAAAGGCCCCTCAGTCGAACCCCAAACCTGCTGGCGAGTATTAAGATCCATTCCTCGGTCTAAACTTGCCCAAGTATGCTCTGTCAATTCCACATCACTGACTAAATAAGTTTCGCATCCCTTGCGATTAATCAAACACTTTTCCCCAGGCTCTACACTACCTCGGAACATTTCGCCATCTCTCTTAAATATCATCGAACAGTTATAGCGGCGCTCAATAGAATCCGGCGTAATAGTCAGGAGAATATCTAATTCTCGCCCTGCACCCGCATACATCATACCATCTTTTAGACCGTAATTTTCTATATAAATTTGATTTTCTTGTTCGACAAGTTTGTGAATGCCTTGACGGTAAGGATTCCACACATCGTAGTCATAAACCTGTTCGGAATAAAAACCGATCGCACCAAAAAACTCAAAGGGTAAAGGCCGAAACAAAACCCGAATGTGAGCGTAACTTTGCGGGTTGGCACTTGCCTGCTTTTGGTTGCTAAAATGCCCTGCCATCAAGCTAGCTAGGGCGATAAGTTCGCTTGTCATTGGGTAATTGGGAATTGGGAATTGGGAATTGGGCATTGGGCATGGGGCATTGGGCATGGGGCATTGGGAATTCGCTAAACAGCGAATTGGTAGTAAATAACCAATAACTAATAACTAATAACTAATGACTAATGACTAATGATTAATAACTAATGATTAATTCCCAGACAAAGAGCGGATTTCTGATGAAAAAGAAGCAGTGGTAACGCCTGCACCGTCGCCTGTTTTGATCAGGGAAACGCGGAAACGTAAGTTAGGTGTACCGAACCAAATTCGCTCTTCGGCAGATGCTCGATCGTACTCTGTGATTAAAATAAAAGTTCCGTCCTCTGTCAACTGGTAGCGACCAACAGCAGGCACTGTCTCAGCATACCCCCGATCGCGCAGCAACTTACCCTCAGACGGATTTTCCGCATTTGGCACAGGTACGAGCACGCAACTGCCTTCGAGTACCTCTTTCTCGTCCCAATCCGACTCGCCCGCCCAACTCATCCGAAAAGGATGAGCCGCCGTTGCCGGATCGATGTTATAAGATTGACAAAGCTCAACTACTTCTAGATCGTCCGCATTCAGCGCTACAATGTCGATCGTAGAGCGAACTTCTTCAAAGTGGCTAAAAGCTAAATGGTGTGCGCTGCGTTGCGATCGCCATTTGCCTATTGAACGCTCGATAAATTCACTCAAATTCATTGGTAATTGGGAATTGGGAATTGGGCATGGGGCATGGGGCATGGGGCATTGGCTATTAGCTATAGGGCATTGGCTATTAGCACCAACCAATAACCAATAACCAATAACCACTAATACCAATTTTTTATGAGGCTGCATAGAATTTCTATCCCCCCTAACCCCCCTGGTGGGAGGGGGAATAAGATTCTTCTCAAAGTCCCCCTTTTTAAGGGGGATTTAGGGGGATCGAGATATGTGCAACGACCCATTAAATTGGTATAACTACTAACCAATAATCAATCTAAGCAACTTCAGTAATGCTGAGGATTTTTCCCCCGCTTTTATTGATATACTGAATGTTCTGAGATAACTGGCTGTAACCCACTTCGTAAGTCACATTGCTCAACTTCATCCTAGAACCCGTACCCTTGACAGCCGAGATCCGAAAACGCTTCCCGGTATTGCTATAAGCACCGGAACCGCTAGCAGCAGCTTTGATTTTTGTGCCCAGATTAGCAGCTACATCAGTAGTCAATTTTGCCTGAGTGCTCGCATCGCTGGTAGCATCGCCGCGGTACAAAGCAAACATCCGATTGAAACCGACATTTTTGGTGCCAACTTGGCTGCGAGTGCTGCGCGCATAGGGAACAGTATTCTCGCCAAAGTTTGAATTGTACTCGTTGCTATCGAGATAAGAGTCAATTTCCGTGTCGTATCCTTGCTCGTTATAAGTGATAACGTGTGCTGAAATCTCCGATTGATCTGCCGGCGCGCGACCCAACAAATGCTTGGAATTGAGTTCGATAAACCGATAGGGGGAACTCGATTCAAAAAAGCGCGATCGATATAACTCCGATTTTGCCACCAAGTTCACAAAACCCTTAACGGTGATGTTACCATTTCGTAACAGCGATTCCGCACTGGTTAGCCGATCGCACTCCATCAAATGTGCATTACCCAAAACTTGTTTGTAAACAGCCCGAATCACTGTTTGCAAATCATCTTCTGTAGCATTCGGTCGCATTTCCACCGGTGCCGAGTCAACAGCCCATAAAGACATTGTATTTTCTCCTAATTTTCATTGAATTTTGTGAAAGTTTGGGAATTGGCGATTAGTAATTGTGCATCGACCTTCTACTCAACTCGATCCCCCTAAATCCCCCTTAAAAAGGGGGACTTTGAAATCAATTTCTTGTCCCCCCCTTATTAAGGGGGCGTCAGGGTGATCGCTAAGAAATTTCCGTGATGCTGACGATTCGGCCGTTAGTCCGATTGATCCGCTGAATTTGCGGTGTCATCCTGTTACCGGGAACAATATATTCCACAGTGCTGCGGCGGCGAGGCTGGTTGTATTTCGCACCTTGCACCACAATCTTAAACATCTTTTCAGTTGCATCGGCATAACCACTACGGCCTCCAGACATCGGAGGTACAATCTTGTTGGTGCTGTTAGTTGCTACAGCATAAGTTAGCTGGGAATCCTTATTTGTGTCAGTTTCCGCTGGGCCGCGAAACAGAGCAAACATCCGGTTGTAGCCGACTTGTTTTTGACCGACTTGGCTAACAGCCGCGCGGTAGAAAGGTACGGTATTTTCGCCAAAGTTTTCTTGATATTCTTGGCTGTCAAGATAAGAGTCAATTTCCGCTTCGTAACCGTGTTCGTTGTAGCGGCGAACGTGTTCGGAAATCTCTGCTTGAGATTGAGGAGCCCTACCCAACAAATGTTTGAAGTTGAGTTCTAAAAACCGATAAGGAGAAGCTGTTTCAAAAAAACGGGCGCGGTACATCTCAGACTTTGCTACAGCCCGCACGAAGTCGCGCACGGAAATGCTACGATCGCACAACAGAGATTCTGCACTCGTCAACCGCTCGCTCTCCATCACATGAGCGTTGCCTAAAACCTGCCGATAGGCCGATCGCATCACGATTTGGATCTCTTCCAAACCGCTAGTCGGCCACAGCTCAACAGGCGCTCCCGAAAAAGCATCGATTCCAAATTTTACCGCCGGTGCTGTACTCACCATTTTGATTTTCTCCCCTTCTCTATTAAATTGATAAAAAAATTGAAAATTTGCTTTTGTGCCGACTTGCATTTCTTGAGCAAGTTCCGCCTGTCATAATGCCGCCAATTTTAGGAATTAAAGACCAAAGATTAAAAATGATTTCACCATCCTCAACCTTCAATCTTTAATTCTCAATGACAGAGATTAACAGCAGCGCTAATCTCCCATTGCTCTTACCTAGCTCACCGGTGTGATGCTAGCAATCACGCCGCCCATTTGGTGAATCCGCTGGTATTCTTGAGACAATTTGTCAAAAGGTACCAGATACACTTGGTTGCTGCGGCGGAATTTGGAGACGCGGTTGACTACATTTGATCGGTAAGCCGTA
>JANNOR010000066.1:0-7566 GCA_031399265.1 Cyanobacteria bacterium SOY_34_metabat_3 | reverse complement strand
GGCCGCGCCCGCGCCGGAAATGAGCGTACCGCTCGCGAGCCGAAGATCCCGGCGCAGGTTCGGAATCACGATGCCGTTGCGGTGGAAGGCCTCGAGAATGCGATTGCTGACCGCGGTGCGGACGGCGCCCTGGCCCCCGGGCGGGTCGCGCGTCCAGAACGTGAGCTCGAGGTTGATGCCGCCGTCGGCGAGCGCGAGCAATTGCACCAAGGGCGCGCGCTCGCCCAATTGCGTCGACGACTCGGCGCGGGCGGCGTCGGTCATCACGCGCATCGCCGTCGGAAGGTCGGTATCGTAGGCCACCTGCACCGGGACCGTTTCCCTACCGCGATTAATCGTAGGGACACGGCACTGCCGTCTCCTCCTCCGTTGCCTGTTGGTAATATCAATATAGTCTAAGGATTTTTAGATGATTCAGGTTCTCCTGCTAATAATAACAAATCCGAACTATCTGCATTCATCACATAAAGGCTGACTTCGGGATACGAATCAGGAATAAACGCAATCTTTTTACCATCAGGCGACAATGCAAAAAAACGAATGTTAGGTTTTAACTTAGTCAAATTAGAACCGTCGGAATTCATTACACAAATAAACCATTCTTCGCTACCATCTTGCTGAGATTTTGAGGGACACCTAAAGGCAATTCGCTTACCGTCAGATAGCCACACAGCGCTATCGCCATCGGCTATTTTTTGAGGTTTTCCAGAACCGTCGGTATTTGCAAGCCAAACCTGACTAATCGTTCTTCCATCGGCATCATGTATATTATCTATGTTGCGAGTGAAGACAATTTTTTTACCGCTGGGAGACCAAGAAGGTGCATAATCTTGACTGGTTGATGGAATTTGAGTTCGATTCGTTCCATTTGCATTGATGATTTCAAGTTTATTGCTTTTAAAAGCAATTCTTTTGCCATCGGTTGACCAAATAGGAGACTCATTAGTAATTGACTCGCCTTTGTTATCTCCCAAATCAACTAACTTTATCAAGCCGCTACCATCTGAGTTGATTAGATAAATCTTTCCCTCTGCTACAAAGGCAATCCGATTGCTGCTACGCGACCATTGTGGATTACTTGCCCAGCCAATATCTCTGGTAATTTGGGTAATTTCTGAACCATCAGAATTGATTGCGTAGAGGCCGCCACAACAATTCTCGGTTTCTTCTTGCTGCTTAAAATTGCGACGTGAAGAGAAGACAATCCGCCGACTATCGGGCGACCAAGCTGGATCGATATCGCTTTCTGGATCGTCGGTAAGTCGAGTCAATCCTGTAGCGTTGACGTTGACTTTATAGATTTCCCAGTTCATAAATGGTTTCTGATCTCTGCCGTGGGTTGCTACAAAGGCAATTTGCTGGCTATCGGTTGACCAGACTGGTGGACCCATAACCTTATAGGCTGCATATTCATCTCGTATTCCACAGCTATGAACGGATATAGCTGCAATTAGAAAGAAAGCTAAAAGGTAGAATCTAGAAAGGCGCATAACTTAGGGGAATTGCATATTTTTTATGCTATAATTTAAGTCTGAGATTAATAATTTGACTGTGACAATCGATCGACTGTTATCTCTGGCGATCGCAATTAATTTGGAGACCCCAAAAAATGGCATACAGCGATTTCAGCCTTGCTAGAGTTAAAAACGATTTTGGTTTAACCTTGGATGAGACGCGCGATTTATTTGCCACTACAACGCCTGTTGCACCGTCGGAAATTTTAACAACTATTTTAAATGATTACGTGCCTTTAGCAATTGCTATTTCCACAGAAAAGGCTCGCTCGGAATTTTTAATTGCTCCTATTTTGGCAGAAGTTAGGCGGTTGTTGAACAAGCGAGTTTCGCTGTTTTCCGGTAAGGATTTTACTGTCGATCCAGCCAGGGGATTGCAAGGATTTTGCGATTATCTGATTAGCGGTTCTCAGGAACAATTGTTTATCAGCGCTCCTGTGGTGACTATCTTTGAAGCGAAAAAAGAAGATATTATTGGCGGGTTGGGACAATGCGCGGCGGCTATGGTGGCTGCTCAATGCTTTAATCAAAATCAAGGTACTGAGGTCGATCGCCTTTATGGTGCTGTGACAACGGGTACTAACTGGAAATTCTTGATTTTAGAAGGAACTACTCTGTTTATCGATCCGGTAGAATACTATATTAAAGAAGTTGATAAGATTTTGGGGATTTTGCTGCAACCATTTTCCCAAAATGTGAGTTAATGTCTATACAAAGTTTTAATTGAAATTATGACCGATCGCAAATTGCTAGTTGTGGCCACCAGCAATCCTGGCAAAGTTAAGGAAATGCAGGTTTATCTTCAGGATTTGGGGTGGGAGTTGCAACTCAAACCGGCAGAGTTGGAAATTGAGGAAACTGGGGAGACTTTTATCGCTAATGCTTGTTTGAAGGCCTCGGAAATCGCTAAGGCGATGGGGAAATGGTCGATCGCCGATGATTCTGGTTTAATGGTAGATGCACTGGATGGTCAACCTGGAATTTACTCGGCGCGCTACGGGAAAACGGATGCTGACAGGATATCTCGGCTTCTCAAAGAATTGGGAAACGAAGAAAACCGACAAGCACAATTTGTATGTGCGATCGCCCTGGCCCGTCCCGACGGTACAATTGCCCTGCAAGTAGAAGGAATTTGCCGAGGCGAAATCCTGCACAGTCCTCGCGGTACCGGAGGTTTCGGGTATGACCCGATTTTCTACGTGCCCACACAGCAGCAGACTTTTGCCGAAATGACACCCGAAATCAAGCGATCGCACTCCCACCGCGGCAAAGCTTTCCAAGCTCTATTACCACAAATCGAGACAATTGTCAAGTAAAGAGTCGGAGAGCGGGAGATTGGGAGAGACTGGGAGATGGCTACCAATGCCCCATGCGCCATGCCCAATTCCCAATTCCCAATTCTCCAGTATCCTAGATTGCTTCCTGGTTCTTTTCCCCAGTCCGAATTCGGATAATTTGTTCGACAGGCGAGATGAAAATCTTGCCGTCGCCAATCTCGCCCGTGCGGGAAGCAGCGATAATTTTATCAACTACCATATCAACTTGATCGTTTTCCACAACAATCTCGACCTTGAGCTTTTGCAAGAACTCAACGGTGTACTCAGAACCGCGATAGCGTTCAGTCATGCCCTTCTGACGGCCAAAACCTCTAACTTCAGAAACAGTCATACCCACAATCCCAGCATTGACAAGCGCGATTTTCACTTCGTCAAGTTTAAATGGGCGAATAATCGCTTCAACCTTTTTCAAGTTTCTCACTCCTAACATTACTACTTTCGTTATATTACTTAATCGGCGTCACATCTTTTAGTATCACGACCAACACCAAGCATTTTGTAAAATATATTACCCTATGTTGTACTCCCGATGTAATGTACAGCACTTCTGAGAAAGATGAGGTACTCATGGGCATAGGGCATAGGCCAAACCGGGCATAGGGCATAGGGCATACCTCACCACGCTTGAGAACCGCTATACGCCAAGCTTTAACAATAATATTCTCGGGTTGGTCGGGCTCGCGCGATGGTGGCCGATGGGGGTAGAGTGAAGAAAACAGCAGCCGAGATACCGCCTTTCTGCTAAAACAGAAAAAGAAAGCAGGAAACAGGAGTTCTCCGAGTTTCCACGCTCATCATGTCAGATTTGCACGTATTGCTGAAAACTATCATTGCCAGAAGCGGTCAGTTAAACTATTCCTATGCACCCAGCCAGCCCTCCCCCCGACCGCAGCGGGCTTGATGCCCTACTGAGAAATCGCCCCTTCCTCGCTTTGTGGACGGGCCAGTTGTTGGCCCAAGTGGCGGATAAAATATTTTACGTATTGCTGATTATTCTGCTGAAAACTGGCGGTTACACACCTGCGCAGAATTTTGAAAATTCCATGCTGTCAATGGTGATGATCGCCTACACCGTGCCGGCGATCGTCTTTGGTTCGGCTGCGGGTATCGTCGTAGACCGCTTTTCCAAAAAGCAAATGCTGATCGGCTGCAACGTGATTCGAGCCGTGTTGATTGTCGCTTTGGCGTTTTTGCCCAAAACTTTTGCCGTCTTGCTGGTGATTACGTTTTTGGTTTCTACGATCACCCAATTTTTTGCTCCCGCAGAAGCGGCCGCAATCCCGCTGGCGGTGGGGCGAGAGGGACTGATGTCGGCAAATGCGCTGTTCGCGTCGTCCACAATGGGCGGGATTATTGTCGGGATGACGATCGGCGAACCGGTGTTTAGCTGGATCAAACACAGCTACGGATCGGCTGGTCAAAAGTTTTTCCTGGGCGGGTTGTACCTGATATCAGCCGGTTTGATCTATGCCATGCAGATCAAAGAAAATCATGTCGGCAGCAGCGGAAAAAACATCCATCCTTGGCAAGACCTCAAAGAAGGTTTGCGGTATTTGAAGCACAACCGCCTCGTTAGCAACGCGATGGTGCAGTTGACGATTTTGTATTCAGTTTTTGCGGCGCTGCAAGTGCTGGCGATCTCACTTTCGGGCAAAATAGGTCTCAAAGAAACTCAATTTGGCTTTTTGCTGGCTGCTGCGGGAGTCGGAATGGTTTTCGGTGCGGCTTTTTTAGGCCACTGGGGCGATCGAATGCACCACAAGCCTTTGCCGTTAATTGGTTTCTTGATGATGGGTTTTGTGTTGGCAATGTTTGCCTTTGCCAGAGTGTTGTGGGTAGGATTCGCATTGAGCGCTTTGTTCGGTTTTGGCGCTTCTTTAATTAACGGCCCGATGCAAGCCCTGATTCAAGAGAAGACTCCAGAATCTATGCGGGGAAAAGTTTTTGGATTGGAGAACAATGCGATTAACATTGCGCTCAGCTTACCTTTAGCACTGACTGGCCCGCTAACGGATGCTGTCAGCAAAGCCGTCCGCTCGGATGACCTCGGCTTGCGGATCGTGTTGCTGAGTTTGGGCTTTTTGGTATCGTTGATGGGGATGGCTGCTTGGAAACATACCCGTAAAGTCTTGCAGGATGCACTGTGAACTTTGGGAAGAGGGAAGAAGGAAGAAGGAAGAATGAAGAAGGAAGAGGGCTTGGTTTTGGCGATCGATCTCTGACATAGCAACCGCCCTGATGGTTAGGACGTTCTTAATTGCTGAAACGATTGTTTTTTATTGTCGAATGCCGAATCACGAATGCTATACAAGCGTCATATTCCGGTAAATCGGCATAGAGGCCGCGATTTCCTCTGTTTCTTTTGAGCCTCTGCTGTTCCACAATTTCGCGATCGGGCGATCTATGTCCGATCGCGAAACTTTTTGTAAAATATCACCAGTTAAATTTTCAGAGTTTGATTATTGAGATTAAAGTAGTATAAAAGCTTTCATTAAAAATCATAATTAGTTTGAGGAAAGAAATTCTGTGCAACTAAAAACTAAAGTCGCCGTTAAACGTGCAACTGGTGGATTTGCTCTGATTGACAGCTTGATCCGCCACGGTGTCAAGCATATTTTCGGTTATCCGGGCGGCGCAATTCTGCCCCTTTACGATGAACTCTACCGCGCTGAAGAAACCGGCGCTATCAAACACATTTTGGTGCGGCACGAGCAAGGCGCAGCCCACGCGGCAGACGGCTACGCCCGCGCTACCGGACAAGTTGGGGTTTGTTTCGCGACTTCCGGGCCCGGCGCAACTAACTTGGTGACGGGGATTGCGACGGCTCATATGGACTCGATCCCGATGGTGGTAATTACCGGTCAGGTTCCGCGTCCGGCGATCGGCACTGATGCGTTTCAAGAAACAGATATTTACGGCATTACTCTGCCAATTGTCAAGCATTCCTACGTAGTCCGCGACCCGAGAGATATGGCCCGAATTGTGGCTGAAGCTTTCCACATCGCGAGTACAGGGCGACCGGGGCCTGTGTTGGTTGATGTGCCCAAGGATGTTGGTTTAGAAGAATTTGACTATCTCCCCGTAGAACCAGGGGCTGTGAGAATTCCAGGCTATCGGCCGACGGTGAAGGGAAATCCGCGGCAGATCAATCAAGCGATTGAGTTGCTGAAGGAAGCAAAGCGTCCTTTGCTGTATGTGGGCGGCGGGGCGATCGCAGCGGCGGCCCACGAGGAAATTAAAGAACTCGCCGAACTTTTCCAATTGCCGGTCACGACAACGCTGATGGGCAAAGGTGCCTTTGACGAAAACCATCCTTTGTCTGTGAAAATGCTGGGGATGCACGGCACTGCTTACGCTAATTTTGCCGTTACCGAGTGCGATTTGCTGATTGCTGTCGGGGCGAGATTTGACGATCGCGTGACGGGAAAACTAGACGAGTTTGCAGCGCGCGCTAAGGTAATTCACATCGATATCGACCCGGCGGAAGTCGGCAAAAATCGCGGCCCTGACGTGCCGATTGTCGGAGATGTCCGCCAAGTTTTGATCGATTTGCTGCGCCGCTGTCGGGAAACAGGAGTTTCTCCGAAAACCGGACAGACTGGCGAATGGCTGCACAGGATCGATCGCTGGAAACAGGAATATCCGTTAGTTGTGCCTCATTACCCAGAGATTTTGTCTCCGCAAGAGGTGATTTCGGAGTTGGCGACTCAAGCGCCGAATGCTTACTACACAACGGATGTCGGTCAACATCAAATGTGGTCGGCTCAATTCTTAAACAACGGGCCGCGCCGCTGGATTTCCAGCGCTGGTTTGGGAACAATGGGTTTCGGGCTACCGGCGGCGATGGGTGCGAAAATGGCGCTACCCAACGAGCAAGTGATTTGTATTGCTGGCGATGCTAGCATCCAAATGAATATTCAAGAGTTGGGAACATTAGCACAATACGGCATTAATGTCAAGATTGTGATTGTAAATAACGGTTGGCAAGGAATGGTGCGGCAGTGGCAGCAAGCGTTCTATGGCGAGCGTTATTCGTCGTCAAACATGACTGTAGGAATGCCGGATTTTGTGATGCTGGCAGAAGCTTACGGCGTGAAGGGGATGCTGGTTTCGCGGCCGGATGAGTTGCAAAGTGCGATCGGGCAAATGCTCGCTCACAACGGCCCAGTGCTGATGAATGTGAAGGTGACGAGGGACGAAAACTGCTATCCGATGGTAATTCCAGGTAAGAGCAATGCTCAAATGGTTGGTTTGCCTGAACGCAGTAAGTTGGAATCTGCGGAGTTGATTTATTGTCCGAGTTGCGGCGCTAAGAATGTTTCTACCAATAAGTTTTGTCCTGAGTGCGGGACAAAAGTTTAAGTAGAGAGACGGCAATGCCTTGTCTGGCAGGGGTTTAAACCCCTGCCGATCTGTCGGGTTCAATAGCGATTTGAGCCTTTTATTAAGCCTTTTTTTAAGGACTTTTTTTACGAAGTTATCGGCTTTTCGTCATTTCAATACCTGCTACTTGCATTAATAATAAATGCCAATAAAAGTCAGAGATATTATTAAACAACTAGAGGCAGACGGTTGGTATTTAGCTAGAACGCGAGGGAGTCACCGCCAGTACAAACATCCTACCAAATCCGGTTGAGTTATAGTTCCCGGTAAACCATCTGACGATTTGGCTCCTGGTACATCCAATAATATTATCAAACAAGCTCAATTCAAAG
>JANNOR010000050.1:0-14728 GCA_031399265.1 Cyanobacteria bacterium SOY_34_metabat_3 | reverse complement strand
CTACCGGCAGTCGAACCTGGTGAAGGTCGACCTGCTCCTGAACGGCATTCCGGCCGACGCGTTCTCGATGATCGTCCACCGCGATTCCGCGTTCCAGTACGGCGCGCGGATGTGCGAGAAGTTGCGCGAGTTGATCCCGCGGCAGATGTTCGACGTGCCGATCCAGGCGGCGATCGGCGGCAAGGTCATCGCCCGCGAGACGGTGAGGGCGAGGCGCAAGGACGTGACAGCGAAGTGCTACGGCGGCGACATCACCCGCAAGCGCAAGTTGCTGGAGAAGCAGAAGGAAGGCAAGAAGAAGATGAAATCGATCGGGCGGGTCGAGGTGCCGCAGGAAGCCTTCATCAGCGCATTGAAGCTGGACGACTGAGGGCAGCTGTGGATCATCGCTTGCGGGTGATCGTCGAGGAGACGAAGGCGAAGTCGTTCGCATCCGCCATTGACTGGCCGGGGTGGGCGCGCTCGGGCAAGACGCCCGAGGCAGCGATTGAAGCGTTGCTCGACTCGTCCGATCGATATGCGCGCATAGCGGCAACGGCAGGCGCGGCCTTCTCACCGGACCCGGCGGCGGATGTCGTCGAGCGGGTGCCCGGTACAGCGACGACGACGTTCGGCGCTTAGACGCATTTAGCTGGGAGATATTCGAGGATCAACCTCACCGCTTCGATACAGCCAGTTTTTACATTTTGCTTCCCCCATTGATGTACGAAGGAAAATTCATCAAAGGCATTTACTTCAGCGAAGCAGTAGAGCTCATCAACAAACTATTTCCGCAACTTTCCTCAGCCTTTCATTCCTTTACCTATTCTCCCGGTACATCCTATTCCTGGGCTCCTATAGCCGACGCTTATTCCAGTTTATACAAAAATCCACAACGAGAAAAGTGGTTTCGCGAAACTTATCCCGATCGCGCCCACAAACCAATCATACCACTACAAGACACCGACTTTATCAACGAATACTTAATTTCCCCGCGCAATGTTCCTGAAAAAGACATCGACTTGCTCGCCGTCGCCCGTATCTCCGAAGAAAAAAATTTACCGACAATAGCCAAAGCCTTAAAAGTTTACCGCCAAAAATACCCGCAAAAACCGATTAAATTAACAGTCGTCAGCGGACATGATTTTGACGTTAACAACATCAACACTCTCGACGAACTCGCCTTAAACGAATGGCGGCAAATCGAGACAATTTTAGGCAATCCATCAGATTATATCAACTTACTGCCAAGAGTTGACTATTACAGCGAAATCCCCACATATTATTCGCGAGCAAAAGCATTTGTACTCGGTTCCCTCCTCGAAGGAAAAAACCGAGGAATCACTGAAGCGATGAGTTGCAATGTTCCAGTAATTTGTTTTGAAGAATTCAACCAATACGCCAGAGGAAACTCGCCCGTTTTCCCAGAAGGTGCAGGGCTTTATGCTAAATTCTATCCAGAATCTCTCGCGGATACTATACATACTGTATTGGAAAATCGCACAGAATTCAAACCACGACTGCAATATTTAAAGCATTGCGGGCGGAAGAACTTTTTCAATACTTGCATTGACAGTTTTCCTTACTACCAGCACAATATTCCCGACTACAAGCCGGGTGATGCGATTAACAATTTGTGGCTGGATTTGGCAGTTCAGCAAAACTATCAAGTCAGTTTAAACAGCTTCTTGTACGGAGGTTCAACTTTGTCTCACCTGCGCGGGACAAATACGATTCAGCAACATCTCGGCGAGTTGACAAAGTTTATAGCTGCGTAAGATACCGAAAGTAGGGACACCGCACCAAAGCCGATCGCAATTGCCTAAAAACGCATCATATCGTTTCTGGTTGCATTGGAGTGATTTAACCGCAGAGAACGCAGAGGGAGATAAGAAAGATGAATAATTCCGATGCAGAGCGGATTTGATATAAGTTAGTAATTTACGATACAGTCACGATCGCATTTATGGTATTATAAAATATAGTGAGTTTCAAGGTTGCGCTCGACGGAAAACAAAATTTATTTAATTGCGATCGATTCTTGAAATAAGCTGTCATTCAGCAGGAGAAACAGAGAATGCACGACTTGAAAGTTGTCATCATCGGTGCGGGAATTGGCGGCTTAACTGCGGGAATTGCCCTCGAACAAGCGGGCTATGAAGTGGAAATTTACGATCGCGTCAAAGAACTGCGCCCCGCAGGTGCTGGCATCTCCCTGTGGTCGAACGGCGTCAAAGTTCTCAACCGCTTGGGCTTAGGTGAAAATATGGCAAAAATCGGCGGTCAAATGGAGCGCATGGAATACCGCACCAAAACCGGCGAACTGCTGAATGACATCGATTTAATGCCGCTAATTCAACAAGTCGGCCAGCGCCCCTATCCCGTGGCGCGCCGCGATTTGCAAAATATGTTGCTAGCAGCTTTTAAGGGAGAAGTCAAGCTAGATCGCAAATGTATTGCCGTTGAAGAAGATGCAAACAAAGTAACAGCAATCTTTGAAAACGGAGATGAAGCGCAGGGCGATTTGTTGGTGGCGGCTGACGGAGTGCGATCGCTCTTGCGTACCTATGTGTTGGGTCGGGAAGTAGAGCCGAAATACGGCGGTTATATCAATTGGAACGGGTTAGTAGCGGCGGATGAAATACTAGCGCCGAAAAATACTTGGGCGATTTATGTCGGTGACTGCAAGCGCGCCTCATTAATGCCCGTAGCCGGCGATCGATTTTACTTTTTCTTCGATGTTCCCTTACCCACAGGAACTCCCGCCAATCCCGACAATTACAAAACCGAACTTAAAGAACATTTTACAGATTGGGCCGAACCAGTGCAATTGTTGATAGAAAGATTAGATCCCGCAGCAGTGGCGCGGCCGGAAATTCACGACGTAGGCCCGATCGACCATTTCGTTCGCGGTAGAGTTGCTTTACTGGGAGATTCTGCCCACGCCACCTGCCCGGATCTCGGTCAAGGAGGCTGTCAGGCGATGGAAGACGGGCTGGTACTCACCAACTACCTTTTGAGTACGAATTTGGGGGTAGAAGATGCCCTCAAACGTTACGAAACCGAGCGCAAACAGCGGGCGAATGCAGTTGTCGAAAAAGCCCGACAGCGCGCTGAACAAATACACGGAAAAGATCCGGCTGTTACAGAAAAGTGGTATCAACAATTAGCGTATGAACGGCCGACAGATGTCACAGATGCGATCGCCAAAGTCATCTCTGCCGGCCCGTTACACTAATACGAATAGATAATTTCCAGGAGACAGCATTGCTGTTTCCCTACTCATCCCTCATTCCTCTTCCTGACATCCGTTACATCCGTTACATCCGTTGCCGAACTTCCTTCTTCCTTCTTCAATAAAAATGTCAGGAAAACTTACTACTCACGTTCTCGATACAGCCCGCGGTTGTCCGGCTGCAAATATGCCGATCGCGCTACATTCAATTGACCCAAAATCCGGCGAAAAAACACTGCTAAAAACTGTAACAACTAATGCTGACGGCCGCACCGCAGATCCGTTACTATCAGAAAGCGAACTCAAACCAGGAGTTTACGAATTAGTCTTTTCTGCGGGCGAATACTTCGCGCAATCGGCCGAAAATTTGCCGGAACCGCCGTTTTTAAACAGCGTTCCGATTCAGTTCGGCATCGCCGATATCACCGCACACTATCACGTACCTTTGCTAGTTTCTCCTTGGTCTTACAGTACCTATCGCGGTAGTTGAATAGAAGGAAGAAGGAAGAAGGAAGAAGGAAGAAGGAAGAAGAATTTAGTTATTATTTAGAATAGGAGGAATTATGTTAGTTACGAAGCAACCTATTTTCAAACGATTCTGGTATCCAGTGATTCCCACTGCCGAATTGTCCGGCGAACCAAAAGCGTTTGAACTATTAGGACAAAATATCGTTTTGTGGGTGGATTCCGAAGGGAAACCCGCCGCTGTTGAAGACCGCTGCTGTCACCGCACGGCTAAACTTTCCCTGGGAAAAGTTGTCAGCGGCAACATTTCCTGCGCTTACCACGGCTGGACATTCAACTCATCTGGAACCTGCGTTAGCGTTCCGCAGCAGCAAAACGGCGCAATTTCTGCTAATTATAAAGTAAAATCTTACCGCACGTGCGATCGCTACGGATACGTTTGGGTTTGTCTGGGAGAACCGCTGACAGAAATTCCCGATATTCCCGAAGCTGCTGACTCGAACTACCGCCAAATTCACGAATTTTACGAACGCTGGAATTGTGCGGGATTGCGAGTAATGGAAAATGAATTAGATATGGCGCATCCGTCATTTGTACATACCGCAACTTTCGGCAGCGAAGAACATTTAGCGCCGGATGTAATGGAATTTGCAGAAACAGAATGGGAACTGCATTACCGCAGCGTTTTAGGCGTCGCTAATCCCGCCGAACAACAGCAAAACTTGAAAATAGAACAACAAGAAACCGTGCGGACAATTGACGGAATTTGGTTTATGCCGTTTACCGTCAAACTGCGGATTGTTTACCCAAACGGACTCGTTCACATCATCGTCAATACCATGACTCCGATTAACGATTCCGCATCTCAAATGGTGCAGTTTTGCCTCCGCAACGATACTGAAGCAGATACTAAAACCAGTGATATAATTGCCTTCGATCGCGCTGTGACATTAGAAGACAAACGCATTTTAGAAACAACCGATTGGGATGTGCCCCTCGACATTTCGCAAGAACAACATATGCTGACAGATAAGCCGGGAATTATCATCCGCCGCAAAATTGCCGCACTGCTAAAAGCCCACGGCGAAGTCGAACAAACTCAAGTCATTAATTAGATCGTATTTGGATTTGGTAATGCAATACTCTTTAGTTAAACTCAACAAACTCAGCCAGGAAGAATTTACACAAGCTTTGGGCGCGATTTTTGAACACACGCCCGCCATCGCCCGTAGCACTTGGGACGATCGACCTTTCGCATCCACAGCCGATTTGTATGCCAAAATGGTAACAGCCGTGAGCGCCATGACTGAAGCCGAAAAACTAGCTTTAATTCAAGCCCACCCGGATTTAGGAAGCAAAGCGAAAATGGCGGAAGCATCAGTTAGCGAACAAGCCGGTGCGGGCTTGGATCGGCTTTCTGTTGAAGAGTTCGATCGCTTTCAATTCCTCAACCGATCGTACCGTGAAAAGTTTGGTTTTCCCTTCATTGTGGCGGTAAAAAACTACACTAAAACTAGCATTCTCGCAGCATTTAAACAACGCCTCGATAACTCCCCAGAAACTGAAATGCAGCAGGCTTTAGCGGAAATTTGCGAGATTGCCCGCTTTCGCCTTGAGTCAGCAATCCGATGATGCGATCCGATTGTATTGTGTTCGGTATTTCTTAGTCCGCGAAGGCGGACTTTGTTTGTATAGAAGCGGTTTCAACCGCCGAGTCCGATAGCGGATTTATCACCCGATCGGGCTGAATTTGGTTGAATCCATCCCATCACCGCGCCCAGTAAATCAGGTATTTTTCAGCAGCAGCAAATAAGCCGTAAAGTACGGTTCCCATCACAGCCAAAACCATCAATCCTGCAAAACCTAAAGGCACGTCAAAGTTAGAACTCGCGGTGACAATTAAGTAGCCGAGGCCTTTGTTGGAGGCTACTGTTTCCGAAATTACAGCGCCGACAAAGGCAAGGGAAATTGCTACTTTTAGGGATGCAAAAACGTAGGGTAAGGTGTGGGGGAATCCGACTTTTTGGAAGATTTCGATTTGCGATGCACCTAGCGATCGCATTACATCTTTCATCTCGGGTTCCACTGTATCCAATCCCAAAGCTACGTTAACGGCGATCGGGAAAAATGCCAGCAAAAAAGCAGTCAGAATTGCCGGCACAGTACCGATGCCAAACCACAGCGCAAATAGCGGCACTAACGCGACTTTCGGTACAGTATTGAACCCCACTAATAGCGGGTACAAAACTATATAGGCAATCCGCGAATACCCGATCAGAAACCCCAGCACTATGCCAGCTACAATCGCTATGCAAAAACCCGCTAAAGTTGTAAACAAAGTTTGTCCAGAGTTTTCGATCAGTGCTTTGCTTTGAGTTAAAGTGGCGGCGAGAATTGCCGAAGGTGCGGGCAAGTTGTACGGGGGAATTTTGAATAGCAATACCAGAATTTCCCACAGCACGAACAGCAAGATTGTCGCAGCAAGTGGCATCATAATACTTGCTGTTTTTGAGCGAGCAAATTTATCTAACTTATCCATAGCTTTGTCACAATTTTTTTAATTGCGGTGAATGTGGCGGCGCAGTTCTGCTACGATGTGGTTGAAATCATCCGACATCATCATATCTAGATTTGTGGGACGCGGGAGGTTGACTTTGACTTTGTAGACGATCGAACTTGGACGCGGGCCCATGACATAAACCGTATCAGACAAGAAAACAGCCTCCCGCAAATCGTGAGTGATCAGGATGCAAACGCACTTCACCCGCATCCACAACTCTTGCAGCATCACCCACATTTCCTCGCGCGTGAAAGCATCTAACGCCCCGAAAGGTTCGTCCAACAGCAGGATTTCCGGTTGGTGAATTAAGCCGCGACACAGAGAAGCCCGCTGCCGCATTCCTCCCGAAAGTTGCCAGGGAAACTGTTTTTGAAAGTCTTGCAATCCGACGGTAGCTAGCAATTCTTGGGCTTGGCGCACGAACATTTCCCGGCGCTTGGGATCTTTCGATTCCCGCTTGTAAGGCTGCACTACTTCCAGCGGCAAAAGTACGTTGTCGAGGGTATTTCGCCAAGGCAAAAGCACTGGATTTTGAAAGGCAATGCCGACATTTTTCAGCGGTTTGGTAATCTTTTTGTCGCGAATCCGAATTTCGCCGATCGGGGCTGGAGACAGCCCGGAAACCATCCTCAAAATCGATGTTTTACCGCAGCCGCTAGGGCCTACGAAGGATACAAATTCTCCTTGGGCGATCGACAGCGAAATCTCGTCAATAATTCGCCTCGGTTGGCCGTCAACTTGATACTCTAAGCCCACGCGATCGAATTCCAACAGAGTCGGTTCTTGAGTGCCGATCGCATTTGTTAGCATTTTAGGCTGTACCACAGTTAGTCTACCTCCTTTCTTTAGTTGAATCTCATCCGTATCCTATATGCACGCAACTTTTACAAACTTATTTGTTTATTTATTCTTGATATTTGGGAATCTTGCTGTATCCGAAAATACAAACTTTTACACGAACGTTCGCGCAAGCGAGCGCAACATCAAGCTAAGGCAAATATCAACTTGTTTATTTGATTGTGGTTTGACAAAAAACTAAAAACTGTGTTTGTATATACAGTCACTCAATTAATTTAAGCATACCGTATACAAAAAACCTGAGCGCTGCTTAATTTTGAGGCTAAATCCGCAGAAACGGGCGATGGTTTTTTGGTTTGGTTTGTTGTCCAAATAGCAAGCATTTTTATATGAAAAATACATGGTTAGGACGATCGCTCTCCCTAGTGCCGATCGCAGCGCTACTAATTCTGAGCAGTTGCCAATCCCAGCAGCCTAATGCCGCAACTACCCCTGCATCCGGGGGAGCAACTGCCACAACAGCCGCCGACACCGCGCAGAAACGGGCGATCAAAGTCAATCCCTCTTGGCTGCTGCAAGGCGACAACGCACCGCTGACAATCGCGATCGACAAAGGCTATTTTTCATCCGAAGGATTGGATGTCAAAATCGAGCGCGGCTACGGTTCCTCTGATACAATTACTAAAGTAGCAGTAGGCCAATTCGAGCTCGGATTTGGCGATATTTACTCGATGATGGAGTTCAATGCCAAGAATCCCAACGATCCAGTAGTAGCAGTTGCAGTACCTTACAATCGATCGGCATTTTCAATTGTCACCCTCAAGTCGAGCAACATCGCAGATCCAAAAGCATTAGCCGGCAAAAAGCTAGGAGCACCCGCAGGAGATGCACCGCGCAAATTGTGGCCGGTATTCGCCCAAAAAACCGGAGTGCAAGCCGACTCGGTAGAGTGGATTACAATGGAACCGAAGCTGCGCGAAACATTATTAATTAAGGGCGATGTGGATGCAGTCAGCGGCTTTGCAACTACGATCATCCCCGCATTAGAAAAAGCAGGCAAAAAGCCGGAAGATATGAATGTATTTTACTACACCGAGAACGGTTTAGATTTGTACGGAAATGCGATCGTTGTCAAAAAAGCCTTTTTAGATAAAAATCCCGAAGTAGTAAAAGGCTTTTTGCGAGCGTATTTCAAAGGGCTGCAAGATACCTTAAAAGATCCGACAGCCGGATTGGAATCGGTGGTGAAAGCTGGAGATAGTTTGATGGACAAAAATGCGGAAAAGCGCCGCCTGCAAATTGCTTTAGAAAGACTGTACATCACTCCCGAAGTTGAAAAAGTTGGCTTGGGCGGAGTCGATCCGGCACGTCTGGAAGCGACAGCCAAACAAGTAGCAGAAGTCTTGAAAATTACAGCCCCGCCAGTTAATCAGATAGTTGACGAGAGCTTTTTGCCTCCGAAAGCAGAGCGGGCTTTACCTGCTGCGGGCGATCGCAAACCGCTGACTTAAAAGGCATATTCCAGGTTTATTGAACGTAGGGAATTAGGCTCAGCTCATTGGTGACAAGTTAAGCCTAAAACCTTGATAAATCTCGTTTTTACCCAGTCCAGATCCCCCTAAATCCCCCTTAAGAAGGGGGACTTTGAAAACTCTTGCTCCCCCCTTTTTAAGGGGGGCTGGGGGGGATCTTAGAGTCTGCCTGGTAACGCAGATCCGGAGGCTCTGCCTCCAATTTCGCTATTCGATATTTACGGTGTGAGGATCATGTCTAAATTTTTATTTTTCCAAATCCTGCTGACAGCAACGCCAGCCTTTTTTTGTATTAATTTGCTGATTTCTCCTACAAGCTCTGCTGCGGAAAATTCCGTTTTGGAAACCGAGGAAGCAACAGCCCAGATAGCAGAATCACCTGTAGCAGAATTGGCGATCGCACCAATTGACACACAGACAAATCCTACGGTAATAGATGAAAAGCCAGCCGACATCTCATCACAAAATCTACCAGAAATAAACCAAGAAAAAGTCGCAGCAGTTTCCGAATCAAAGGAAGTAAAAGAGACAGAAACAGCAGCCCAATCATCCAGCGAATCTAACGAATTAGCCGAGTCAATTCAACGGCCGGAAAGTCCGACAACTATCGCCGAAATTCAACAAACAGACAGCCTCGAAACAAACGATGCTGCCGAAATAGAGCAAGTCACCTCAGTTTCGCAACTGAGCGATGTCAAGCCCACAGATTGGGCATTTCAAGCACTGCAATCCTTAGTTGAACGCTACGGCTGCATAGCGGGATATCCCGAGGGAACCTATCGCGGAAATCGAGCCATGACTCGCTACGAATTCGCCGCCGGGTTGAATGCGTGTCTCGATAAAGTAGCAGAGTTGGTAACAGCAGGAACATCCAACTTAGTCAAAAAAGAGGATTTACAAAAACTCCAAAAACTGCAAGAAGAATTTGCAGCAGAACTAGCAACCTTACGCGGTAGAGTCGATGTATTAGAAGCCCGCACATCGGAGCTAGAATCCAATCAATTTTCAACTACAACCAAACTAAATGCTACGGTTTGGTTCAACCTGACATCAGCATTTCCCACAGGCGATATCACCGCCGAACGCAGCCGCACTACCCCAAACAGCGCCTTTGCTCCCCCAACTCGCGATGCCAACAACCGACCGACTCGCGTCGAGCGGGAGCAACCTGAAACTACTTTTAGCTACTACGCTTTCTTGACGCTAAATACTTCGTTTACAGGCAAAGATTCCCTGGTGACTCAGTTAGTTTTTGGCAACGGCAATTCGCCCGCAAACGAACTGGTATCGGCAGGTTTTTACAATTCTTGGGGTACGCCGTTTTTAGACCAAACAGGCGTACCAACGCCTAATACTGTGGGAATTCGCGAGATGTCTTACACGTTTCCCGTAGGAGACAAGGTGCAAGTTGCGATCGGGCCGCGCTTGAATTATTATCGATATTTTGATGGCAATCGCTTCACATTTTTTCTGAGGGGAGCTACCAGTTTTAACTCGAACGGAAGTACACTGTTAAATGCAGTCGATCGCGGATCGGGCGCTGCTGTCACTTGGCAAGTTGCCAAACCGCTCAGGTTTACGGCTGCTTATATGGCTGAAAATACCGAATTTTTGAATCCGGCGGTGTTCAATACGGCTAGCAATCCCAGCGATGGTTTGTTCAACAGTTCAAACACGATGACAGCGCAGTTGGAATACTCCCCCAGCAACTCTTTCAATCTGCGGCTGATTTACGCGCGATCGAGCCTCAAACCTTATAATGGATTCATCGGCGGCGCAGTGGGCGAACCGCTGCCTTACGGCTATGCAGATGACGGTTTTGGGGGGAAAGTTAGAGACTCCGGCGCTGATACTTTTGTGGTCAATTTTGATTGGTTGCTGAGCCGGAATTTTGGTTTATTCGGGCGGTATTCCTACGGACAACTTGAGGTAAATCCGGTAAATCGCGATCGCGCTGGCGGAGATATTAAGGTACAATCTTTGCAAGTTGGCATGGGATTTCCAGATTTGGGAAAAAAGGGCGCGCTGGGCGTACTTTCATTCGTGATTCCCCAGGATTACATATCGGGCCGCAGATTTTTGCTCTCCGGCGGCGGTAATGGCGGGACTCAGTACGAAGTAGAGGGTTCGTACTACTACCCGATTACGAATAATATTGCGATCGTCCCCGCATTTTATGCTATTTTTAACGCCAACAATTTTGATGGCAACCCGACTGTATTTGTCGGAAATCTCCGCACTCAGTTTAGCTTTTAACCAGACCAGATTGCTTAAAAAACACGAATAAGGACACGGCAGTGCCGTGTCCCTACTGTATCTGGTAGAGAAGCGTCAATGTGCTGTATCATTAGATAATAAGTCAGCCAAAACCTCCTGTTATCTAACATAAAAATCTGAGTTTCAAGGCTGAATCAATAATTTTTAACAATAGTTAATTACTCTATTTTCAACTAAAGGATAACAGATTTTGGCTCTTTCATTTCGCGCGGTTCGCCGCACTCAATCCCTCCACGAACAAACTTACCAAGCTCTCAGAACTGCTATCCTGTCGGGGGAATTAGCAGGCGGAGAACGCTTGATCGAAACTCAACTTGCTCAAATGCTAAACGTCAGCCGAACTCCGGTGAGAGAAGCTTTGTGCCAACTGCAACGAGAGAATTTAGTGACGGCAGATCCGCATCACGGATTGCGCGTTGCTACACTGTCGATCGCCGATGCCGAGGATCTTTACGATTGTCGCATTGCTTTGGAACAATTATCGGCGACTCAAGCCAGCCAAAATGCGACACCGACTCAATTAAAACAACTCGAATCGATCGTGCAACAAGCCGAAAATAACACACAAGTGCGATCGGGCGAACTGACAAACTATCAATTGCTGTACGCAGACTATCAATTTCACCGCTTGCTAGCCCAAAGTTCCGCTAATTCTTGGCTGGTAACTTTGTTAGATAGCGTGTTTGACAAAATGATCTTAGTACGGCTGCGCACAATGGAATACAATCCGGGAGTATTGGAAATCCGCAGCGAACACCGCCGCATTTATCAAGCTGTCAGCGAACAAAATCCAGCCGCCGCTGGGGAAGCAATGAAAGAACATTTAACCGCCAGCAAAGCGCGGGTAATTAAAGAAATTCAGGAAATAGAACAACATCAATAATTTTAGATTGGGCATTGGGAATTGGGCATTGGGCATGGGGCATCGGGCATGGGGCATCGGGAATTGGTTATTAGTTACGATCGCTAACCACTAACAAATAACCACTAACAAATAACTTATATGCCACAAAATTATCCGCGAGACTTAATCGGTTACGGGCAAAATCCACCCGATCCTAAATGGCCAAATCGATCGCGCATAGCCGTACAATTTGTAATTAACTACGAAGAAGGCGGAGAAACCTGCATCCTGCACGGCGACGGTTCTTCCGAAACATTTCTATCAGAAATTGTCGGGGCCGTCCCCCTATCAGGACTACGCCACATGAACATGGAATCCTGTTACGAATACGGTAGCAGGGCGGGTTTTTGGCGGCTGCACCGAATGTTTGTTTCGAGGGGAATACCGGTCACTGTTTACGGGGTGGCGATGGCTTTAGAAAGGCATCCCGAAGCAGTAGCAGCGATGTTAGCAGCCGATTGGGAAATTGCCAGCCACGGCTACCGCTGGATCGATTATAAGTATTTTGGGGAAGAAGCAGAACGCGAGCATTTGCAAAGGGCGATCGACATTCACACGCAAGTAACCGGCAGCCGTCCCCTCGGCTGGTATACCGGGCGCACGAGCCCCCACACTCGCAAGCTAGTAGTCGAGGAAGGCGGTTTTCTCTACGATTCCGACAGCTACGCGGATGATTTGCCTTACTGGGTGTATGAGTGCGACAAACCCCACCTGGTAATTCCCTACACCCTCGACAACAATGATATGAGATTTGCCACGAGTCAGGGGTTTAATTCCGGCGACCAATTTTTTGCTTACTTGCGCGATTCTTTCGACTTACTCTACGCCGAGGGCGAGACAGCGCCCAAGATGATGAGTGTGGGGCTGCACTGCCGTTTAGCGGGGAGGCCCGGGCGGGCGGCTGCGTTGGGCCGTTTTTTGGATTACATACAGCAGCACGAAAACGTGTGGCTGTCTCGCCGCATCGATATTGCGCGACACTGGCACGAACATCATAGGTGGAGTGGCGAGAAACCGGGTTTTTAACCTTCATATTTGCTTCAAACCCTTAACATCAGTAAAAAACCCGGTTTCTTTGGTCCCAGGGCGTAAGTCCCGTCTAATTTGGCCCTGCGTTAACCGCGCTAGCTTTATAAGCGGCCCATCCACCTCGATCGGAAATATCTTCCCATTGGTACTTTTCAACCAATTCCTGCGGGTAAAAGAAAGCCGTCAACACTTCCCCATCATCCAAAACCACATCCGAGGGATACATATGCGGCGGTTCGCCCGCTGCCAATTCTTCAAATTGCTCTAAACTTAATTCATACACTTCGCCCGGAATTGATACACCGTCCGCGGCCACTTCATAGATTGCAGGATGCCAGCCATTTTCTGCCGAATGCAAGCGGTAAATCGGACGAGTTTTTGCTTCTCGAATAAACTTAGCATCTCCGAGGTTGCTGTTGTCCGGCTGACCCCGCAGGGCAGAACCGCAAATGAAAACTCGTTTGGTTGCAATTGCTGTTTGATTCATCACATACACCCGATAAAAATTGTGTTTTTTCCTACTTAAGACTGATGCGCTGACTCTTGTAATGTGCGCAATGCGCACCTTACTGCTGGTACTGTCGAAGCGCTCGACTTTTGTAAACAAGGCTACATTATGTCACCCATTTAAATGCTATTGAATGCAGTATACAGCAATTAGTTAAATCAATCAATAAAAGAAATTTAAATGACACTAACATTAACACTTGCAGTCAACGGCCCGCGCCTCAACCGCAGTATCGCCCAACTCGCCCAAATCGGCAAACTACCCGGAGGAGGCGTCAGTCGGGTAGCATTTACCAAAGCAGATTTGCTCGCCCGCCAACTCGTTGAATCTTGGATGGTAGAAGCCGGGATGACAGTGCGGATTGATGCGGCGGGAAACATCATCGGGCGGTATCCCGGAAAGCGCGAGGGTGCGGCCCTAGCTACAGGTTCTCACATCGATACCGTGCCTGTAGGCGGCCATTACGACGGAGTTTTGGGAGTTTTGGCAGGGATTGAAGTGGTGCGGGTACTGCACGAAAATAACCTATGCTTGGAACACCCGATCGAGACGATCGTATTTACCGACGAAGAAAACACTGTTATCGGCTGCAAAGCGATGGCCGGAAATACAGTCAGCGATGCCACATATTACCAGCGCAGCGACGGCACTTCCATTGAAACTTGTTTAGCACAAATTGGCGGAGATTGGTCAAAAATTGCACAAGCAAAACGGCATCCCCAAGAAATAGCGGCTTTTGTAGAACTCCACGTCGAACAAGGAGGCGTTTTGGAAAGTACCGGGGATGAAACAGGAATAGTTCAAGGCATTGTCGGACAATACCGCTATGCAGTTACTGTAACGGGGCGGTCCAATCATGCCGGTTCTACACCCATGCGCGATCGCAAAGATGCCCTAGTAGCCGCAGCACAAATGGTACTCGCCGTCAACAAATTGGGAGTAGAAACACCGGGCGAACAAGTAGCAACGGTAGGTTACTTAAACGTGTCGCCGAATGCTACAAACATCGTACCGGGAAAAGTAGATTTTAAGATCGATTTGCGCGATATATCTCAAACCCATTTGGCAGAATTGTTAGTTAAAATGAAACAAGAGTTTAGGTCGATCGCGCTTAGCACCAAAACCGAAGTTGAAATCACCGAAATGCTGCACGTATTACCGACACTAGCAGCGTCAAAAATTCAAAATGCGATTGCCGAAGTTTGCCAAGAATTAAGCTTGAGTTCGACGCATTTAATCAGCCGCGCCGGACACGACGCCCAAGAAATCGGACGGTTTGCCGATATGGGGATGATTTTCGTAGCTTCTCGCGGCGGAGTCAGCCACGCAGAAGATGAGTATACTTCCCCAGAAGAGTGTACTCGGGGAGCAAACGTGCTGTTGCAAACCTTCTTAAAGCTCGATCGGCTTTACAGCTAGGGCGATCGATCTATGGGAGTTG
>JANNOR010000041.1:0-14581 GCA_031399265.1 Cyanobacteria bacterium SOY_34_metabat_3 | reverse complement strand
CGCTCAAAGTCCCCCTTCTTAAGGGGGATTTAGGGGGATCGAGATATATGCAACTTCACATTAAATTGGTATAAGTCATAATTGTTTTTCAGCATACTTGATGTTGTCAGCCCATAATCAGATTTGTTTTGGCAATTTTGTAGTAAGGACTTTATTCATCCAAAAAATCTGAAGACTCAAGTCCTTACTGCGAACGGGAATCAAGGTGTTTGTAGTAAGGACTTTAATATTCCAAAAATCTGAGGATTTTAGTCCTCACGAAAAAGCAACTTGATAGTCGTCGATCGACTGGACATGATATGACGAATCACTTTAGCTGTCAGAGCATCGCTAGAGCGTTAATTTATCAATTTGCTGCTAATACTATAAAATTTAAAATGGCAAGACAAAAGATGGCGATCGAAAAAGAAAATATTCACATTTTAATTATTGATGACCAGCCCAACAACCTCCGGTTTATATCAAATATATTGACCAAAGAAGGGTATAAAGTTCAGCGGGCGATTTCGGGAACTATGGCGATTAATGCTAATTTTACTGTTCTTCCCGACTTGATTTTACTAGATATTGCCATGCCCAAAATGAACGGCTACGAAGTTTGCGAAAGACTGAAAGCTAATGAAAGAACTAGGCAAGTTCCGGTGATTTTTTTGAGCATTTTTAATGAAACTTTTCACAAGGTTAAAGCTTTTGAAGTCGGCGGCGTTGACTACATTACTAAGCCTTTTCAAGTGGAAGAATTTTTAGTTCGGATCGAAAGTCAACTGACTATACAACAGTTATCGAAACAATTAAAACAGCAAAATGCCCAACTGCAACGAGAGGTAGAATTCCGCAAGCGGACAGAACAAGCACTCCGGGAAAGCAAAGCCCGGTTGCAGAAATTGGCGGTCAATATACCGGGAGTTATTTATCAATTTGTGAAGAATTCCGAGGGAAGTTTTAAATTTGAATATATCAGTTATGCTTGTCAGAAAATTTACGAATTAGAGAGTGAGGATATATTAAAAAATCCTGAGTTATGCTTCGATCAACATCATCCAGATGACCGAGAATATCTGGGGGAAAAAATTGCCGATAGCGCTCGAACTTTAGAACCTTTTGCCTTTGAATGGCGGATTGTTACGCCGTCGGGCAAACTCAAGTGGCTGCAATCTAATTCTCGACCAGAGATGCGCGATAATGGCGATATTGTTTGGTATGGTGTGCTTTTTGATATCAGCGATCGCAAACAAGCAGAAATAGAAACGGCGGTTGCTAAAGCTGCTTTGGAACGGCAAGTTCAGCGAGAGTTGCTGATTGCCAAAATAACTCAACAAATTCGATCGAGCTTGCAGCCAGAACAAATCTTTCAAACAGCCGCAACTCAAATCGGTCAGGCATTCTGTGCCAATCGCTGTTTGATTCATACTTACGTTACTACTCCCCAAGTCGATATCCCTCTGGCGGGAGAGTACCTAGAGCCGGGGTGCGAATCTATTCAAAACGTACCCGTTCCAATTTGGGGCAATCCTCATGTGGTACAGATGATGATCCAAGATCGGGCGATCGCCTCCAACAATGTTTACTCAGACCCGCTTTTGCAAGCTGTTCAACCAATTTGCCGCCTGGTTGGGTTGAAATCGATGCTGGCAATTCGCACTTCCTACCAAGGTAGGGCAAACGGCGCTATTTGTTTGCACCAGTGCGATCGCGAACGGGAATGGACATCGGATGAAATCGACTTGTTAGAAGCTGTGGCGGCTCAAGTAGGGATCGCGCTGGCTCAAGCTAAACTGATCGATCGAGAAAAACAGCGGCTTGGACAGCTCGATCGGCAAAATAAACAGTTACAAGCAGAAATTCGCACCCGCATCCGCGCCGAGGAGGCTTTGCAAGAATCTGAAGCAGAATTGCGGGCGATTTTTGCGGCGATGACTGACATAGTTTTAGTGAGAAATGCAGAAGGGCGCTGCATCAAAATCGCCCCAACAGCAGCGGCGAATTTGGTGAAACCAGCCAGCGAAATGATTAACCGAACTGTCCGCGAAGTCTTGCCGGAATCTGTGGCAGATTTGGTATTAAATGCCATCCAACAAGTTCTGAAAATGAAGCAAAGCATCAATGTTGAATATAGCTATACAGTTGGAGAGCGCGAAATTTGGCTCGATGCTAAAATTTCTGTGCTTTCTCCAGAATCGGTGATTATCGTAGCACGAGATATTAGCGATCGCAAACAAGCAGAATCTGCACTCCGAGAAAGCCAGCACTTCATTCAGGCGATCGCCGATTCCAATCCCAACCTATTGTACGTTTACGATTTAGTAGAACAGCGGAATGTTTACAGCAACCGACAACTTGCGGTGATGCTCGGTTACACCGCCCGAGAAATACAAGATATGGGTACAGCAATGATGTCAAATCTGCTCAACCCCGACGATTTGCCAGAGTTTTTGGCAAGCGTCCAAAAAGTGGAACAGGCCAAAGACGGCGATGTCATTGAATGTCAATACCGAATGAAACACAAAAACGGCGAATGGCGGTGGATGCACAGTTGGGATACGGTATTTCTCAGAACAACTGATGGTAAACCCAAACAAATTCTGGGTACGGCTAATGACATGACAGACCGCAAATTAGCCGAAGAAAAACTGTTAGCATCGCAGCAAAGAATCTCGTTTTTATTGCAGCAAACGCCCCTAGCTATTATTGAATTAAATCTCAATTTTGAAATCATTACTTGGAATCCGGCTGCCGAGAAATTTTTTGGCTACAGCCAACAAGAACTTATCGGCCAGAATGTTCCGGAATTCATCGTTCCAAATAACTGTTACCACCAAATTTTTAAATTTTTAAGCAACAAAATTAATGCCGATTCTTGTGCCATTTGCACTACTAGCGAAACTATCACAAAAGATGGTAAAAATATCGTTTGCGAATGGTATAATACTCCGCTAATTAATGAAAACGGTATAGCGATCGGCATTGCTTTAATGGCTGTAGATATTACCGAACGCAAGCAAGCAGAAGCCGAACTGCAAGAAAGTGCTTTGCGGCAAAGAGCGATCGCCCGGATCATTGAAAGAATGCGCCAGACTTTAGATATCCAAGAAATTTTTCACGCCACAACCCGAGAATTGCGCCAAACTATGAAGTGCGATCGAGTCGCCCTTTACCGTTTCAATCCTGACTGGAGCGGCGAGTTTGTAGCCGAATCCGTAGATAGCAAGTGGGTTTCTCTCATCCAAGCACAGGAGAGCTATTCTAACTTTACCGAAAGCGCTTTAGACAGCGAAATTTGCCTCGCCCAAAAATTCGATAGCACCTCACAAAAAGTACGCGATACCTATTTGCAAGAAACCGAAGGCGGGCCCTACAGCCGAGGTACAACTTACCTTTGTGTCCCAGACATTTACAAGCAAGGCTTCGATAATTGTTACATCCAACTCTTAGAAAGATTTGAAGCCAAATCATACATTACTGTGCCAATTTTTTGCGGCGAACAGCTCTGGGGACTGCTAGCATCCTATCAAAATTCTGTTCCCCGCCAGTGGAGCGAAGCTGAAATCAACGTTGCAGTTCATGTAGGCACTCAACTAGGAGTAGCATTACAGCAAGCCGAATTGCTCGCCCGCACTCAAAGACAGTCAATAGAACTGCTAAAATCTAAAGAAAATGCCGAAGTTGCCAACCGCTCCAAAAGCCAATTTCTCGCATCCATGAGCCACGAACTCCGCACGCCTCTCAACGCGATTCTAGGGTTTTCCCAAGTGATGGCTCGCAACAGTTCGATCACAGAAGAACAAAAAGAATACATACAAATTATCAACCGCAGCGGCGAACATTTGCTGGAACTGATCAATGATGTTTTGTCAATGTCCAAAATAGAAGCCGGTCAAATTACCATCAATGAAAGCCGCTTCAACCTCTACAACTTTCTCAACAGCCTCAGAGAAATGCTGCAACTAAAAGCCAACTCAAAAGGCTTGAAGTTAATATTTGAAAATTTCGGCGATTTGCCGCAGTACATTCAAACAGACGAAGCTAAATTGCGGCAAGTTTTAATTAACCTGATCGGCAATGCGATTAAATTTACTGAACACGGAACCGTTAGTTTGCGCGTCAGCAGCCCAGCCGAAAACAAATCCCAATTGTATTTTGAAATTGCCGATACTGGCCCCGGCATTTCTCCGTCGGAAATTACCACATTGTTCCAGCCCTTCGTACAAACGGAAGCCGGTCGAAAATCCATGCAGGGAACCGGGCTGGGATTGCCGATCAGCCAACAGTTTGTCCGAATTATGGGAGGTGATATTGCTGTTGAGAGTGAAGTCGATCGAGGCACAACTTTCAGCTTTAATATCCACGTTAACTTAGTAACAGAAAGTGACGAACAAGAAGCATCAGCGGTTAAACAAGTTATTGCTTTAGAAGCCGGACAGCCAACTTATCGGATATTAATAGTTGAAGATATAGCCGAAAATCGCCAACTGCTGGTCAAGCTCCTCGTACCGCTGGGATTTGAAGTGCGCGAAGCAACTAACGGTGAAGAAGGAATTGCTTTGCAGTCAATTTGGAAGCCGCACCTGATCTTAATGGATATGCTGATGCCTGTGATGGATGGGTATGAAGCGACAAAACAGATTAAACAAACCGCAGAAGGTAAAGAAACAGTAATTATTGCCCTGACTGCTAGTGCTTTTGACGAGCAGCGGCAAATAATTTTTTCTGCTGGTTGTAACGATTTGATCTGTAAACCATTTCGGGAAGAGGTGCTGTTTGAAAAGATCGCAAATCACCTGAACCTGCGTTATATTTATGAGGAAGAAAACTCATCTACTTCTTTTTGTGCACCGACACCGCTTAAAAGTTTGACCGCCGAGGATCTGAGTGTAATGCCCGCAGACTGGGTGGTAGATTTGTACGGAGCAGCACTTTGCGTTGACGACAACCGCATTCTCGAACTGATCGAACAAATTCCCGAAATTGAGGCAAATCTCGCTAATGCTTTAAGAGATTTAGTCGATAATTTTCGGATTGATATCATTATCGATTTAACTCAATTATATTATGATGAACGACCATCCATTACCAGCGACTCTTAAAGACATTCTGATCGTTGACGATATGCCGGACAACTTGCGACTTTTATCGACTATGCTAGCATCCCACGGGTATCAAGTCAGGAAGGCTATTAACGGACAACTGGCTCTGCAAGGAGCGAAAATCTCTCCTCCCGATCTAATTTTACTAGATATTAATATGCCGAAAATGAACGGCTATGAAGTTTGCGAGAAGTTAAAGTTAAGTGAAAATACTAAGGATATTCCGGTAATTTTTATTAGCGCGCTAGATGATGTGGTGGAAAAAGTTAAAGCTTTTCAAGTAGGAGGAGTAGATTATATTACTAAGCCGTTTCAAGTAGAAGAAGTTTTGGCCCGCGTCGAAAACCAACTTTCGCTTCGTTCGCTGCAATCGAAACTGCAACAGCAAGCTAGGGAACTGCACGATCGTAATTCTAGATTGCAGGAAGAAATCGCAGAAAGGCAGCGGGCCGAAGAATCAATCAGGTTTTTGCTGGAAACTACGCGGGCGATCGGCGAAGCTGTAGACTTTCACTCAGCTTTAGAAGTAATTCTGCACCAAGTTGGCGAAACAATCGGATGGGATTTAGGAGAAGCTTGGATTCCCGATGTAGAAGGAACTGTGCTGCAATCTGCCCGGGGCTGCTATGTGAGCAGCGAGAGCATGAAATCGTTCCGAAGTCAAAGCGAACAACTGACCTTTCCCATGAATATAGGGCTACCGGGACGAGTTTGGGCATCCAAGCAACCGGAATGGGTAGAAGATATTCAAGAGGGCTACCCGCATTTTCTCCGAAGTGAAATAGCACTAGAAGTCGGATTCAAAGCGGGTTTTGGCGTACCGATTTTGGTAGGGGATGAAGTATTGGCAGTGCTAGTTTTCTTTAAAATTTTGGCTTGTGGGAAAGACGCCAGGTTTATAGACGTTTTTAATGCTGTCGGCACTCAATTAGGTTCTCTTGTTCAGCGCAAACAAGCAGAAGAATTGCTGCGAATTGCTGAAGAAAAATATCACAGCATTGTCGAAAATGCGATGGAAGGCATTTTTCAAAGCACGCCTTTAGGAGGGTATCTCAGCGCTAATCCAGCTTTGGCAAAATTGTACGGTTACGAGTCGCCAGAAGAACTGATATGCTGGGTGAAAAATATTTCTCAGCAACTGTACGTTGACCCGGAACGCCGCCTAGAATTTGTGATGGCTATGGATGCAGAAAATGCCGTTTCGGGGTTTGAATCTATGGTATGCCGCAAAGACGGGAGCCGGATTTGGGTGTCAGAAAATGTCCGGGCTGTTCGGGATGCAAAAGGTGAGCTGATGTACTACGAAGGGACTGTTTCTGATATCACAGAACGCAAATCAGCGCAAGAAGCCCTGAAATTTGAGCAGGAACAAAGCGAGAAGTTGCTATTAAATATTTTACCAAAACCTATAGCAGAACGCTTGAAAGCCCAGGAAACTACAATTGCTGACAGTTTTGGCGAAGTCAGTGTTTTATTTGCTGATATTGTTGGCTTTACTGAGCTGTCGGCGAGAATGTCTCCGACGGAGTTGGTAAAGCGATTAAACGTGATTTTTTGCCACTTCGATCAGTTAGCTGAAAATTACGGTGTGGAGAAAATTAAGACAATTGGCGATGCTTATATGGTAGTTGGGGGATTGCCTACGCCGAGATCCGACCACGCCGAGGCGATCGCCCTTATGGCCCTGGGAATGCAGGAAAAAATCGCAAAATTGTCCGCCGAGACAGGGGAAAAACTAGCAATTCGCATCGGCATCAATTCCGGGCCAGTCGTGGCGGGAGTAATTGGTGTGAGCAAGTTTACTTATGATTTGTGGGGAGATACGGTGAATGTGGCGGCGAGGATGGAAGCTACGGGTTTTGCAGGCAGAATTCAAGTTACTGATGTTACTTACGAGCGTTTGAAAGATAAGTATTTGTTTGAGTCGCGAGGCAAGATTCCCATAAAAGGTAAGGGGGAAATGATGACTTATTGGTTGCTGCAAAAAAGGTAAAAAGGGGTATCGGGCATCGGGCATTGGGCATCGGGCATTGGGCATGGCTCCTAGCTCGCCCCTAAAGAGATAGTGCTGCTATGATGAAAGTAGTTAACGAAAATTTACATAATAGCCGTGACTGCACAACAATTAGTATCTGCAACCAGCTTTGAAAAATTAATTTGGACTTGGAAAGGTCACAAAATCCAATATACCGTTCAAGGAACCGGCCGCCCTCTGATTTTGATTCACGGATTCGGGGCTTCGATCGGACATTGGCGCCAAAATATCCCCGGACTCGCGGCCGGCGGCTACCGCGTATTCGCGCTGGACTTGCTGGGATTTGGTGCTTCCGCCAAACCGGCGATCGATTACACTCTGGAATTGTGGGAAGAATTGCTGACCGATTTCTGGACGGAGTTGGTACAGGAACCGGCGGTATTTGTCGGGAATTCGATCGGCGCTTTGCTCAGTTTGATGGTTGTCGCCAACCATCCAGAAATATCAGCCGGCGGTGTCTTGATCAACTGTGCGGGCGGGCTTAACCACAGACCCGAAGAACTGAGTTTTCCCCTGGGATTAATCATGGGGACTTTTGCTAAATTAGTTCGATCGCCCGCGATCGGCCCGTTTCTATTCAACAACATCCGCAAAAAACACCGGATCCGCAACACCCTGCGCCAAGTCTACGGGAACCGCGAAGCCATCACCGACGAACTCGTAGAACTCCTCCACGCCCCCTCCTGCGATCCCGGAGCTCAACAAGTATTCGCCTCAATTTTGACAGCCCCAGCAGGCCCTCAACCGTCAGAATTGCTGCCAAAGGTCGATCGCCCGTTACTGGTACTTTGGGGCGCAGACGACCCCTGGACGCCGATCGCCGGGAGTCAGATTTACCAAGAATTAGCCGCCAACGGTAAAGCTGTGAAATTTGTCTCAATTCCCAACACCGGTCATTGTCCCCACGATGAACGGCCAAAGGAAGTCAATGCTCTGATTTTGGATTGGCTGGTGGAATTTAAGTAAAATGTTTCGGGTAAATGTTGGTGCGGGCGATCGGCTAAACCCTTGCATTACAAAGGTTATACCTCGATCGCCCGCACCCGCATCCGACTCAAAAAAAAACTTTTGTTAAAAGTATTGACACAATGTACCGAGTTAGCTATATTGATGGACGTGTGAGGAGCGAACCAGAGAAAGCACCGAGACGAAACACGGCCAGTCGTCGGTGCTTTTTCTGTGCAAAGGTATTTTTAAAATTGTAGGGATACGGCAATGCCGTGTCCCTATAATTTTGGGAAAATTTATGATTGCTGCAAATATCAGCGATCGCCCAAAACAAATTGCTCGATCGCCGCCGCCACCCCGTCTTCCTCTACATCCGGCGCTACCCAATTAGCAACAGCCTTCACGCCATCAGGAGCATTCCCCATCGCCACGCCCACACCCGCGTAGGAAATCATTTCCAGATCGTTAAAATTGTCGCCGATCGCCATCACATTCGCCGCCTGCAAACCCAAAATTTCCTCGGCTAAATACTGCACCGCATCTCCCTTATTTGCCGAAGGATGCGTCGCTTCAAAAAAAGTAGCAACCGATCGAGTTAAATAAAGCTCAGCAGGCGTGTAGCGCTCGCGCATACTGATTTGCAAGCCGTCTAGTACCGCCGGATTTTTGCACAAAGCCAAAATTTTTGTTGGTTCCCCCGGAATGTCTCGCCGCAAATCTTTAATTACAATTGGTTCAATGCCCGATCGTTCTGCATAAATGCGAGTAGCTGCGGTAATTTCCGGGACATAAAGTTTGTCGTCAATGTAGAAATGGATCGAAAGAAGCGATCGCAAATCCGGTGCTTCAAAATGCTCTAATATTTGCAGAGCAGTTTGTTTCGACAGCGGCAAATGTCGCAGCCGCTTTTGAGTAGCCATGTCTTGAATCCACGCGCCCTGGTAGCAAATTAGCGGCAAAGTTGAGCCGATGTCCGAGTGAAAACGCAAAGCCGATCGGTACATTCTGCCCGTAGCGACGGCCACTTTCACCCCGCGCGACTCGGCGGCCACAATTGCCTGCTTGACTGGTTCTCGGATGTCATTTGACATACCTGCGATCGTGCCGTCGATATCCAGTACCAGTAATTTAATGTCTGCGGTGCCCAAAGGGCGATCGGTTGTATTAGCTGGATTTGAGGCAGTTATATTCTGCATGGTTTTTTGATTTTTAGCTGTTGATTTGCACGCACCAGTTTATTTTGGCACTGGCGGGATAGTAAAATGCAACTTTTGATTTTTTGAATACTACAATATAGATAAGTATTACCTGAAATCAGGACACGGCAGTGCCGTTTCTTGCGCGATTAATCTCGCGTAGAAATCAGGACACGGCAGTGCCATTGGGTGCATCTCATTTTGGTAAATATCTTCGTAGGGGCGAAGCATTCCGGCAGTAAATCTCTGGTTCTCACTAATAAATTGTCGGCCGGAATGCTTCGCCCTTTCCAAATTGAGATGCACTCGTGCCGTTTCTTGCGCGATTAATCTCGCGTAGGGACACGGTACTGCCGTGTCCTCTATATTATTCTGACCCAGCCGAAATTTATATAAAAACTTCACTTTTAAACAACCCCCAAATAGCATGATTACCATCCCGGGATACCGCATTGACCGAGAAATTTATACAAACCCTCACACAGTTATTTATCGAGGGATGCAGCTTGAGGAACAAAAACCAGTTATCCTCAAAACTCTCACGCCGACCTACCCTACCCCAGCACAAATAGCGCAACTCCTGCACGAATCCGAAATTCTTAAAAATTTGAATTTGCCCGGAATAGTCAAGTTTTACAAACTCGAAAAGTACAATCACTTTCCTGTTTTAATTTTAGAAGATTTTGGCGGCATTTCCCTCAAAGACTACCTTAGCAACCACCAGCTAGATTTACAAAGATTTTTGCAAATAGCCATAAAACTAGCAGAAACTCTCGGTCAACTTCACGAACATCACATCATCCACAAGGATATTAAACCGAGCAATATTATTGTCAATAGTTCGACAGGGGATGTCAAGATTGCTGATTTTGCGATCGCCTCGCTGCTACCGGGCGAAAATCCCGCCCTCAGCTATCCCTATTTACTCGAAGGAACCCTTGCCTATATGTCTCCGGAACAAACGGGGCGCATGAATCGGGCGATCGACTATCTGAGCGATTTTTATTCTTTAGGCGTCACCTTTTATGAAATGCTTTGTGGCGAATTGCCTTTTAGTGCGATCGATCCGATGGAATTAGTACACTGTCATATTGCCAAAACGCCAGTTTCTCCTTACGAAAACAGAAAGCATAAACTAGAATGCACAATCAATCAAGCACAAAGCGAGGAGATTCCCCACGCCATTTCCGATATCGTGATGAAACTATTAGAAAAAAATGCCGAAGACAGGTATAAAAGTGCTTTTGGAATTTTGTACGACTTAGAAAGTTGTCTTATCCAACTGCAAACTACAGGGGAGATTTCTAACATCACTCTGGGCGAGCAAGATAGGTCAAGCCACTTGCAAATTTCCCAAAAACTTTACGGGCGAGAAGCCGAAGTTATGATGCTTCTGAGTACGTTGGCTCGAATGAGACAGGGTAATACAGAGATTATATTTATTTCTGGTTGTGCCGGTCTGGGAAAATCGTGGTTAGTCTATAAGATTTACAAGTCAATTGTGCGGGCAAACGGATATTTTATTGCCAGCAAGTTTGAGCAATTTAATCGCGATATTCCCTACATTTTTTTGCTCGAAGCTTTTCAAGACTTGTTGCGGCAAATCCTGACAGAAACAGCCGCCAAAGTCCAAATTTGGAGACAAAAAATCTTAAATGCGATCGGCGGTAACTGCCAAGTAATTATTGAAGTTATTCCCGAAGTAGAACTCATCATCGGGCCGCAGCCCCCAGTGCCATATTTAGGAGCAAATGAATCTAAAAATCGCTTTAATTTAGTATTTCAAAAGTTTATCCGCGTCTTTACTCAAAAAGAACACCCGCTGGTAATTTTTCTAGACGATTTGCAGTGGGTAGATTCAGCGTCGCTCAAGTTAATCCAACTGCTAGCAACCGATCTCGAAAGTCAATACTTATTAATCATTGGAGCCTATCGAGAACAAGAAGTAGATGCAAATCATCCCGTAATGCTGACAGCAGAAGCAATTAGCAAAGCAGGCGGGACTTTAAGGGCGATCGCCCTTTCGCCTTTAGACATCAACAGCGTCAATCAATTCGTTGCCGATACTCTCAACTGTACACCAGAAAAATCCCTAAGTTTAGCAGAATTGCTTTTTGAAAAAACCGCAGGAAATCCATTTTTTCTAACTCAATTGCTCAAGTCTCTTTATTCAAAAAAACTGCTGCAATTTAAATTTGCACCCTCCGAGCAATCGATAGAGACACCGAAAACTAACGTTTATGACCTTGATAGAGTTGTTAAAAAATACAAAAATACAGGCGAGTGGCAGTGGGATATCGAGCAAATACAAGAAATAGGAATAACTGATAATGTTGTAGAATTAATGATAGATAATATTCACAATCTTCCAGAGAATACCCAGGAAATGCTCAAATTAGCCGCTTGTATCGGTAACAAATTTGATTTAGGAATTCTCTCAAAAATCAGCGAAAAACCTCTGGCGTTCGCAGCGAAAGACCTCTGGGAAGCAATTCAGTCCGGTCTGATTGCGCCCGTGAACAACTACAAAATTGCGTTAGCGTTAGCGTTAGCAAAGCGATCCGAAGGAAAGCGATCCGAAGGAAAGCCCGCCCCTACGGGGGCTGCGCCAACGAAGAGGATCGCCCTAACAGCAAACACAGCAGTCACAGACACAATCTCTACAGACTTTACAGATGAATTGTTCCTACCAGTTGCTGATGCTGGTAGCGCCACTTACAAATTTTTGCACGAACGAGTACAACAAGCAGCTTATGCTTTAATCTCCGAATCTCAGAAACAAGAAACCCATCTCAAAATCGGCAGATTTCTGCTGCAAAATGCGCCTTCCGAGCAATTACAAAACCATGTTTTTGATATAGCTAATCACCTAAATGCAGCCAAAGAACTTATCAGTATCAAATTAGAACAGCTTCAATTATGTCAATTCAATTTAATTGCGGGTCGCAAAGCAAAAGCAAGTGCAGCTTACGAGCTCGCAGTCAAATATTTAACCGCAGGTATTGACTTGCTTCCCCCAGAAAGTTGGCAAACTGACTACGACTTGACTCTTGCACTTTACGAGTCAGCCGCAGAAGCAGCTTACCTCAATACCGAGTTTGAACAAATGGAAAAATGGGCAAAATTTGTCTTGAAACAAGCAACAGATGAACTAGATAAAATCAAAGTTTTTGAAATCAGAATCACAGCTTGTGCGATGCAAACCAAACTGCAAGAAGCTGTCAAAATTGGTCGGGAAGCACTAAAAATGTTAGGAATTAACTTTCCCGAATCGCCGATTCCCCTCCACATTCAGCAAGCGTTGACCAAAACCGCAGCTTATTTAACCGGTAAAAAAATAGAAGATTTAATTAACTTGCCCGTGATGGCAAATCCGCGAAAGTTAGCAACTATGCGCGTGCTTTCCAGTATGTTTTCAGCTACCTTTATAGTTGAACCGATGCTGCTACCACTGATTGTATGCGAGCAAGTTCATTTATCTATCAACTACGGAAACTCGGCTTTTTCCGCCTTCGGCTATGCTAATTACGGAGCAATTTTAAAAGGAATAGTCAGAGATATTGAATCGGGCGATCGATTCGGTCAATTAGCTTTAAATCTAATCGAAAAACTAAACGCTTTAGAATTTAAAAGCAAGACGCTTAATTTAGTCGCCTTCATTTTGATGCACGGCAAGCATCACGTTAAAGACACTTTACCGCTGTTAGAGGAAGCCTATCAAAGCGCGCTAGAGAATGGTGATTTAGAATGTGTTGGATATTCTGCTGTAAATATTTGTCAGTCTTTGTATTTCATCGGCCAAGAATTGACACAACTGGAACAAAAGATGGCAAATTACAACCATTTGCTGTTTCAAATCAAGCAAGAAACGGTATTGACTTGGAATCAAATCTATCGGCAAACAGTTTTGCAATTGATGGGAACCTTGGCAAGTTCCGACCTTCTATTAGGTAAAAATTACAGCGAAGAAAACTTGTTGCGTCTGCTGTTAAATGCTAACGATCGCGTGGGGCTCCAGCACTTTTATTTGCAAAAACTAATATTAGCGTATTTATTTGGAGATATCGAGCAAGCACTAGAAAATGCAGCGCAAGCAGAAGTCTATTTGGACGGAGTAGCGGGTTTTATAAATGTGCCTGAATACCATTTTTACGATGCTCTCGCCCGACTGGCAGCATATCCATCTGCAACAAAAGAGGAACAAGAAGAGCATCTTTTTTACGCCACCAGCAACCTAAAAAAAATGCAAAAGAAAGCGCTTTCAGCGCCGATGAACCTCCAGCACAAATGCGAGTTAATCGCCGCAGAAAAAAACCGCATTTTGGGCAATATTGTGACCGCAATGGAATATTACGACCGCGCAATTGCCGGAGCGCAACAAAACGGATACATACAGGTACAAGCACTCGCGGCAGAATTGGCAGGAGCATTTTATTTATCAATAGGGCGAGAAAGAATTGCTAAAACTTACTTGACAGAAGCGCGCTATTGCTATCAGCGCTGGGGAGCAAAAGCCAAAGCAGCGCATTTAGAATCAAAATACTCCGAGTTGCTAACTTCAGCCTCGATTTCAACTAATATCGAAACTCACAAATCTACCAGCAGCGCTTCCACTACTAGCGGCAGTGCAGGCGTGCTAGACTTGACAACCGTAGTCAAAGCTTCGCAAACCTTAGCTGGCGAAATAGTTTTAGATAAACTGCTGGCAAAATTGATGAAAATTGTTATTGAAAATGCTGGAGGACAAAGAGGCTTTTTAATACTAGAAAAATCGGGCAAATGGGTGATTGAAGCATCAGGATGTGTAGATGCCGATCGCGTAGCTGTCATGCAATCTATTCCGATAGATTTTGTAGCAGAAGATAAAGCAGTAACTTTGCTGGCAGTTGCAGTTGTCAACTACGTCGCCCGCACCCAGGAAAGTGTAGTTTTAAATGATGCCACTAGCGAAGGACAATTTACTCGCGCACCTTATATAATTGCCGTTCAACCTAAATCAATTCTTTGCACTCCGTTAATCCATCAAGGCAAACTCAACGGCATTTTATATTTAGAAAACAATCTGACTGCCGGCGCTTTTACCCCAGACAGGTTAGAAATATTAAAACTGCTGTCTTCTCAAATTTCTATTTCGATCGAAAATGCCCAACTTTACACTAACTTGCAAGAATTTAATCACAATCTCGAAAATTTAGTACAGCAGCGTACCTCCGAGCTTTCCCAAACTTTAGAAAACCTAAAATCTGCCCAAAATAAACTTGTAGAATCGGAAAAAATGGCCGCCCTCGGAGGGTTGGTGGCAGGTGTGGCTCACGAAA
>JANNOR010000294.1:0-8892 GCA_031399265.1 Cyanobacteria bacterium SOY_34_metabat_3 | reverse complement strand
AGCCACTGCAACTGTTCGGGAGTGCAGCCGAGATCGAAAAAGCCGATCGCCACATTTTCCCCCTCTGGTTTTTCTCGCACCGATAAAATAGTGCCTTGCACCAGTTCAAAGTAATTTGCATCGGCGGCGGTGATGATGATAATCTGCATAAATATAGGATTTTTGGTGGGGAATTGGGCATTGGGCATTCGTTATTTACTATTTGCTATTTTATAATTGCTCGTTGTTGCTCCTAGCTTTGATAAAATTATACTATTGAGGAGGACTTATGAAAAACCCAAAAGGAAAAGTTTATCTAGTCGGTGCGGGGCCCGGAGATTGTGACTTGATGACAGTGCGATCGCAAAAACTGCTATCCCAAGCCGAAGTCTTAATCTACGACGCTCTCATTGATATCCCGCAACTGCAATTAGTCCCCGTAACTTGCCTCAAAATCGAAGTCGGTAAACGCGGCGGCCAACCTTCTACTCAGCAACAAGAAATCAACCGTTTGCTAGTAGAACACTGTCACAGACGCAAACAAGTAGTCCGACTCAAAAGCGGCGATCCATTTATTTTTGGACGCTCCAGCTCCGAAATTCAAGCATTAAAAGCAGCGGACTGTGACTTTGAAGTAATACCCGGAATTTCATCTGCATTTGCCGCGCCATTATTAGCAGGAATTCCCATCACAGATCCGGTGATGAGCCGCTGTTTTGCAGTGATGAGCGCCCACGAACCTGATGCTCTGGAATGGGAAGCTTTAGTCAAGATAGAAACTTTGGTAATATTAATGGGGGGACGAAATTTGGGTGAGATAGTTTGGCAATTACAAAAGCATGGATTGTCCAGCGAAACTTCCATCGCCATTATCCGAGATTGCGGCCGCCCCGAACAACAAATTTGGCTCGGCACTCTCTCTGATATTTTGCATAAAACAACGGGTGAATCTCTGTCACCTTGTGTGATAATTATTGGGGAAGTAGTCAGATTGCGCGAATATCTCATGCAGCCAGAAAGCACAAGTAAGATTGATGTACCTGTCACCAATAATAGTCAATTACCGCTAGCCGGAAATACCATTTTAGTCACTCGTGCTGCTTCGCAATCTGGTCAATTTGCCGATCGACTCCAGCAGCAAGGAGCCCGCGTTATCGAGATGCCAGCGTTGGTAATTGGCCCGCCTGCGAGTTGGGAAGCGTTAGATAGTGCGATCGCCCAACTGTCAACCTTTCACTGGTTAATTCTCACTTCCCACAACGCTGTAGACTGCTTTTTTCAACGATTGCAAGCAAAGGGGAAAGATGCCCGCAGCTTGTTCGGAATTAAAATCGCAGTTGTCGGCAAAAAGACTGCCGAAAGTTTGCGATCGCACTCTCTGCAACCAGACTTTATTCCGCCTAACTTTGTCGCCGATTCGTTAGTCGAAAACTTCCCCGACAATTTGCAAAACTGTAAAATCCTATTTCCGAGAGTAGAAAGCGGTGGTAGAGAGGTTTTAGTTAAAGAATTTACCGCCAAAGGAGCACAAGTAATCGAAGCACCAGCTTATCAATCTTGCTGTCCCGAAACTATCGATCCGATCGCCCTAGTAGCACTCCAAAATCGGTCGGTGAATATTATAACATTTGCTAGTTCCAAAACTGTACAAAATTTTTGCAAGCTGATCGCACAAAGCCCGGAATTATCCGGTTCTCAAGATTGGTTAAAAAATGTTTGTATCGCCTCGATCGGTCCGGAAACTTCTAAGAGTTGCTATGATTTGTTGGGTAAGGTAGATGTAGAAGCTCAGGAATATACGTTGGATGGGCTGAGTGAGGCGATCGTTCAATGGGTTGCAGAACATCAAAAATCACCCGGCGGTTGAAACCGCAGCTACAGAAACAAAGTCCGCCTCCGCGGACTAAGAAGCGAAAATAAGTAGTAAACTGGTTGTAAAATAATTAGGAGGAAATATGACCACAAAAGAACAGATTCTCCAAGAACTAGATCAAGTCCCAGAACCTGTGCTGCTGAAATTTCTTGAATTTCTTCGTTCCTTAAAGACTGAAGAAGAACAAGAAAAACTAGAATCCAAAGCATGGCAGGCATATCTAGATTCAGAACGCGAAAGAAAAGAGGTTTATCGTCGTCTTGCCAATGCCTAATTTTGTCAGCAAAAGTATAGTTTTAAGTATCCACGCCAGACAGATAGAGATGTTTGGTGGAACTCCCGGCGTCAGAGACGAAGGTTTGTTAGAGTCTGCTTTGGCTCAACCGCAAGCAACTTTTGGCGGTGAATTGTTGCATCCGACAATTGCCGCACAAGCTGCTGCTTATTTGTACCACATAGCGATGAATCATCCGTTTATCGATGGTAATAAGCGATCGGCTTTTGCGGTGGCGGATACCTTTTTGCGTTTGAATGGCTTCTATTTGAATTTTACGGACGATCGAGCATACGATTTAGTTATGCAAGTAGCACAAGGAACGATTACTAAGGAAGAACTCAGCACTGAGTTAGAGTTATGTATTATTAAGTTTTGAGAAGTAAGGTGCGCACTGCGCACCCTACATTGACATAGAAAGTCGGGGAACAAAATAGCAAGTAAAATTATCAATACAGAACAAAGCAGACCTGGTTTGCGTCAAGTAACTAATAAAACTAAAAACCCCAAAAAATACAAACAGTCGATCGCCCTTTGTCCGCTAACTCCCCCTACCCAGATCCAAATTAAGCAATAGCCATGAATATGAATTTTTCTCGTTTCGACACCTTAACCGCCTTGCTAGCAGGAACTACCGCGGCCTTAACCATAGTCATCAGCCAGCCGGCAAGCGCAAAAACACCCCAAGAAGTCGCCAGCATTGCCGGCCCGCTGACAGTGCAAATTAACAGTTCCCTCGGAGATGGTTCGGGCGTAATTATTGCTAAAAACGGCAAAACTTACACAGTTTTAACAGTTAACCACGTCGTGGAAAAAGCAGACGTGAAATACACCGTTCGCACGTCGATCGGCAAAAACTATCAAGCAACCGCAGTCACCCGCTTGCAAACAGCACCTACAGAGGCGGATTTAGCAGTAGTCAAATTTGAAAGTCCCGAAGAATATCCAGTCGCGACGATCGCCGATTCCGATCAAGCCGTCATCGGCACTCAAATCTTCGTTTACGGCTATCCCGCTACCGGAGGACTGTTTGGGGCAGAAAGAGAACCCGAACTGTCTCCCGGACTCGTTACCAGCCGCCCGCGCAATCGTCCGGAAGGTTACACGTTGCGATATCAAGCAGTCACTTGGAGCGGCATGAGTGGCGGGCCTGTTTTTGACTCAGAAGGTCGAGTCATCGGTTTGCACGGACAAGGGGAATTCGGTTTTGCTCAAACCAGTTCCGGCGAAGTCGCCCCGATTAAAACTGGATTTAACGCAGCAGTTCCAATCAATACATTTATCGCGAAGTTGGTAGCGGCGGGAATGAATAAATCCGAGTTGAAAGTAGACAATACTCCCCCAGCCAGCGGCCCGATATCTCTCGATAATCCGCAAGATGCCAAAACCTATTATTTTCGCGGACTTTCGCGCTTGGATCGAGGGGATGCTTGGGAGGCGATCGGCGATTTCAACAGGGCACTCGCTTTCAAGCCCAACAACACTCCTGAATTGCATTTTAATATCGGCAATGCGCGCACGCTGATCGCCGTCATTCCCGATCCCACGCGCGGTTCTACGGCTGTTCAAGCATACACGCGGGCGATCGCAGCCAATCCCGGTTTTGCCGACGCCTACTACAACCGAGCTTTAGCTTACCTAGCAGCCGAAGACAAACCGAAAGCAATTGCCGACTTTCAGAAAGCTGCGGAACTTTACAAACAAGGCGGCAGAACCAGCGCCTATCAAGACGCGCTCAACAGAATCAAACAATTGCAGTAGAATTAAAAATTAAGAGTTAAAAAATCAAAATGAATAATACCAATTTTTTATGAGGCTGCATAGAATCAGATCCCCCCTTAGCTTGCCCCCTACTCCCCCTTAATAAGGGGGGGACAAGATTCCGATCAAAGTCCCCCTTCTTAAGGGGGATTTAGGGGGATCGAGATATGTGCAACTTCACATTAAATTGGTATAAGTCCATTTTGATTTTTTAATTTCCCGATGCGTACAATTCATGCAAACAGCAGGTAAATAACAATGACTGCTATCACCTTAAAGCTCAACTCCATAATTAAACTAACTTCCGAACAGTTTTACCAACTGTGCGAAGAAAACCCCGATTTAAAACTAGAACGCAACGCCAACGGAGAATTAATCGCCATGCCGCCAACCGGAGGAGAAACAGGGAAACGCAACTTAACCGCAGGTGCTCTACTCTGGCTGTGGAACGACGAAACTGAACTCGGAGAAGTGTTTGATTCCTCCACAGGGTTTACTCTGCCGAATAAAGCCGATCGCTCTCCCGATGTCTCCTGGGTAGAAAAATCCCGCTGGGAAGCTTTAACGCCCGAACAAAGAGACAAATTTATCCCCCTCTGTCCTGATTTTGTCATCGAGTTTCTTTCTCCGAGTGACAGATTGATAAAGACTCAGGAAAAAATGCAAGAATATATGGAAAACGGCAGCCGTTTGGGTTGGCTGATTAACCGCAAAAAACGGGAATTTGAAATTTATCGCCCCGGTAGAGAAGTCGAAGTTTTACAATCGCCTCAAACCATTTCGGGAGAAGATGTTTTGCCGGGATTTGTTCTCAATTTGCAAAAAATTTGGAATTAGCAGAATCGCCGACCGAAACGGCAAAAACTTGGTTTCTTTGCTGAATAATCGAAGGGTTAACAGTTAACAATCATCCGGTAGAACCAGATTCGATCACAATTACCAAGGCGAACCGATCATGGTAAAAGCAGCCCAATAATAAGGATGCGACAAATTTCGATCGCCTCTGGCGGCCAACTCAGGTGGCAAAGGTAGAGCTTGATTGTTGCCCGATCGTACCAAATAACCATCTTGCAACCGCACTTCCCCCCGCAGCATCGACAACTGCGCTTGCCGCAAAGCCTCAGCCTTAATCGGCGCCGTGCGCAACTGCTGGTAAAACTCAGTCATCAGCCCCAAAGTACCGGCATCAGACACGTACCACAAACTCGCCAAAGCCGATTTTACCCCCGCGTGCACCGCCAACCCCGCAAACCCCAACTCAGCCTGTTCGTCTCCCACCGCCGTAGTACACGCACTCAAAACCAACAACTCCACCTGCGGGTTAGATAACTTCAACTCACCCAACTGATTCAACCGCAACTTAGTATCCCAAAACTGAATGTAAGAATTTTCCGCCCCCCCAGGCTGAAAATCGCCGTGAGTAGCTAAATGAATAATTTTGTATTGCGGTTGATTGCGCTTGTCCTTCAAATTTCCCAGAGTAAAATTCTCATTGAGAAAAGACGAACCGGGCCAAATCTTGCCGACAATTGTTGATATTTCCAGCGGCACAGCAGGCAAAGGATTTTGATCGTATTTAGCAGGAAAATTCGACGCACCCATTGCTAAAACTTCAGAACCTTTAACATCAGCATAGCGAGTATCAGTTAAACTCAAACTGGGAATCAGCCCCAAACTGTACTTTTCTACCAAGAACTTTTTGCCGTCAAAAAGAGCGGCCAAAGGCAAAGTTCGCAAACCCGCATCCATCGAAAATACCAAAGTATCAATCTTGTTAGCATCCAACTCCGGTTCCAGCGGTGCAATTAACCACTGGTAAAGTTCCTTGGCGGAGTCCTGATAATCAGTAGCATTCAAACTCCTAGGAGTTCTCACACCATTAGTGAATTCTTTAGCAACTTGCAGCACTGTTTCGCGGCTTGCAGGCACGCTTTTAAAAACATTTTTACCGTCTGGCAATAACAACACAAGTTCTAGATGTTTCTCTCTCGCCCAGACGTAAAGTATGGCGGGTTTAACTCCTGTCTTTTCACTAACAGTGCTGAGAGTATCTCGGATACTTTGCTGCGTGACTAACTTGCGATCGAGATTGCCGCCAAAGTAACGTTCAAATTCTCTGCCCTGAACTCTATCCCTTTGCTGCACTGCGTCGATCGGACTTAGTTGCCCGATCGCGCTCGATCGAGAAATCTCAGGAACCTTGCCATTGGCGATACTTTCTACACTTACCGCGCGATCGGGCTTCTGTGCAGTCGCAGGTGCGCCCCGATCGTCTGTCAACACCGACGGCGACAGCAGTACCGAGGCGGCGGCCTCACCTGCTGCGTCTGGCGAGACATTGGCGCTACTGCTCTTGGGGGCAGAGGGGGAGGGACTCACCTGAGTCACAATTTGTTGAGAACTACCTGTAGTTTTCAATTCCACGCTGCTGGTAGTTGCTGCCGGACTCGGCACGCTCAGCAGCGGCACGGCCGCCGGGGAAGCAGCAGCGTTTGGCTTCGAGCTTCCAGTCCCAACAGCCGCCGCCGTGCAGTTTCCCGACGAGCAAGTGCTTTGCAGCAGCGTCAGCGAACCCGATCGAGCCAGCCCGTCTGTAGAAATGCTAACCGAAGGGCGATCGGCCGGCGTTCCGGTTCCCGCAGCCCGAAACGCTCCCCCAGCCTCGATTGCCACATCGCCCCCCGTATTACCGCGGGCTTTGATCGAAGTGACTTCAACATCTTTTTGCCCGGTAATCGTGCTCGAACCGGCTTTTCCCGACTGCGAACTAGAATTGATCACCCCTGTGACGATCCGGCCCGGCGCTGCGATCGAGATATCTCCGCCGCTTCTGGTACCTGAAGCATTGACGTTGCCCGTTTCTAGGGAACCGGCGCTGCGGATGTTGATATCGCCGGCCGGCCCGGAAGTCGATCGAGATGAAACCGTACCAGCAGTCACGTTGCCTTGACTGCTAGTGATGTTAATCCCCGCATTCGAGGTAACGTCTCCGACGGCTACAGTACCGGCCATCAGAGCGATCGTGGCGTTATCAGTGCCGGCGATCGCACCCGGAGCCACGATCCTACCTGTGCCCGACGGCGATCGGATCGTCGTCGGGTCTTGAAATGTCACCGCAGAGGGCGTTGAATTGGGCGCTGCGGTTGGTGGAGCAATAGTTATCAGCCCGCTGCCGTCAGCGCGCCCGATCGCGATCGAACCAAACCCATTCCGCAGCGAGTTCAATTCCGCAGCAGTCAAATCCAAAGCCTCTGTCTCCGCAATACCGGCAACAGTAATATTGTGAGCCGGATCGACTGGTTGCAGAACCAGATTGCCGTTGCTGGCGATCGAATTACTGCCGCCCGTCAAATCAATTTCGTTACCTGTGAGGGTAATATTTCCCCCTGTTTGGGAGCCGCCAGCTTGGATCGCCTCGGCTGTTACCCCAGCACGGCCGGTCAGCGTGACGCTGCCAGCTCGATCGCCCCTGGTGTCGATCGGCCCTGCCGTCACCGTGCCAAGAGCCGTGACGCTGACATCTCCCGCCCTCGATCCGAGAACTTCCGCAGAATTGACAGAAGTGCTGATACTGCGCGGAGTTCCAGTGCGCAGCTGACCAGTTGTGACATTACCCGCTGTGCTGGCGATGCGAATTTGTTCACCATTGGTGGTGATATTTCTGATGCGGATATTGCCGTCAGCTTTGAGAGTAATTGAGGCATTGTCGGCTCCTGTCAGGGAACTTGTGGTGGTGATTGTTCCCAAACCCGCAGGCGATTGAATAATTAGCGGATCGTAAAATGTGACATCGTTAGCAATCAAAATCGAACCGGTACTGTTGCTGCGACCGATCGTAATTGCAGCAAACCCATTTTGCAAACTGCCGAGTTCCTTTGCCGTCAGATTCAAATAAATATTAGTGCCAACATCTCCCGAACCGCCGATCGCAATATTTTGGGCAGGGTTCCAAGGTTGCAGTACCAAAAAGCCAGTACCGCTAACTGAATTTTTGTCACCAGTCAAATTAATTTCATTACCAGTCAAAGTAATATTTCCCGAACCGGAGGCGACGTAGCCCACTCCCAGAATGCTCCGAGCCGTCAAAGTTACATCTGCCGCCGATTTAGAGCCACTGGCATTCACTTTTTGGGCCGTTACGTTCAGCCCTTCCAGTAAAATATTTCCGCTGCTGCCAGTGCTGGGATTCGATGCAGAAATATTGGCGGCAACGGTGGTTCCCGGACTAATCAAACTAATATTTCCGCCGTTGCTCGACAGATTGCCCGCCGTAATTTGACTGCCCGAAATCGCGATCGAGCCACCAGCCGTGCTAATTGTATCTTGAGAATTCATCGAAAAAACGCCCGCACCGCTGCGATCGGCATCTGCTCTCAATGTTACCGAACCAGTAGTTGCTCGAAAGCTCAGCTGATTGTCCGCCAAATCATCAATTTTAATATCGTTGAGCGCTTCCAGAACCACATTTGAAGTAGCCGACATATTTTCCAAAGCTGTAGCCGAAATTGTCAGCGAAGCATCAGAATTATTGGGCTGTGCTGTCTGAGTTCCGGTTGCCAAAATATTACTATTAGCAATAATTTGCGCATCGCCGACACCTTCTGCTGCATCTGTAATTAAAATATTTTCTGGATCTAGCAGCAAAGTCCCTAAACCATTTGTCCCCGAGGTATCGACAGTACCGTTAAAAATCAATCTTTGCTTCCCCGAAACTTCCACAAATCCGCCCACACCCCCGCTGGGAGTTGCAGAAACGCCCCTCGCGCTGATGCTGCCCAAAAATGCTGTCGTGTTGTCCGCCCAGACAAAAACTCTGCCCCCGTTACCTGCGTCAGTTGCGTTGGCGTCGATCGAACTTTTGCCATCTGCGTAAGTCATCCTCGCATTCGGCACCGTTCCCTCGCCTCGGTAATCTCCCCCGATCCGCACCGTTCCGCCACCGAGAGGCCCTGAAGCGTCAATCTTCGCTCCCAACAGCCCTACCTTGTCGCCCAACACGTTCACA
>JANNOR010000279.1:0-2921 GCA_031399265.1 Cyanobacteria bacterium SOY_34_metabat_3 | reverse complement strand
GTCTATTAGAGGGGAAGAGGATTTGACGACTTTTGATCGGGAGCGAAGTATACAATTTAAATGTACAAAAAATTATATCAAATCCTCTCTTCTTCGGAATGATCTAAACGGAGGAGACGGCAGTGCCGTGTCCCTACAATTAATGGGTAGGGACACGGCACTGCCGTCTCCTCCGTTTAGATCATTCCGAAGAAGAGAGGATTTGATATAAGTTGTTGTACATTTAAATTGTATACTTCGCTCCCGATCAAAAGTCGTCAAATCCTCTTCCCCTCTAATAGACCTACGACAGCTTATATCTTCGGGGCTGGTTTCGGACAAGTTTTATATTGAAAATTGCACTGATAGACGTGTTCTTTTTGCCAGCTCAAAGGAATTTCCAACAAATCGCGAGAACCCGTAACACCTTGGCCGAAAAATAGCAGCAGGGCGATGCAGTTTAAAACAGTATGAATTTTCCGCCATCCGTGCGATCGATCCTGATAAATTTCCGGCGCAATTGCCAACGAAAAAATCATCAACAGCGCCGCAACGATGCCGTAATAAAAATGAGAAACCAGCCATTCATCGTCCCTGCGAAAAACTCCATCTTGGAATCCCAAAACTACCAAACCGACACCGCTCAAAGTCGCAAAAACTCCCCGCCAAAGTTTCTGCCTTGCTTGATACAAAAATACCAGAGAAGCAATTGTCGCGACAAACATCAGCGCAATGAAAACTACTTGACTGGGAGATTTTCCCCACAGATCCTTCTGCAAAATACTTTTAAAATAAATAGAGTAAGCAAGAGCAATTAACGTAATTCCGACGATCGCCCCAGTCAGCAATCTGCCCAATTTTAGATGTTCCGGGCCGGCGGTAGGAGGAATTTTGCTTTTGTCACCGCTGGCGACTTGCAGCCTGCGCTGGCGAGTTTGCCAAGCTGCATTGACAACAGTACCAATAATCGGGAAAACTACCGCCACCGCGATCGCCGGATGGACGAGCGCCATTAAATCTTCGGGTTCCATACTGAATATCCCACGATAATATCTGCATCTAGTTTAAGGCGTTGCAGGCGAGACTGGCCATTCTGCAAGTTGTGCGATCGGCAGCCTTACCGTAAATGTACTGCCGACGCCTTCTTCACTGCTCAAAGTAATTTCGCCGCTGTGCAAATCCACACATTTTTTAACAATGCTCAGCCCCAGTCCAGTACCGGGAATTTGACCGACATTTTTAGCCCGGTAAAACGAATCAAACAGCCGTTCTCTGTCTGCTACAGGTATGCCAATTCCGGCATCTTGTATGGAAAAAATAGCCTCAGTTTCAGTAATTTTTAATTCAAATATTACTTGAGTATTTGGGGGAGAATATTTAATAGCATTAGACAGCAAATTGCTCAGAATGCGCCGGAGCAAACTGGCCTCCAAACACGCCATTACTGATGGACTGTGATTTACAAAAATCAGCGTCACCGGATCGGTTTGAGGTTTCAACTTCAGGCTGCTCTGAAATTCCCCTACCAACTGATTGCAAAATTTTTCTAAGTCAAGCGGTAGCAAGCAAAACGCGATTTTTCCCGACTCAAATTTGCCGAGCAGCAGAACATCCTCTAATAACTGATCTATGCCTTTTGCTGCTGCTTGAGTTTTGTCTAGCAATTCTTGTGTTTTCTCATCTGTTAATTTCGATTTGTACTTCGTAAGAACTTGTGTAGTGCCGATGATGAAGTTTAAAGGATTGCGAACGTCGTGGGCAATCATGTACAGCAAAGAGGTTTTCATGTCGTTGAGTTCTTTGGCTGTTTGCAGAGCGCGATCGAGTTGATCGTGAGACAATTTGAGAGTTAAAGACAACAGGCGCGATCGCAGCAAAATCTCCACCCGCGCTTGCAATTCTATCTTCTCGATCGGAGCAATAATTAAATCATCAATAGTTTGCCAAATAAACCGCGTTGCCATCCCTACATCCGAGCGCGATGTAATCAAAAGAAAAGGCAAGCATACCGGGCCTTCTGCCTGTTTTTGGGCCGCTATCCATTGCCCGTGGCGTTTCAGGGCAAGACCGTCAACTATCCCCAGATCGAAAGATTGATTAAATGGTAAATAATTATCAATATTTTCTGTTGAGTTTGGCAGCAATACCTCATAGTGAACTGCCAGCCATTCTAATAACAAGCGGCGATTTTCTTTCTGTTCAACAAGCAATAAAATTTGACTCACGCAGGTTCTCCTAGCAAGCTGTGCACAATGGACAGCAAATCTCTAACGATCAAAGGTTTTACCAGTATACTCCGAGCACCGTGGGAGAAGCTTTCATGCTGAATGGCCGCGCTTTGTTTCGGCGAAAGTATCAGAAAAGGGATTTGGTGACTTCGCAGTTGTTCGCAGCAATCCCAAATCCGGCGGTCGAAACCAGAAATATCTACTAAAGCCATCCCGATCCTAGCAGGCTCGTCGATCGCTCGTGCAACCTCTTCCAAGCTATCAGCCGCGATCGTCTGGTATCCTTCTTTGTTAAAAAATTGTGCTAGGAGTTCCAAGTTTCGTTGATTGCGGTCTACGGCTAAAATTATTGAGTTGCCAGTCATCTATTAGCTTCCTATAAATAAGATTCATACCATTTTAAATTTGAGATTTTAGATTAAAGTAGGGGGCGCAGCGCGCACTTTATATCAAATTAGGTAGCATCGGAATTAATTTTACCCGCGATCGGGAAACGGCGCCATGCCCAAGGAGTATCCACTTAAATTCAAGCCCAGTCAGAGACTGCTGTTTGACTATTAAATCTAGATCCCCCCTAGCCCCCCTTAAGAAGGGGGGAACAAGACTCTTCTCAAAGTCCCCCTTCTTAAGGGGGATTTAGGGGGATCTGGACTCGGATATAAACGAGATTTCTCAAGGGTTTTAGGCGATTGTTGACACTCCTTTGGGACAGCC
>JANNOR010000262.1:0-7491 GCA_031399265.1 Cyanobacteria bacterium SOY_34_metabat_3 | reverse complement strand
TGGCGAAGCGCCTGAAGGCGATCCGCGCGCGCGGCGGCCAGGTGGTCGTGATCGATCCGGTGCGCACGGAAACGGCGGACGCGGCGAGCCGCCACCATTTCATCCGGCCCGGCACCGATGCGGCGTTCCTGGTCGCGCTCGTGAACGCGCTCGCCGAGCTCGGGGCGCCGAAGGTCGAGCGCTACGGCGACAAGCTCGAGGGCCTCGACGCGGCGCTCGCGGCGCTGCGTCCCTTCGGCGTGGAGCCGGCGCTCGTGAGCACCGGGATCACGGCCGAGGAGGTGCGCACCATCGCGCGCGAGCTTCAGTTTTTGCGATCGTACTGTCATCAAGTCACAATCTCCGGGCCCCGCACCAACTAGATAAACTTTCCCTTTTTGGTTTTTCATCAATCTTCCTCAGTGGTATACTTTATGCTGTATAAACATTCTTGCTTATTCCCGGTTCCTGAGCGTAGTCGTTCGCTTCGATTTAAAGGGTTTTCTTCCTTCTTCCTTCTTCCTTCTTCCTTCTTCCTTCTTCCTTCTTATGCAGATTATCATTATCACAGCCGCCGATGCAAATTACTTTGAACTGGTGCGAGGCACTATTTTATCGGTGCGCCAAAAGCCAGAGGGTGCTAATCTGGCGATCGGCTTTTTCGATCTCGGCTGCACTCCCGAACAGTTGCAGTGGCTGGAAACACAAGTTAATTTTATTAAAAAACCCGATTGGGACTTTGATTTTCCCAACCAAAATGAGGCTCCTCACTATCTCAAAGGACTTTTAGCACGTCCGTTTTTGCGCGAATACTTTCCCAATTTTGACATCTATCTTTGGATAGATGCGGATGCTTGGGTACAAAGCTGGAAAGCTATTGAACTATTAGTTAAAGGAGCGGCAAAGCGAGGTTTAGCAGTTGTCCCAGAACTCGATCGCGGTTACTATTTAGCTTACGGCAAACTGCCTTGGTATTCGGAATTTGTGTATCGCGATTATCAAGCAGTTTTTGGGGAAGAAGTCGCCCAGAAATTGCACAGCTATCCTACCATAAATGCTGGTGTTTTTGCGCTACACAAAGATGCTGGACACTGGCAAGTTTGGGCGGAGTATTTGTCACAAGGATTGCAGCAGCACGCCTCTTTGATGACCGACCAAATTGCCTTGAATCGCTTGGTTTATGGCACAGAATTATTTGACAAAACAGAGATGCTGCCCGCTTGGTGCAACTGGAGCTGCAACTTTGGTTTGCCAGTATGGGACAAGCCGCGAGGTTATTTTGTGGAGCCGTATTTGCCGCAGGAGGCGATCGGCATTCTGCACATAACCGGTCACAAACACGACTTAGTAAAATTAGCCACAACTGAGGGCGATACAATAGAAATTAGCCTGCGCTACCAACCCATTCAAGAGCAAACAATGACAGTACCACAACAGTCAGAAATCGCAAACAATAATTTATTACCCGCCGGAGACTACATCTCGCCTGGATTTAAAATCATCCTCCCAGATGCGTATTTTCCGAACATGATTGTCGGCGATACTCAGACTTGTCCGTGGCCTTACCTGCGCCGGGAAATTCCGCATAATTGGTATGTCGATGAGCGAGTGCCATCAGTCGGATTTCTCAGTCGCGACGAAGCACACATTCTTTACAATACTGCTTTGCTATTCACAGGTAAAAAAGCTTTAGAAATAGGTTGCTGGCTGGGTTGGTCAGCCTGTCACTTAGCCCTCGCCGGAGTTGAGTTGGATGTCGTCGATCCGCTATTAGAAAGAGACGACATCAGGCAAAGCGTAATCGATTCAATTCAAGGCGCTCTCAATGCGTCGGGAGTGCAAACGACCGTAGAGCTAATCCCCGGCTACAGCCCCCAGAGAGTCCTAGACTTTGCTGCTCAATTTAACCGCAAATGGTCGTTAATTTTTATTGATGGAGAACACGAAGGTGATGGGCCGTTAAATGATGCGATCGCCTGCGAACAACTAGCAGAAAAAGATGCAATAATTTTATTTCACGACTTAGCTGCTCCCGATGTTGCTAAAGGTTTAGATTACTTGAAGCAAAGAGGATGGCATACTGTAATTTATCAAACAATGCAAATTATGGGTGCTGCTTGGCGGGGCAATGTCGAGCCTGTAAAACATCAACCAGATCCGAATGTTCATTGGGAGTTTCCCGCACATTTGCAGGGTTATTCAGTCAGCGGTATGTCAGCTATACCAAAACAGAACTTGCCACCGCTACAACAGGAAAATTTGCATACAATTATTGAAAGTAACAAATCGTCACAGCCAACTTTTCCTGACAACTTTAAAAATATTTTGTCAATTGTTCGCCCCTATACGCTGCTTAGCGAATCTAGACTGTTTTCTCTGTATTGTTTAGCAAAGCAAATATGTGTGGAAGATTTGCCGGGAAATTTTGTAGAATGCGGAACTTGCAAAGGTGGTTCAGCAGCGTTAATCGCATTTGTCATCAAACATTACAGCCGCCGTCCGAGAGTGTTATATGCTTTTGATACGTTTGAAGGAATGCCGGCACCTACTGAGATCGATCGACATCAGGGAATACCTGCAAATCTTACAGGTTTTGGCGAAGGAACTCTCAAAGCTCCAATTAGTGAAAACTTGGACAAAATCTGTGAATTACTACAAGTTAAAGATCTTGTGGTGCCAGTTAAGGGATTATTTGCCCAGACTTTGCCGAAATACAAGTCAGCAATAGGAAATATTGCATTTCTGCACGCTGATGGAGATTGGTATGAGTCAACAATGGACATATTTAATACGCTTTATGATAGCGTTATTCCCAGTGGTTTCATTCAAGTTGATGATTACGGTCACTGGGAGGGTTGCAAACAAGCATTATATGATTTTGAGGCGATGAAAGATGAGTCATTTTCTCTGAACACCATTGATGAAACAGGAGTGTGGTTTCAAAAGTTAAAATGATTATCTGGTATGGTGCGTCTACATTTTATTTGTAGGGGCGGGTTCGCCAACCATATATAATAATCACCGACAATTAATATAAACCCGCCCCCGCCCACCGTAAATCTGAATGCACATTAATATTGTTTGTTGGGTGAGGGCGGGTTTTTGAAATTGTTGGTTTTGAGGCGATTATCGTTGGTGAACCCGCCCCTACGGGAATTATGTATATAGTCCGCCAATAACATCCAGAAACCGCTTAATCTGTTTTTCCCAAGTCCAATCTAACATAAAATTAGCGGCAGCTAAACCGCAAATTTTAGCTTGTTCTCGATTAGTATAAATTTGTTCCAAAGCATCGACAACTTCTCCAACCTCCGACTCTCCCCAGCCTTCGACACCGGGAAAATAAGCTGTCGATTTAACTTGTCCCTGACTCGATAAAGGATAGCAAATATCGCTGTAAATCAAGTCTAAATGACCCGTATTTGCTGATAAAATGGTAGGAATTCCGCAAGCCATACTTTCCATTGCGACTAAATTAGTTCCGCCTTCGCAGCGATTGGTGAAAACGGCTGCATCGGCTTCTCGCAAAATTTGTCCGGCGAGGTGATTGGGAATTAAACCAATGTCTATAAAAGAATCAATCGGTAAACCGTTAGTAACTAACCATTGGGCAATTCCTAAACTTCCGTCGCGGTTGACATTGGGAAGTCCCGCTACGTTTCCGGTTTGTTCAATTCCGAGCATATATTGAGGCCAAAAGTTGTGCCAAGTTGTAATTAATAATGCTTCTGGATGTTTTTTGTGAAATCTTTTGAAAGCGGCAATTACAATATCTTGACCTTTGCGGTATTCGAGTTTGCCACCGGAGAAGATGACGAATCGATCGCCAAATAGATTAGATTTAGGTGCAGGATGGAAAATTGCGGGGTCAATTCCTTGATTTACCATCGCCACATTCGTCAACCCGCAGCTTCGCAAAACATCAGCATTCCAGTTGGAACCGGCGACAATTGTACTATATTTTTTTGCCTTTTCGAGTGCTTCTGCTGTGATTCGCGTATCTTCAAAAAAGATGACTCCGACTTGACAAGCGCTGGTAATTTGATCCTCGATTCCCGAGGATGCTAAATTATTTCCTAAAGCGTAAAGTACGGGAAAGTTGCAATTTATCTGTTTGTCTGAATTAGCCGTTACTAATTCCTGAAAAGCTCTCTGCTTTTCTACTGCGGGTAATAACAGCGATTTGTGCAGCGGATTGATAATTTCTGAGATAGAAGGTGGGGCTAAAAGTGCAACTTCCCATGCGGGATTTCGCAGCAGTTGCAGTGTTAAATTCATGCCGTAAATTCCCCAGCCGCTGGTGACGCTGACTGGCCAACTAATGCCGATTCCTGTTAGTTGCGGCGGTGTTTGTGGGGATTCAATGTGAGGCAAATCCTCTGGATATCCGCGTAGGGGCGGTGCCCCCGTGCCCGCCCTGTCTTCTATTCCCGTGCATACTGCGTCTTGCAACGCTAATTTTAGCCGATCGCACACACCATCCCAATCACCCGCTGTTTGCTGGCGAAACAACCGCGCAGTGGGATACCAAGGGCTGTCTTCGCGCTCCAACATCCACCGCCAATCGGGGACAAAAGCCAGCAAAATCCAAACTGGTTTACCTAAAGCACCTGCTAAATGGGCAACAGAAGTATCTACACAAATCACTAAATCTAATTGTGAAATAATCGCTGCGGTGTCGGCAAAATCAACGAAATACTCGCTCAAATCTTGAATTTGATGTTGATTTAATAAACTTATATCGCCCGCTGATACATCTTTCTGAAGGCTATAAAAACTCGCTCCTGGAACATCTACAAATTTCAAAAAATCGCTCAATTTACACGATCGCTGATGATTCTTTCGGTGCAGCGGCCCGCCCGCCCAGACAATCCCAACTTTTAGTTTATTGTTCGGTTCTAGAACAAGTTTAAACTCCTGTGGTGGAACTAAATAAGGAATATTTGCTGGTACATTTTCGAGAGTTGTTCCCAGAATATGCGGTAAACTTAGCAGCGGGGCTTGCACTTGAAACTCTAGCAAATCCTTCGGTTGTACTACTACGCGATCGACTCCGGCAATTCCTTCAAATAAACGCTTCAGCAACAGATTGCAAGCCACCATAACTTTGCCACCTTTTTGCTTGACTAAAGGCGCGTAGCGGATAAACTGTATCGTATCCCCTAAACCTTGTTCTGGGTGCAATAAAATCGTTTTTCCCTGCAAATCAGAACCATCCCAAAGCGGTTGGGAGAAATATCTGGGTTCCAATTCTTTAGTTTGCCAGCGCGATTCGTACTCGGCAAAACCGCGCTCTAAATTACCAGTCAAAAGGAAAGCTAATGCTAGTCTCAAGCGCGAACTTGGCGAATCGGGAGATAGTTGAATTGCTTTAGTATAGTAGTCGATCGCCTCCACGACTTTTCCTTGCTCTTCGAGGGCGCAACCCAGATGTAAGTTTGTTTCACTCAGATTGGGATTGGTTTCTAAGGCTTGTTTGTAGTGCGATATTGCCTCAGCTATTTGCCCGTTTTCCTGTTTGAAATAACCTAAGTAACTGTGGGCTTCGGCGTTGCTGGGTGAGGCGGCGATTACTTGTTCGTATCGAGTGGTAGCTGCTGCTTTTTTGCCTTGTTTTTGCAAGGCATTTGCTATGTGAATTTCTACCTGTAGGCGCGACAATGAAAATCGATGTAGGGGCGGTGCCCCCGTGCCCGCCCTCTCTTGCAAGGATATTTTTACCATCTCTTGCAAAGCGGTTTTTACCCGATCGCACATTCCCTCCCAATCACCCAGTGTTTGCTGGCGAAACAGGCGCGCCGTCGGATACCAAGGAGAATCTTCGCGCTCCAAAAGCCACCGCCAATCTGGCATAAAAGATAGCAAAATCCAGACTGGTTTACCCAAAGCACCGGCTAAATGGGCGACAGCAGTATCTACAGAAATCACTAAATCTAGTTGCGATATTACCGCCGCAGTATCGGCAAAATCGTTCAAATTGTCGCTCAAATCTGTGACCGAAATTTGAGTTAACAAAGTCCGTTCAGCCGCCGACAATTGTTTCTGAATACTGTAAAAACTTACGCCCGGAATATCTAAGAATTTCAGGAAATACCTTAAATCGCTCGATCGCGCAAAATCCTTCAAATGTTCCGAACTTCCCGCCCACACAATCCCAACTTTGAAATTAGCATCGCCATCCAGCGAAAACTGCCAATTCGGCGGGGCAGCTAAATAAGGAACATTTGCAGGTATATTGTCTAAATTTGTTCCCAGAATGTGCGGCAAACTCATCAGCGGTGCTTGTACTTGGAAATCCGGCAATTCCTCTATCCGAACTATCACTTGTTGGATACCAGGAATCTGCTTAAATAAGCGCTTCAGTTCTTGATAGCAAGAAATGACTACTTTACCACCTTTTTGCTGTACGATTGCCACATAGCGTACGAATTGAATGGCATCGCCCAAACCTTGTTCGGATCTGAGCAAAATAGTTTTTCCGTTCAAATCGGAACCATCCCAAATTGGTCGATCGAACTTTAAGCGCTGCAATTGTTTCGCCTGATTTGTTTCCCAGCGCCACTCGTATTCTGCTAAACCGCGTGGCAAATCTCCTGTCAACAGCAAAACTAAGGCTAAGTTGAAATGAGCTTTGGCGCAATTTGGATCGATTTCGAGAGCTTGACTGTAACACAAAATTGCCCGACTCACGTCTCCCAACTGTTCCACTGCACTGCCTAAATTATTGAGAGCTTCTACATAATTTGGCTGCAAAGATATTGCTCGTTCCAAGCTATAAATTGCCTGTTCTATTTCGCCTACTCCCAAACATAATGTTCCCAGGTGATAGTGTCCTGTGGGATTGTTTGGTTCTGCTTCAATTGAACGATCGTAGAGCTTTTGCGCCTCTGCTGGCTGACATTTTGCCTGCATCGCCACGCCCAAATTTACCAGGGCTGGTACGTAATTGGCATTGACAGAAAGTGCTTGCTGAAAACAGCCGATCGCACTTGACAACTCGCCCTGCTGCTGGAATGTCGCGCCGAGATTGCTGAGAGCTTTGACATAAATCGGATTTAGGGCGATCGCCTTTTGGAAACAAGATACAGCCGATGCTGTATTGCCGCGATCTTGCAGCAAAATACCCAAGTTATTTTGCGCTTGAGCGCAGTTGGGATCGATTTCGATCGCGCGCTGATAATACGTTTCAGCTTCGGCTAAATCGCCTGTTTGGTGTAGCGTCACTGCCAAATTAGTGGCGGCCTCGATCAAATTTGGCTGCGAAACCAAGGCATTTTTAAAATAGGCGATCGCCTCTGCAAACTTTCCTTGGGATTTCAGGAGATTTGCGCGATCGAACTGTTTTTGAGCTAATGTAATATTCGGCTGACTCTCTATTGGCGAACCAGTTTTTTGATGCTCGCAAACTCTTTCTCTTAACGCCAAAACTAACCGTTCTAAAACTCCTTCCCAATCTGTCGCTGCTGACTGACGAAACAGCCGCGCCGTCGGATACCAAGGACTATCTTCACG
>JANNOR010000255.1:0-5525 GCA_031399265.1 Cyanobacteria bacterium SOY_34_metabat_3 | reverse complement strand
GACTTTGATGGCGGCGTTGCCCAAGGGAAACGGGTTTGACGAAGTTGTGAGACAGGCGACGGAGTTGGGTGCGGCAACTATTGCGCCGGTGACGAGCGATCGAACTTTGCTGAAACCGAGTCCTCAAAAGGTCGATCGGTGGAAGCGAATTGCTGCGGAGGCGGCGGAACAATCGGAACGTCAATTTGTACCGACTATTTCAGAGCCTATTTCCTTTGATTTAGCGGTGAAAGAATGCACTCAAAAACATCGATATATTTGCGTTGCTCGCGGCGAAAACCGCCATTTGTGGGATTGTTTAATCGGTATAGAACCCCCCCAGCCCCCCTTGCTAAGGGGGGAGAAAGAATTCGATCCCCCCCAGCCCCCCTTAATAAGGGGGGAGCAAGATGGGGGAGAATTATCTATTGTCATAGCTATTGGCCCCGAGGGTGGATGGACGGATGGCGAGGTGAAAAGGGCGATCGAATTTGGTTTTGAGCCTGTTTCTTTGGGTAGTCGAATCTTGAGGGCGGTGACTGCGCCGATTGTGGCTTTATCGCTAATTGGTGCGGCTTTTGAGAAGTGCTGATATCTACAAAAAAGTACGGAGAGTTGCTGGGTTTGGCGATCGCAGCTAAAATGTCAATAGCTAATTATCACAGGAGTAAAATGTTACACTCAGTAGAGGGTATATATCGAAATGGCAAAATCGAATTACTGGAAACACCCGCCGACATAGAAGAAGCGCAAGTTATTGTTACTTTTATCCCAAAACTAGGGTTAGTAAACTTGCTATCTCGCGGTATCAACCAGGAACAAGCAGCAGATTTACGGGTTCGGCTGAGGACATTTGTTCCTGATTGGGAACTACCGGAAATGGATGCTTACGATGCCTTATAATCGCGGTGATGTAGTGCTGGTTTTGTTTCCTAACTCGGACTTGCGTAATGCAAAACGCCGTCCAGCTTTGATAGTTCAAGCTAATAATCTGGGTACTGGTTTAGGGCAAACAATTGTGGCAATGATTACTAGCAATTTAGCTCGTTCAGGACACCCAAGCCGGGTGTTTGTTTCCCTAGCAACACCGTTCGGCCAACAAACGAGATTGCTAGCTGACTCAGTAATTATGACAGACAATCTTGTCACGGTTCTAGAAATTGAAATCGATCGCAAAATTGGTGTTTTTTGAGATATGGTGGCAGTAGATGCCGCTCTCAAGCACACTTTGGGGATCTGAGAAATAGGGCGATCGCATTCAGTAAATATAAAAAAAATATTTAAATCAATCAAATCTACTTTATTTTGTGTTAATAAAATTATCAAATAGATGGGGTTGATACACAATGAAAATAGAGTTCAGAAAAAGCCGATCGCGCTTTTGGTCGATCGCACTTTTGGCAATTGGTACAACATCAATTTTTGGGCAATTTGGGCGCTCTGTCATGGCTCAACAACTTAATTGCGATCGGCCTCAAGGGGATGTAGAAGTCAGAGCCTGTATTCGGTTGAGGTATGAACTCGCAGACAAGCGGCTGAATGACGTTTACAAACAATTGATTGCTAAGTTGAGCAAGGAAGAGAAGACGCTACTGGCAGAAGCACAATTAGGGTGGATCAAACAGCGAGATAATACCTGCGAACTAGAAGTGTATAGAAATCGCGGCGGTAGTGGATTTCAAGGTTTTTTGAATGAGTGTTTGGAGCGATCGACTAAACAACGCACAGCGGAATTAGAGAAATATTTACAGAGATAAACAATAATGAAAATGCGATCGCCATTAAGCTTCACAATCAACTTGGCAATTTTTAGTGCAGCTTCACTCCCAATCTTAGCACAATCCACACCAACAATTGAAAGCCTCCCCAACGGCGATTACTTTTACGGACAAGCAGGCGAAGCAAATAAGATTGGTACAGAGTACATATTCCTACGCAAAGCCAGCAACACCGTTACAGGATTTGCCTACACGAGAAATACTGGAAATAGATCTTGTTTTAGAGGTACAGTTAAATCAAGCACTATTACCAATGGCACATACATTTCATTTGAAGAAGGCGAACACGAACAGCCTACATTTTTTCAATCTCCATCTCTGGATTTAAGTAGTTTTTACAGACTGAGCGGTTCAGACAGTCAGGTAAATGGCAGACAACGGCTGACACAATGTATCGAGTTATTCGAGGAAAATAATAAACTGCAAAATCCAACTAAACCTCGAAGGTAACAAAATGAAATTTTCCGACAGCCACGTTAATTCCAATTTACAAATATATTCATAGGGGCAAAAGTTGTTAACCAGTGGCGGAACCGATCGAACATCAGCCAATATAGAAACAACCTCATTCCCCCAACCGCCATGACAGACATCCACCAAATAGCCGCCGCCCTAGAAGCCAAAGAATACAAACAAGCAGCCCAACTCATCAAACAACTGCAAAAAGAATCACCCGACAATCCCTGGGTACAATACTACATCGGCCGCTACTACGAGCTCACCAACAACCCAGAAAAAGCGGAAACAACCTACAAACAAATACTCCGCGACATCAACAACCCGAAAATAGTCTCCCAAGCCCGCCAAGGGATTCAACGGATTGAAACCGCAGCACAAAGTAAACGCGAACAAGCCATAGAAACCGCCAAAAACGACCCCAGTAACCTCGAACCCGGACTTTTGATTCTGGAAGCAGTCAGCCCCGAAGACAAGCCCGCAGCCATCCAAAATATCAGCAGAATCTTCAAAACCGACATCTATACAACTCGGATGCAAATCCAAAGCCGCGGCTGGAGACTCTACAAAACCGGCCCCATCGGCGAACTCGAAATCTACGGCGAAGAACTCCTCAATGCCGGAATTCCGGTGTTTTGGGGAACCCTAGCCGACATTGAAAAAATCCAAATTTTCCAAGTCCAACACTTCCAATCTCTCTCCCCGCCCGCCGTTGTTTGCAAAGATACGATCGATCGGCTAGGATCGATCGAGTTCAACTGGTCAGAAGTCAGCCAAATAGTAGAAGGCGCGTTACCGATTTTTATCGAAGTTATGGACTATTCGCCCAACCGCAGAAACGAGGAATTCCGCCACAGAGAAATTACCCAAGATTACGCTCAAATCTGCGATTTGCATATCCCCAGCCGCAACTGCATCCTGCGAATTTGCGACCAAAATTACGAATTTCAACAAGGCGTTGACTTCACCAAATCTTCAGCAGATATCCCTGCTTTAGCCAATCCCAAAAACCCAAAATTTCGTTCCCAAAACTCCCAACAAATCCCTCAAAGTACCACCAGGATTAATTGGAATCACTTACTTGAAATGCTCGATAGCCAGCTTGACGTGACAGTTTGGTCGGAGTTTACGCTCTTTGCCGATACTGTTCTCGACTACACTAATATGTTAAGCAAGATCGACGATCGCATAGAGGTCGCTCGCCAATCCGAAACTCCTTGGGACCCAGCTTTCCAGCTATACAGCGGATTAGCCTTTCTCAGACACCACAAAAATAGGGAATAAAGCCAAGAGTTAAAAATTAAAAATGAGGAATGCCATTTTTTAATTTTTAACCCGATAATTCTGAATTATCCAATGCCCAATTCCCTATTACCAATTCCGAATTGATTACTTTGTTTTAACTTGACGAGCCATTTCCCGGAAATTGTTCATGCTAGGGCCGGGGCTGCGACGAGTTCCAGTTGGTGTAGGCATTAAATTGTTAGGAGCAAAAGTCCGATTTGGTTCAGCTTGACTCGGTACTTTGCCGTTAGTTGCAGCCGCTACCGGTACCTTCGCAGGTTCGGCAGTATTATCAGGAACGCTAGCGACTGGTTCCTTTTCTTTCTTGGACTTTTTCTCTACCTTAGCCTTTTTAGCCGGTTCAGACTTCTCGGACTTAACAGGCTCAACTTTTGCGGGTGCGGCCGCAACAGGCTCAGCCTTCTTTGCAACAGCAGGCTCAGCTTTCGCGGGCGCAACCATAGCCGGCGTCTTCGCCGAAGATTCGCCCAAATCTAGGAAATACTCCGACTTTTTCAAGCCCAACAGTCCGCCGAGAAAGCCGAAAATACCGCCGAAGAAATTTTTGATAAAACCAAACATTAGACTTACTCCTTTTGTTCTTTTAGAGAAATTTGTACAAATTTATCAACAAAATCAGACTACGAGCTAAGGCAACCTTTGTCTACATTTCTTCATCAAAATTTACATTTTTTGATTAAAAATGCTGAGCTGATAGTAATTTTTACTCAGTAATGCCAGCTTTACTTTGCACTTATTTACAGATTATCTCAGAATTTATGACTGATTTCCGATTTGGTGGCGATATCTCGATCCGATTCGCTAGCTGTCCCACTGCGGGTAAAACTCATGGGGGGACTGATTTAAGCTATGATTGACCAGCAATTTTCAAGCAAGATGAACAGCACGCTCGATCGCAATCCCGTCATCCTGATACACGGCATCTGGGACACGAAAACAATTTTTAATAAAATGTCCGCCCATCTCACCCAGCTAGGATGGTGCGTCCACAGCCTCAACCTCACGCCCAACGACGGTAGCCTCGGCCTAGACTCGCTGGCGCAGCAACTGGCAGATTATATCTCGCAAACCTTCGATCCAGAACAGTCGATCGACATAGTAGGCTACAGCATGGGCGGCATCGTCAGCCGCTATTACGTCCAGCGACTCGGAGGAATTAACCGCGTCCAACGTTTCATCACCATCTCTTCCCCCCACTGCGGCACTCTCACCGCCTATTCCTTGCCTTTACCGGGATATCTCGATATGCGCCCCAACAGTGGTTTACTGCGCGATTTGTATCAAGATGTCACCATGCTCAAACGAATAAATTTCACATCAATGTGGACACCCTTTGACGTGATGATTCTACCGTCTAACAGCTCTCAAATGCCAGTAGGAAAAGAAGTTAAACTAAACGTTTTGCTGCACCGCCAAATGGTAACAGATACTCAAAGTATTAACGCATTAGTTGAAGAACTAAAAGCACCTGTTAAAAATAAAATTGCCGTTAAAAATGAATAGCAATTGCCGCCGCAACCCAGTCTTGCTGATTCACGGCATCTTCAGGAAATCGGGAGTTTTTCACAAAATGTCCGACCACCTCAGCCAACTGGGATGGTCAGTATACAGCCTGAACCTCGCACCGAATTGGGGCAACGCCAGCTTGGAAGAATTAGCCCAACAAATGGCAGATTATATAGATACAAACTTCGACCCAAAACAGCATTTAGATATAGTAGGATTGAGTATGGGCGGTTTAGTTACTCGCTACTACCTGCAAAGGCTAGGCGGAATTAAGCGAGTGCAGCGGTTTATTGCCATATCTTCTCCTCACAGCGGCACTTGGACGGCTTACACTCTCTCGGGCAAAGGCTGCATCCAAATGCGTCCCGGCAGCGCTTTTCTGGCAGATTTGAATCTCGATGCTAGTGTTTTGGAAAAGCTCAACTTTACTTCTATTTGGACGCCTTGGGATTTCATCATCGTGCCTGCTTCTAGTTCCCAAATATCAGTAGCCAAAGAAGT
>JANNOR010000254.1:0-4686 GCA_031399265.1 Cyanobacteria bacterium SOY_34_metabat_3 | reverse complement strand
GCGTCGCTACCAATAATCCAGTACCACCGATCGCCTGGATACAATTTTTGCAAATATAGCAAAGTGTCGATCGCAAAAGAACTGCCGGAGGGATTTGCCTCTGGTGGCGAAAGTACGAAGTCTGGGCGATCGGCGATCGCCAGAGCGAGCATTTCCCGCCGCTGCTCAACACTTGCCAAATCCGGGCACCACTTGTGAGCTGGAGAGCGATCGGGTACCCAAATGACTCGATCGAGATTAAATTGACTTGCAGCCGTTTCGGCCACCAACACGTGTCCCCAGTGAACCGGGTCAAAAGTCCCGCCCAAAACCGCTGTTTTCCCCATATTTTCCAAAAATTAGGATTAATAGAAACATCGCTCAAATTTTATGTTTGTACGCTTTTATGCGTAAGCTCGATCGCTTTTCGACTATTTCGACTCAATGTATAAAAAATTGTATATATAAAATTAAGTGAGAATACATACTATGATTTGCGATCGAGTCATATCGTTTTCGGTGGCATCGGTAGTTCAACAGCCAGCAGTTAGCACTCAACAATCATCTCGAAGAGAGCAACCGGAATTGAGACCAATCTCTAACTTTCAGAAAAAAATCACCGTACGAGACAAATAAGATCAATTCCGGTAACACCGGAATAATACAGAGGAGACTGCACGTGTCCAAAGCGTGTCAACTTAAGGCTGGAACCCTTGAGAAATCTGAGTTTTATCCCAAGTCTAGATCGCCCTGGCGCCCCCCGAATCGTTGCGGGGGCGCCAGGGCGATCTAGATTTAATAGTCAAAAAGCAGTCTCTGGCTGAGTTATACGTTAAGTTGACACCTATGGCACGTACCGTTTCCCCACGCCAGATTAATTGTAGGGACACGGCAGTGCCGTGTCCTGCTTGTGAGTAATATTAATTCCGATCCTACCTACCCAAATTTTCGATGACTGTGAATTGAGCGAATTTTGACCATACGTGGTAGTGTTTGTAAATCCTGATGGGTTTTACCCTCAATTTTGGCAAAAAGTTGTGGGGCTTTTGCTGCGGTATCCCAGCACAGCAAACGGATAGAAATAAAAAGAATGCAGGAAATATGCAACCCCCCAAAATTAGTCTGTTTGCCCAGACCCGAGACCCTATTCTCTCTGACTTGCAATTTTCGAGGTGTGACTGTTCCGGAAAACTACTCGGTACTAAGTCATATAAGATACAAGACAAACATCTCTACAAGTCTCGTAAATCAAGGGACGCGCAGAGAATTTTGTCCCAAATATCTAGCGAACTGTATCCTGAAAAAACAATTCTTGATATGATATCGCGTGTTATTGACGTGGTGTGGTGTGTGAGGAGCAAAGATGCCGAGTTCTGTTGATTTCAGCGGTAGACCATTTCATTTCATCGGCATTGGTGGGATTGGGATGTCAGCCATTGCCTATATTCTAGCTAAACGCAAGTTGCCTGTGTACGGCTCCGATATTAAATCGAGTCACATAACCGAGCGCTTGCAAGAAATTGGAGCTCATATTTTTTGGCGTCAAGACGCCAGCAATTTTGAAGTATTTCAAACGGCTTTCAACGGCAGCAGTCCCGATCGCGGGTCGCAGGAAAGGGCCGGATCCTCGGCAGCCGCTGGGGCGGTATGGACTGCTGTAGCGACAGCCGAAGCTCTCCAATTGAACGGCAGCGGTTCCAGTGTCCAAGCAATGGGGGGATTGCCTCAAGTAGTATGTTCTACGGCAATTCACCCGGCAAATGCCGAATATCGAGCTGCTTTAGATTTAGGCTGTCCGATTTTTCATCGATCGGATGTGTTGGCAGCCTTAATTCAAGATTACCAAAGTATCGCCGTAGCCGGGACTCACGGCAAAACTACTACTAGCAGCTTAATCGGCTTCATGCTCATGGCAGCGGGTCTAGACCCGACGATCGTGGTAGGAGGCGAGGTAAATGCTTGGGAAGGCAATGCCCGTTTGGGGGGAAGCCCCTACTTAGTTGCCGAGGCTGATGAATCCGACGGTTCTCTCGTCAAACTGGTAGCCAAAATTGGCATAGTGACGAATGTGGAACTGGATCATCCAGATCATTACGATACCCTCGACCAGGTAATAGACACCTTTAAGGTGTTTGCCCAAAATTGTCAAACCTTGATAGGCTGCATCGATGATGACATCGTAAAAGACTGCCTTAAACCTAATATTAGCTATAGCTTACAGCCGGACAAGGGTGCTGACTACACAGCTTCCGACGTAAAGTATGGAGCCGAAAGCACCAAGGCTGGCATTTGGGAGCGAGGAGCTTTCCTAGGGGAAATGGAGTTGAAGTTGTTAGGCAAACACAATCTCAGTAATGCACTAGCTGCGGTAGCAGTAGGTAGATTGTTGGGGTTAGAGTTTTCCGCCATTGCTTCAGCAATAGTTGGCTTTGAAGGAGCTAGGCGCCGTTTTGAGGTGCGGGGTTTTCATAACGATATCTTGTTTGTGGACGACTACGCTCACCACCCCAGTGAAATTCTTGTTACTTTGGCAGCGGCTCGCTTGCGCATAGCAGGGAGCGAAAAAAATCCTACTAAATCTCGAAGAGTAGTGGCTATTTTTCAACCGCACCGTTACAGCCGGACTCTGACATTTTTGCCAGAATTTTCTCAATCTTTTGGCGATGCTGATTTGGTTGTGGCTTGCGATATTTATAGTGCCGGAGAACCGAATTTAGGAGAGATTAGCGGGCGGCAGGTTGCTGATTTGATTGCTAAAGAAGGCCGACAGGTTGAGTTTCATGGTTCCCTGGAATCGGTAAGTAAGTTCTTAACCGAAAATCTGCAACCGGGTGATTTGGCTCTGTTTTTGGGTGCTGGCAATCTAAATCAAATTATTCCAGAGGTTATGGCTTTTTATCAAGAAGCCGATCGTCCGGATAATTAACTAGATCGCCCATTCGAGTCGATCTACAGCCAGGGCGGTGCAAATTGTATCGATACTGCTGACAGAGCGACTCGCCCAAAAGGGCGGCATAAGTTAGCTAAATAGAAATTTCAACCACGTCTTCGATAGAAGGTATTTTTTAAGGATTTTAAAGATGGTGACTATCTCGAATGACTCCTCTGTTAAGGAAAATCGACGAGTGTATTCTCCTATTTCTTTGTGGGGAACTGACTGTAAAATTAATTCTCAAGTCTCTTTGGCCGGGCTGACTTCCTTCCGAGTCGGGGGCCCAGCCCAGTGGTACGTTGCTCCCCGCAACATGGAGGCTTTGCAAGCAAGTTTTGCTTGGGCACACGATGAAGGAGTCCCGGTGACTCTGCTGGGTGCGGGGTCTAATTTGTTGGTGAGCGATCGGGGTTTGTCCGGTTTAGTTGTCGGCACTCGCTACCTCAAGCAGGTCAATTTCAATTCAGAAACGGGTCAAGTTACAGCCGGGGCAGGGGAGTCAATTCCCCGCCTCGCTTGGTTGGCGGCTAAACGGGGCTGGAAAGGTCTAGAATGGGCTGTTGGCATACCGGGCACAGTCGGAGGGGCTGTGGTGATGAATGCAGGCGCTCACCAGGCCTGTACTGCTGATATTCTGGTAAATGCTCGCGTTCTATCCCCTGGTGGCAAGGTGGAAATTCTGACTCCCCAAGAGTTGGAGTACCGCTACCGGACTTCGGTGCTGCAAGGAGGCGAAAAGCTGGTAACAGAAGCGACTTTCCAGTTGCAGCCCGGATTTGACCGATCGCAAGTAATGGCAGAAACTAACGGCCATTTCAGCCAGCGGCGGACAACTCAACCTTACCATCTGCCTAGCTGCGGCTCGGTATTCCGCAACCCCGGCCCGAAGACGGCCGGTTGGTTCATTGAACAAGCGGGACTCAAGGGATACCAGATCGGCGGGGCACAAGTAGCTCAACGTCATGCTAACTTTATTCTTAACTGCGGGTCAGCAACGGCCAATGATATTTTTCAAGTGATCCGCCACGTTCAACAGCAGGTCGAGCAGCGGTGGTCGCTGTTGTTGGAGCCAGAAGTTAGAATACTGGGAGAGTTCCCCTTCTAAGGCATCATTGAAGTAATACGGAAACGGCAGACTGCCAGCCCACACACAATCGCAAACTAGCTATGACAAAATCAGGACAAGGATTTGGCTTCGGCCTGGGCAAAATGAAAGAACTGACTGAAGCTTTCAAAAAAGCTCAGCAGGTTCAAGAAGGAGCTAAAAAGCTCCAAGAAGAGTTGGATGTAATGGAAATTGAGGGAACTGCCGGCGGCGGCTTGGTCAAAGTTTTTCTCAGCGGCAACCAAGAACCCCGCCGCGTGGAAATTTCGCCAGATGCCCTCGGTGAAGGTGCTGATGTGGTCTCTGAACTCGTCACAGTGGCGATGCAGGATGCCTACGCTAAATCCACGATGACGATGCGGGAAAAAATGGAAGAACTTACCGGCGGACTGAATCTCCCCGGTTTCGGTTAGTCATCAGTAATCAGTCAATGGTTGACTGTTGACTGTTGACTGTTGACTGATTAAACTTTTTGGAAAACCGCTACAGTCAGGTGTGTCGCTGTGAGATGTTCGGTGGAAGTTGCAGATGGGAGCATCCCAATTTTGCAATCAGTATAAATACTCAGACAATTGTCTGGGTAAGTTGATGGCATAATAGAAAGCAGATAAATTACCATAATCCAAGTTCGCATGACTCCAGAAGAACAGCAGAAGATCAAAATAAATCT
>JANNOR010000253.1:0-6423 GCA_031399265.1 Cyanobacteria bacterium SOY_34_metabat_3 | reverse complement strand
TCTCCCGAAACATTGCTTAGCAAACCAGTCTGGGAAATCATCAGTCAACCCCACATAGAAATCAACGGTTTAATCTTAGATGAGGCTCACTGCTTAGTCCAGTGGGGCGATACATTCCGGCCAGCTTATCGGCGTTTGGGTACTGTGCGATCGGCTTTATTGAAAACTAAGCCGGAAGGAAGTAAAATTGCGATCGCCGCTTTCACCGCTACCGCTAACCCCGAAGCACAAAAAATCATCAAAAATGTCTTGCAATTGCAAAAGCCGGAAGCATTTTTGCTAAGTCCCTACCGTTCCTACTTACACCTACAAGTGCAAACAGTCTGGACTCCGAGGGGACGAAAACAGCAGTTATTAAATTTTATTAAAGCTCGATCAAAAGAAGCAGGTTTAGTGTATGTTCGGACTAGAAAAGATAGTCAAAAATTGGCAGATTTGCTGGAAGAAGCGGGATATCAAACAGCCGCATATCACGCAGGATTAAGTCCAGAAGAACGGCGAAAAATCGAAAAATCTTGGCTGAACAATCAGCTTAGATTTGTGGTTTGTACATCAGCATTCGGTATGGGAATTAACAAGCCCGATGTCCGGTGGGTTGTTCACTATCAAGCACCTTTGTTATTATCAGAATACATTCAGGAAATTGGTAGAGGCGGACGCGACGGCAAATCGGCGATCGCCCTGACGTTGATTAGCGAACCTACGGGCTTGCTGTATCCCGAAGACAAACAGAGAAAAGAGTTTTTTCAGGATAAATTGCGATCGCAATATCGAGAAGCGCAGCAGCTAGCTAAAAACCTACCAGTGAGAGGTAATGTAGATGCGGTTTCGCAGGAGTTTCCCGAAAGTGCGATCGCCCTTTCGATTCTGCACAGTAGCGGACAATTAACATGGCAAGATCCTTTTAATTATGTTATTAATAAATCTGCACAGCAGAAAGTCGAAAAACCAAATTTTACCGTCGCTGAGGAAATGGTAAAATATCTCAAACACAGGGAATGTAGGTGGCAATTTTTGCTGCAAGCTTTTGGGTTCGCAAATGAGGCTAAATCTATGCGCTGCGGGCACTGCGATAATTGTCGGTGATTCTAGATAACTCGGCGGTTGAAACCGCTACTACACAAACAAAGCCCGCCTCCGCGGACTAAGAAATACGAAAAAAAGTAAATGATAGAAATAGACACGGCACAAATGTATACAGTAGAAAATACAGGGGAATTGAATCAAAATAATGTTAATCAACGATTAGATATTTGGCTGTCAAACCAGATCCCAGATTTATCCCGATCGCGCATCCAAACTCTCATATCACAAGGTAACGTCAAAGTCAATGACGAAACCTGCACCTCGAAAAAAATATCAGTCAAAACGGGCGATCGCATCCACCTCACCTTACCCGAAATTCAGCCAACTTCCTTACAGCCCGAAGCAATTCCCCTCGATATTCTCTACGAAGACGACAGCCTAATCATCATCAACAAACCAGCCGGATTAGTCGTCCATCCCGCCGCCGGACATTCAGACGGCACGTTAGTAAATGCCCTTTTAGCCCACTGTCCCTTATCAGCGATCGGCGGAGTTCAAAGGCCGGGAATCGTCCACAGATTGGACAAAGATACCACAGGGGCGATCGCGATCGCCAAAACCGACATAGCCCACCAACACCTGCAAGCCCAACTCAAAACCAAAACCGCCCGCCGCGAATATTTAGGCATAGTTTACGGCGTTCCCAGCATGGAAACAGGCACAATAGATTTACCAATTGGCCGCCATCCAATCGATCGCAAAAAAATGGGTGTAGTACCAGAAGAAAAAGGCGGCCGCCCCGCAATTACTCACTGGACAATCAAAGAAAGAATTGGCAACTATTGCTTAATCCACTATCAATTAGAAACCGGCCGTACCCATCAAATTCGCGTCCATACAGCCGAAATAAAACATCCGATTGTCGGCGACCCCATGTACAGTTGCAACCGTTCTGTAGGCGTCAATTTAACCGGACAAGCCCTCCACGCATGGAAACTGACTTTGCAGCATCCGTTAACTGGAGAGTTGATTGAGGCGATCGCACCTTTGCCCGATCAATTCAACACCTTGTTAAAAATACTGCGGTTGCGATCTCGCATTTGATAATTGGTGTAGCAGTCGCCAAAGCTGTGAGGACAAGCTGCCATCAGACGCTTGGAGAGCCTTTATTCAATTTTTGTCTTCATCTGCCTGTCTGCTACTATAACTAGATCAAAAGCTTTACTTTTGCGATCGGCAATCCTAAAGTGGTATAAGCCTCGATATACCATTTTCAAAAAAAATTACTCAAACCGTAACCGGAGAACAAAAATATGTTCGAGCCATTGTCTGTGTCTGTTGTTGCTGGAATAGTTGCCACCGTAATACTGCCCAAAGTTTTGGATACAGTTGGTGACAAGATAGGCGAAGCTGTCTGGGAAAAAAGTGGAGAATTAATTCAGACTACGCGCGAGATTGTCCAAACTAAATTGCAAACGACAGGTACAGGAGGGTTGCTGGCACGGGCAAAAGCAAATCCAACTGAGGCTAATGTGCAGGTACTTGAAGCGGAATTGGTAAGCCAGATGGAAGAAGATCGAGAATTTGCTGCCCGGTTAACAGAATTGGTTAACCAAATTCAGTCTCAATCTCCTGCTGTGCAAGTCATTTTGGATAAACTGCGGATCAGAGGCAAGCTAGAAATAGGAAAAATCACACAAATCAAAGATGGACAAACTTCTGCCAAGCAGTTGGTAGGTAGAGATTGGCAAGTTGGAAGTGATGCGAAAGTTGGTGACATAACCCAGGAAAACCGAGGTGACAAATAATCAGCCAGGAGATAAGCTCTACCCTAAAATTCAGCAAGAACTGCTGAATCATCTTGTGGTAGGTCGCGATTTGACTGTTGGGAATATTAATCAGCAGAACATCTCGCTAAATATTCACCTTGGATTGCCTCCTCAACAGGAACTGAGTATCGACTTAATACACCAGTATATTGAGTTAGTAAAACTAATTATTGATGCCCGCTACACCTCAGAAATTCATGAAGTTTCCTCCACAAGCTTTACTGTCAGCAATGAAGCAGAAGTAATTCAACCTCTGTGCCTTGTCCCAACTACCACAACTTTTGAGTTTGAAGTGGTAACTGTGGATGCTCAAGGGCGAGAAACTAAACGTTGCCCAAAACAGGCACAATACTTTGTAGAAATTTTGGGTGATGGAGTTGAGCTGGAAATGGTTTCCATCCCAGGTGGTAAATTTACAATGGGATCGCTCCCAGAAGAATCTGAATCTGGTGAGGATGAACGTCCCCGACATATAGTTACTGTAAATTCCTTTTTTATGGGTAAGTATCCCATCACTCAGGCACAGTGGAGAGCGATCGCATCCCTTCCAAAAATCAAGCATAACCTCGATCGCGATCCATCATGCTTTAAAGGAGATAACCGACCAGTAGAGCGGGTCAACTGGTATGATGCTGAGGAGTTTTGCGATCGACTGTCGCAGAAAACAAGACGATTTTATCGCTTACCCAGTGAAGCTGAATGGGAATACGCCTGTCGCGCCCAAACAACAACCTCATTTCATTTTGGCAAAACAATTACGACACATCTAGCAAACTATAGCGGACAAGACCAGAAAATAAAATGTCTTTTTTACAAAGGGACTTATGGCAATGAACCTAATGGATTTTATCGCCAAGAAACAATCGAGGTTGATACTTTTCCAGCTAATACCTTCGGACTACACGATATGCACGGTAATATCTGGGAGTGGTGTGCTGACTATTACCACAAAAAATATCACGAAGCACCATCTGATGGCAGTATCTGGCTGATTAATGGAAATGAGGAAGGTCGAATATTGCGTGGTGGTTCGTGGAATTCGCCTCCCAACATATGCCGTTCTGCATCTCGTTTTCTTGGTAATCCGAGTAGCAGTAATAAAAATATTGGCTTTCGAGTTGTCTGCTCTTTTATATAAAGTCTAAAATATATAGTTATTTGGGTCAATTTGTTGCGCTCGCCTAATCGCTAAAAGGTTACGACTCTTCTTGCATGAGTCGATCTATATTTTCCTTCAATAATGCAAGGCTTAAGGAATCAGAAACCAAAACACTCGTCTCCTCACGTATTTGAGCGTCTGGATTCATTGGTGATTTATCACACTTATCTCGATATCGGTGAGAAAGCCAGTCCCAACTGCCTACTACTGCAAAGTTATTATCCCAGAACAAAATTCTTTGATTTGTTCCTTCACTGCGCGAACGAATGAGGCACGACTTGGGATATGAAGCAAATAAATCCCTCAGAAGTTTCTCAGCTTCAGCATCATTATCATCATTGTTTGCATAACTTTCACGAGCAGGATTGACATATCCGTAAACTACTTTCACCCGAACACCTCTTTCCAAGGCTGAAACAATATTATCAGCAAATTGTTTGGGTTCGTCTCCTCGAATCCAAGGAGTTACTACTATCAGTTCTTGTTCTACTTCCTGAATAGCTCTAGTAAAATAATCCAAATGCCTGCAATTAGAAACTATATTAATGGCAGAGTCTTTATAAGGATTTTCTAATTCAGATTTAGATTTATAATCGAAAACCAATCCATTTGTTTGAATATGTTTGACAAGCCGCTCGGTATAGCCTCCCGCTTTCTCTAGCCGATAAAGGTTGCCGACCAAAATAAAAAGTTCTTCGGCTCTAGATACAGCGACATTAAGAAGATTGAGTTTTCTGTTAATAAAACTAAAGTTATCCTGCGGTCTACATACTTTTGTTGATAAGATAATTACTCGCTTCTGCGAACCTTGAAAAGTATGAATCGTTCCAATATCATCTTTCTGAAATTCAGGAAAATTCATTCTACTACGTAAATCATTCCTCAAAGCATCAGCATGAACTTTAAAGGGTGAAATTATACCAATGTCTGCAAGGGAATAACCTTGAGTCAAAAGGCGCGGAATTAACTCACGTATGGCAGTAACTTCTTGCTGATTTACATTCCCTTCAGTATTTCCCTCAACATGGTGAGCAATTAAGTTTGTTTTCAATGGTGAGACTCTTGCTTGTGTCTTTACCTCTAATCTATATCTAGCAATATTATTGCAATATTCAATAATACTAGGTTGGCAGCGGTAATGCTCCATCAAACGAATCCCATTACCTGTATTGCCATCTTCTCCAGTTGCTCCGGCGGCGCGATGATAGGTAGTCGCCTTATCTATCTGTTCGGGGCTGTAACGACGATAATCATTTTCAGTTAACCCTTTGCTAAGAAATGCTGTTTGACAGTAGTTCTGGCGTCTCTGGTTACTCAGAGTGATGATAGGCTCAATTTGAAGCGGATCGCCTACAATAATAGCCTTGCGCGATCGTACCAGTAAAGGAAACGTCTGATGCTGCGGTATCATTCCAGCTTCGTCTACTATTGCACAGTCAACACATTCTTCGATATGCGGCAGCATATTATTTACTGAAAGCAACGTGCAGGTGATGACAGGAAATATCAAGCTCAATGCTTTCATATTCTCATCCAGATTGCCAGACAAATTTTGCCAAGCTTGAGGATGGTCTGACAAAAAGTTGGAATAGAGCGTCAACGCCTGTTTTACATTTTCTTTACGTCGCAGCGCTTCTTGATTAAGAAATTGCCACGATAGTTCAAATAAACTTTTGTGTTGTTGATGGCAACGCTTATGGAAGGTGTAAAAATCTTCTATTAAAAAATCTAATCTGTTGTTTAAAGCAGTTAATTCTTTAAGGTTTTGCTCGGAATCGTTCTCTAAACTAACTATCTTTTCAGAAGTTTCTTTTTGGTTAGATTGAACCGTTTGTAACTCTCTAGCTAAGTCTAGCGCTCGCCGAACAAAATGCCAATTTTCAACTAGGATACTGCGGCTTCCAGGAGCTTCCAAGCGAAAAGAGGTATTTGGGTGGTTTAACGTTTGCAGTATATCTGATTCACAAGCTTGCTTCAGCTTGTCCAATACATTTTTTTCGGTGCTACGAGTAAACCAAAGCCACAACCTTTTCCACCAAGGTAATATGCCTTCGGATAATCGCGATAGAGCCGTATCAAATCTGACCCGAATTCTTTGATAAGCATCTATAGGAATCTGTGCATAGTCTGCCAGTTCTTCTGCTCGCCTTTCAAGCTGAGTTCGAGCGGTATTTTCGGTTTCCAGTTCAAATTCAAGTGCCTGTAACTTTTCTTGAAGATAAGGTTTTCGTTGATTATCGTCGTCACGTTGGTGGCGCAGTTGTTGATAGGGAGCATCCCAATTTTGCAATCAGTATAAATACTCAGACAATTGTCTGGGTAAGTTGATGGCATAATAGAAAGCAGATAAATTACCATAATCCAAGTTCGCATGACTCCAGAAGAACAGCAGAAGATCAAAATAAATCT
>JANNOR010000252.1:0-17973 GCA_031399265.1 Cyanobacteria bacterium SOY_34_metabat_3 | reverse complement strand
TGCTGTTTTTCTGATCGACAGCTTCTGATCTAGATGGGCTGCTACTATTTTGGCTCGCAAATCTACTGAATATGCTTTCATTGGTGTATTTTTTTAAATTTATTCTTAATTGTACCTCATAACACCAGGAAGTGCTGTATTGGTAATTGGTTATTGGTTATATCAATTCCGTTAGCATCGGAATGATCTAAAGGGAGGACACGGCAGTGCCGTGTCCCTACCACGATCAATTGTAGGGACACGGCACTGCATGTCCTCTATATCATTTCGGTGCAGCCGGAATTGATATTATTGGTTATTGAAACTGACAAATAGCAAATCACAACCAACAAATAACAAATAACAAGCAACAACCAACAAATTACCCCATTTGCGATCGCAACTTCCCCGTTTCCAATTCAATTTCAAAAGCCGATCGCACCTTTTCCCACTCCGCTTGAGCTTCCAAGAGGCGATCGCGCGCCACACTAGCATCAAAAACCTGTTCCCCTCCAGACTCAACAGCCACGCGACCCATATACTCCAATTCCTTGCAAACTTCAGAAAAAGACACGGCTCCTAAATTGGCACTGCTCGACTTCAACGTGTGAGAAGCCAGCTTCAAACTATCAGCATCGCCGATAAAAATAGCCTCCTTAATTGTTTCCAAATGCTGCGGTGCATCTAACAGATATATCTTAATCAATTCCCCTAAAAAATCCGGGTCTTCCTCATCATCTAGCTCGCGCAGACTCTCCAAAACATGAAAATCGATCGGCGAATTGGCTCCCGGTTGAAGGCTGAAATCGACCGCTGCCGCACCGCGAAGTTTGCCAGCAATATCTGGATTTTTGGGTTCGGTAACGGCAGCGACTTCATCCCGATTCAATGGCGGGCATTTGCTCAGGGCGATCGCCAACTCTTCCCGGCGCACCGGCTTAGTAATATAATCGTCCATACCAGCTTCCAGACACTTTTCCCGATCGCCCTGCATCGCATTAGCAGTCATCGCAATAATCTTCGGCTTCTTGTTAGCGGGCCAATCCCGACAAATGCGGCGCGTCGCTTCCAACCCATCCATCTGAGGCATCTGCACGTCCATCAGCACAACATCGTAAGATTGCCGCTTCAGCGCCTCCAACACCTCCAACCCATTAGCCGCAATATCGGCCCGATATCCGATCCTGTCGAGCAAATGCGTAGCGACTTTTTGATTCACCACATTGTCCTCGGCAAGCAAAATCCGAATTTGACTAGAATTAGCGGCATCCCGTCCGGTAGCATTGTTTGGAACTTGCCTCAAAACCGCAGGCGTCCGCTGCACGCGGTGCTGTTCTTGAGAATTTTCAAAATACTTCAATCCCGAAGTCAAAGTCGCCACATTTGAAACTTCTCCCCTGCCGCTTCTGCCGGCAACATATCCAAAAACTTGCAGCAACACATTATAAAACTGCGACTGTTTTAGAGGCTTAGTTAAAAAAGCCGAAAAATGTACTTCTGTAGTTTCAAGTTTTTTCCAAACTTCCGCCTTGCTCAAATAAGTAAACAGCACCAAAGGCAGGGGAACTTTGCGATAGCCTTTAACTTTAATCACATTCGGATTTAACCCGCCGCCGCTAGACAAATTGCCCAGTTCTAATTTCCGAATCTCCACAGCCAAGGCTACACCGTCCATATCTGGTAGATTCATCGCCAAAATAGCCAAATCGATCGCCGAGTTTTCTTTAATGATTTCCAAAGCTTCAGCACCGTTCGAGACAGCCACGGGTATCATGCCCCAAGACTCGGCCTGGCGGATCAAAACTTGCCGGTTAATGGCATGGTGTTCGACAATTAACAAACGCTTACCAGCAGCAAATTCCGGCAGTTTTTCCTCAGCGCGGCTCTGAGTTGCTTCAGCAGTTACCGTAAAATAAAAAATGGAACCAGAACCCGATACCGACGGCGGTGCAAATCCCGCAGGCGCTCTTCCAGCAGTGCTTTGTCCGATCGCTGAAACTGCCGTTTGAGACTTAGAAATTCCCGGAGAAACCTGACTGACCACCCACATTTTACCCCCCATCAGATCGCTCAAACGCTGGCTGATAGCCAGTCCCAAACCCGTCCCGCCGTAATGTCGGGTTGTCGAAGCATCCACCTGGGAAAAAGCTTTAAATAGGCGATCGATCCGGTCTGGCGGAATGCCAATTCCGGTATCTTGGACAGCAAATTGAATCTCATATTGTCTGCTACCAGGCAACTTTTCAGGCTTTATTGCTAGCGGTTGCGGATCTAGAATATTGGTTATTTCCGGCGAGACATTAGCAGCTAAGAGTTCAATTTCCCTAGCCATACAGCAGACAACAATTTCTCCGGATTCTGTAAACTTAACGGCATTTCCCAGCAGATTTACCAAGATTTGGCGCAGCCTGGTGACATCTCCTAAAATATTTTTAGGAACAGAATCGTCAATAAAGTAAGCCAGCTCTAAACCTTTTTCCGATGCTCTCGGAGCCAGCAATTCCAGAGATTCTTCGATACAGTTTTGCAGCTCGAAGGGGCTGCGTTCCAGATCCATTTTTCCTGATTCAATCTTGGAAAAGTCGAGGATATCGTTAATAATAGTCAGCAAAGCATCGCCGCTGGTGCGAATTGTCTCGACAAAATCCCGCTGTTCTGGAGTTAACTCCATATCCAGCAGCAAACCCGTCATCCCGATGACTGCATTCATCGGAGTGCGGATTTCGTGACTCATCGTCGCTAAAAATTCGCTCTTAGCTCGATTAGCAACATCCGCCGCTTGTCGAGCTTGTTCCAAAGCTTCATTTTGCTCTGCCAACTGTCGCTGGCGCTGAACTTCTGTTTCTAAAAGCTGTGCTTGAGCTAAGGTAATTCCGACTTGTGCGGCAACATCTTCTAACAGTTCAATTTCGTCTGGAGTCCACTGGCGAGTTGCATCGCACTGGTGCAAAGTAATAATTCCATTCGGTTTTCCTTGATAGGAAGTGCGAACGGCCAACATAGATTTTAATCCGATGCGGCGGCACATCGGCACGGAAGATTCGAGCAAAGGATCGGCAAACACATCGGGAGATGCCAGGGCTATATCTTCAGCGAGCAGTTTTTCTGTGTAGGGGTTGTAAGTGACAGAAAGTTCTAAATCTAAAGCCGATTCGTGACCTGGTTCTAAGTATTCGGCGACGCAAGGAAGGTGAGGATAAGGTTGAGAAAGATAGGTGTGAATTGTACAGCGATTGACGCCGAATACGCGGCCGATTTGGGTTGCGGTAGTCTGAAAAATTTCTTGAGTATCTAAGGTCGATCGCACTTTTTGAGTAATTTGCTTGAGCAGCAAAACGCGCTGGTACTGCCGCTGCAAAGTTCGCTCTCGTTCTTCCCGGGCAATTTCCGCACCGATATAATTGCCCATCAACTTTAAAATTTCAAAATTCAGCGGTTTCAGAGGAGGTTTAGCGGTGCGGGAAGTAAAGCTCAAAGTGCCAAAAACTCGACCTTGTACTATTACCTGCGTGCCGGCAAAAGCCTCGAGCCTGCGCACGGCGTAGGCGGGGTGGTGCCGCCACTGAGTAGTCCCGGCTGATTCGATGCAAATAGGTTCGATCGATCGCAAAACCTCTCGCTCGAAGGTTCTGCTCAAAGCAAAACCGTCTCCTTTAGCAAATCCGAAGGGAAAATCGGACGGTACATAGGCCGCCATCACTTCGTAGCGATCGCCCAAAACCCTGCCCAACAGCCCGATATCCATGCCAAACTGACTGCAACCCATTGCCAGAAACCGAGCCGTGCGATCGTCAAAAGAGCCTTCCGATCCCACCATTACCTCGTAGAGCGATCGAATTGCCCGCTCGCTTTCCCGCAGTTCCTCTACTCCTTCGACGCGGTTGCAGACATCGTGCAAGGTTCCTAAAATTCCCGCTATTTCACCTTGGGAATTCAGCCGGACTTGGGCAAATATTTCGACAGAAATAAAGCCGGAATTGCTGTTAATTCCCAATTGGTTTTTGCCAGATTCCGACTTGTATTTAAATCGCAGTTCTCGCCGATGAAATTCCGATTTTCCCGACAGCAAAGACTGCAATAAATTTGCAGAGGTTGCGCGTTCATCTGGATGTACCCAATCTAAAAAATTAGTTTGCAAACTTTCGGCAACCGAGAAACCAGTAATTTCAGTCCAAGCGCGGTTGAGAAATGTCCAAACCCCCGCCGCATCCATCTGAAAAATTACTGTTGCTTTCAAAGAATCAAATATTTGGAATTGCTCGCGATCGCGATCGCTGTTTTTGAGTTCTAGCTGCTTGTTTGGAGTAATATCTGTATGAGTTCCGAGGAATCGCAGCGGTTTGCCCGCAGCGCTGCGCAAAACTTGACCCCGATTCAGCACCCAGACAGTGCTGCCGTCTTTGCAGTACATCCGATATTCGGCTGCAAAATCCGCTGTCTTTTGGGCGAAGTGATTTTCTAAAGCTGCTTTTACTCCGTCAATATCATCTCGGTGGATGCGGCTCCACCATTCCGATCGGCGATTCGAGATTTCCCCTTCTTGGTAGCCCAGCATTGCTTGCCACTGCGCCGAATAAAAAAACTCATCTGTTTCGAGATTCCAATCCCAAATTCCCTGATTGTTGACAGCAGCGGGCAGATTTGGGGGCTGCGCGAAACTGTTTTGAGCAATTTCAGCAGCGAGGTGGCAATTGGCTGCAGGAAGCTGTATTTGGGCCGAGAGTCTTTTGTATTGCGCGTTGCTAGATTCTAGCTGGCGCTGCAAAGCGATCGAGATCGAATGCAGAGATTTTGAGTCCAGGGCTTGTAAAAGGATAGTTTTAGGATTGACAAGCCCGATCGGGTGACTGTTTTCGTTGATGACTAATAAAGGCAACTGACAGTAATTTTTTTGCAGCAGGGCGATGGCTGCTTCGAGGGTAGAGTGCGATCGTACCAGCGGGGGCGAACTGCTGCAAATCGCTCCGGCTTTAATTTTGTTAGAGTCTTTGCCCAGCGCTTGCAACTGCACGATATCCTGCGAACTTACAACCCCAACCAGTTTGTGGAGGTTGGGATTTGTAAATTTGGAATTTGCAGCACCATTCGAGTTTTGTTCGGGGGTTTCAGTGATTAATACGTAGCTAACATTGTGCCTGAACATCAGTTGCGCCACATAGCGAACCGAAGCAGTAGCTGGAGCGTGAATAATTCGCGAAGCTGCGATTTTAGGGATTTGATTTAGTTTAATTAAATGAGCTGGCAGCTCTAATTTCGGATGCAAAATTGGCAGCGGCGGAGGGAAAGCAAAGGCCGGCGCAGGTAGCGAAGTGCTGCTTGCTTTTTGTGCGGATTCCCCTATTTCCTGCAACAGTTGCACCAAGTTTTCAGAGCTAATTAAACCGACAAGTTCTTCAGCGTCGCCCACGACTGGCAAATGGCCGATCTGATTTTTTTCCAGCAGATTTGCTAAGGCAAAAAAGTCGGGAATTTCCGATTCTCGGGCGACAGTTACGGTTCTGATCGTGATTTGCTCGATCGCAAATCCCGTCAAAGCAGCGCCGATCGAATTTAGCTGTACGACATCTCCCGCTGTAAAAATCCCCAGCACCGTAGAGCCCGCCGCAGAGCCAGAAGAAGAGCCGTTGAGACTGAACCCGTGGTCAGACGGCTTCCACCCGCGCGGTACGCCGCTGTAGAAACCCGAGTGTTGCCGCGCGCTCCCAGAATTCCCGTTCGCGAGATTTCCGAGCCCAGAATTCCCGCGCGGCTCTACCACGAGGACGTAACTGGCTCCTGTGCTGCTCATCAGCTCGATCGCCTCTTCTACGGGCGTCCCAGGCGTGACGGTGAGGGGATTGCGGTTGATGACCTGACTGAGGGAAGGAATAAACATCAGGGGGCATAAAAGTGATATTTGTTGGAAAAACCCGAAAAGCGGGCAGGAGGTTGATTGAGAGGCTTTGCCCGCGAGGTTTCCAAGCGCGCTCAAAGTTTCTGTACGATTGCACTCACTCCTACTTCCAGCATCTTGGCATTTAAACTTAACTCCTTACCAAATCCTGACAATTGACGGGTTCTGAAAGTCAGAACTAATGCCCCATGCCATCTTGGCGGACTTTTGGCTGACCGGCAATTCCTCTGCCGGCCGCGCCTGCTGCGGGTTTACGAGCAATAATTTTTGAGATTGTCTGGACTGCACCCTAATTTCTCGCCCTCAACAGAACTCTCGCTCGGATTCTGTTGGAGGCAAGATATCTATACGCTACCAATTTACCAGGCAAAGGAGGAAGAGAACAATATGAAGATTTGGTGTTTCAATTGTGTGATTAGGGGAGAGAGAGTCCCAGGGGGAGAGAGTCCGACGCCCGAAGGCAGAAAATCCATAATTCCGATCGTTACTAATTGTATGTTATCCCAATTCTGAGTCCGAGGATTTGAACTTCAATTCTGGCGATCCTCTTCGTTGGCGTAGCCCCCGTAGGGGCGGGCTGCGCTAACGAACTCAATCAAAATAGCGCTGTTCCCCGCCACCGGAAAAGTCACTTTTCCGTCCTTCAGCGTTAAGCTACCGACAACCTCATCCATAGCCTTGGAACTAAACTCCCGCACCGTGCCTTTCCCCGCCTTAATCAGATCCGAAATATCAGCAGTAACAGTATCAGATTTTGCTCGATCGTTGACAGCCAGCAAATAAACATGATTGCTAGCATCGAGAGTTGCAACTGCCATTAAATTGGGATGATTTGCGATCGGCAAAAAAGTAGATTTCCCGCCCTGCAAAGCCCGAATTCCCATCCGCAAAGCATAGTAGCCCGCGCGCCGTTTTCCCCCCTTCCCGATCAAACCTTCTGCGAGTTCGGGCTTTCCCCAGTCGTACAAACAGAATATATGACTGCCGTAAATATAATTATCCGGCTGGGAACCTCGAATCAAATTTTTAATCAAATTTAAAGCTAAAGATAAATCGTTATAACTAATCTCGTAACTGCCCCATTCTCCTACCCAAATCGGAGAGTTAGCCAGTAAAGTTCCCTGCATCCAGCCGCGCACTTTCCGGGTATAATTTGAAATATCTGCATCGTAGTTGTGAAAGTTGACCGTATCGAAATAATTAGGAATTTCCCGGAAGGCATAAACCGGCCAATTGCTGCCGCCTACGGTTTTCGGGCCGTGGATGCGGTAAGCGCGCGAAGGCAAATAAGTTTTGTAAGCAAAGTCGATCGCATCTTTTGCCACTTTCACCAACTCAAAATAATCAGCCCTAGTCCCTCCCCAACCCTGAGCGCGATTATCCGGTTCGTTGTGAATTTCCCAATCATCAACGCCGTAATCATTGCGAACATTCAGCCAATAAACAGTAGCAAAAACGTGTTCCCACCACTCGTTCCAATCTTCTTTAGCGCGCGGCGGATTCAGTTGCAGCGCCCAACTCGGATTCCAGGTATTGTCCACATTCCGAATGCTGACAACCGGGCGAATCTTAGCTTGTTTTAGAGTATTGAAAATAGTCCTGGCATTGCCTTGCCAAACCGTACCCGGTTCTCCCGACCACGAATAATCGCTACCTTGGGGCGGATCGGTCATAATCTTATCCCAGTGCGCCCAATTAATTATATTGGGATTAATCTTAATTTCGTCAATAGACGGCCAACCGTATTTACCGTCATCGTCTTCGCGTTCCCATCGGGACATCCCGCCGTAAATGCGGTATGTATTAATTCCCAAATCTTGCAAATCTTTGAGGTCAAAGTTGATATTGCCCTCGACAGCACCGATGTAGCGAGTGCTGACACCCGCCGCACTGCCGGAGATTTTAATGGCGGCGGCGTTTTGAGCAAAAATTGCATTTGGGCTGCACAACTCAACGATCAGGGCAGTTAAAAAGGCGATCGTCAGATTCCGAATAGTTGTTTTTGAGAACACGGATAGTATTGGTAATTTATCATGGGCGATCGATCGATAGTACCTCTTTTATCAAACGATCTCGCCAATTGAAAAATGTCAAACCTTTTTCAATTGCGGCATGGAAGCCGGTTTCAAATCTGGCGGTATGGGCCGCCAGTAACCGGGTTGATTAACGGGAGTATATTTCACTTCGACAGCCGCGCCGTCATCTTTTCGCCATTCTCAGATTTTGTTTGCTACAAATTCTCCCAACTGTACGCCGTCCGTTTTTGATTTCCCTTCAGCTATTCCTGCGAAAGAAGCTGTTTTTGCTGCATCTAAAGTTGCTTGCGGCTACTGCTGCTGCTTCGGCTGAGGCATCGGCGGGTGCTTCTACTTGCATTTTGTATACTTTGTGAGTTTTGGTGACAGCATTCGCCGCATCGTAAATTGCACAGTAAACCATCGCTAGATTGCGGGCTGCCATTGGTTTAGATGTTTTTTCCCTGCGGATTGTATCTAATGTGAGAGCATTCCAGCGGACGATCGCATCTGGAAACTGGCGATCGGGCGTTATTGATGAAGTATACTCCCGATCGTTCGAGCCTCCTGTGGACACTCCAAAAGCCGTGTCCCTACACTTCATAAACCTGGAATACGCTGTATCTCTTATTTCAACATCAAAGCAACTTCCTTAGCAAAATAAGTCAAAATCAGATCGGCACCCGCTCGTTTGATACTCGTCAAAGTCTCCAAAATAATCCGCTTTTCATCAATCCAACCCAACTTTCCAGCAGCTTTAATCATTGCGTATTCGCCGCTGACATTATAAGCAGCTACGGGCAAATTAGTTGCTTCGCGCACTTGGTAGATAATATCGAGATCAGCCAAAGCAGGTTTTACAATCACAATATCTGCACCTTCTGCGATATCTAAAGCAACTTCTTTCAGCGCTTCTCTCGCATTAGCAGCATCCATTTGATAAGTCTTTTTTTCTCCAAATTTTGGAGCAGAATCGAGGGCATCTCGAAACGGGCCATAATAAGCAGAGGCATATTTTGCTGAATAAGCCATGATTGCGGTATCGATGTATCCTGCGGCATCTAAGGCTTTGCGAATTGCGCCGATTCTGCCGTCCATCATGTCGGAAGGTGCTACCATATCTGCGCCAGCAGCGGCTTGAGAAACTGCCATTTTTACTAACACTTCTACAGTTGGATCGTTGAGAATTTTACCATTTTCGTCAACTAAACCGTCGTGTCCGTGTGAGGTGAAAGGATCGAGGGCTACGTCGGTAATGACTACTATTTCGGGAATGTTTTGTTTGATGGCTTTGACTGTTTGTTGCACCAATCCTTCTGGGTTGTAGCTTTCGGTTCCGGTGTCATCTTTTTTGCTTTCTGAGATTACTGGGAAAAGGGCGATCGCACATATCCCCAAATTCCAACATTCGGCTATTTCTGTTAGCAATAAATCCAGTGAATAGCGATAACAACCCGGCATGGAAGCTATCTCAACTTTTTGTCCTTCTCCTTCGATCACAAACATCGGATAGATTAAGTCGTCAACTGTGAGGTGATTTTCCCGTACCATGCGCCGCAAAGCTGGTGTACGGCGGAGGCGACGGGGACGGATGGTTGTGAGGGAGGGATTTCGATCGTTTGGAGCGGGAACGGCGGACTCGACGTTATTTGCGGATGACATAGGAATTGGAGTTTTCAAATAATGATAATCATTATTATTGCATTTTCGTCGCCCAAATCTATATTTATTAGGAATTACCCAGTTAAGCTGTTCTGTATTTAAACTGCACAGTCAAAATTTGACAAAGTTCTTGTGGGGTGGGTGTCTCGCCCGCACAAAAAATGTAATTTAGATGTCGAATAGCTTATTGAATTGAATGACAGAATCAACCAGCAATTTTAGCAAATGAAACCCTAGCCCTATAATTAATTAAAGCTGGCACAATGCGAGAACTTGCCATTCTTGCACCGGAAAGATTTCGACCTACAGGCCCTACTTGCAAAGCGGCTAAACCACCCATAATAAACAACTCGCATCCCGGCCAACGCAAATACTTATCCAAAACAGGCAATCCTTTAACTATTTTAGTTGGATAAGCTGCTAAGACTTCTGTCAGCAATGGTTCGGCTGTTACATCTAATTTTGTTCCCGTTGCTAACCAAATTCTATCAACGAATAGCTGATTTCCATCCTGACAGTAAACAGTCCATTGATTGTTATCCCATTTGACTTCCCTAATCTGGCATTCTGGGTGAAATTCGATGCTCGAATCCCGCGACATTCGACGTAATTGTACCATTATTTCAGGAGTCATAGAGCCACCATTGCGAGCTTGTTGAATCATCTCCCATTTTTTTTCCCAGTCAGGTTCATTTTCAAAATCTTTGAGATATTTTGGCCCTAACCAACCCGGTTCGGCATCAAATAATTTTGCTTGCAACTGTCGTCTTGACATTAATATTACTTGGGCACCTCGCGCGATCGCGCCTACTGCCAAATGTCCGCTAGTTAAACCGCCCCCAACGATTAAAATCCTTTCCCCCTGCAACTTTAATCCCCGCAAATCAACTTGATGGGAATGGCAAAGTTTGTCTGGCGGATAGGGCGTTTGAATTTGATTTGTCCACTCTGGTAGTTGGGGCTTACCGCCGCCTGTGGCGATCGCCACACGACGCGCGTAGGCGAAGCCAGCCGTAGGCATCGTACTTTCTCCATCCTCAAACCAAAGCCGAAAACTCTCTTGTAACGGTTCAATCCGAGTTATTTTTGCCTTGACGACGCGATCGCCCAATTCCCATCTCTCAACTACATTCCCACAAAATTCCTTAAACAGCCGACTCCCCGGCAAATCGTAGGGCGCAAACAACTCGTTAGGGCGAGATTCGGCAAACCGTCGCAATTCAAAAGGATTGGGATCGGGATGGTGCACCGCAGGCGATCGCAAGTGTGGAATTTCCAAAGCCGCAAACTGACTCTCCCACTGAGTTAGCCAGCCACCACTGGGGTCAAAAACCAAAAATTTGCCCCGCTTCTTCTGGCATTTTTGCAGCAAATGAGTAACCAGAGTTAAAGCGTGAGGCCCCGCCCCGACTACCGCTAAATCGATTGGCGATGGCGTAACACTGGTGATTTCCATAGAAAATTCTAGTCTTTGATAACAATAATGATTATCATTATAGTGCTATTCGCGATCGCCTACAGTTCTCAGCTCTTCAATACGCTAAGCCAAGAAGATTTTTTTGAACCGCAGAGGGCGCAGAGGGCGCAGAGGGAGGAAAGGGAAAGAGAGAAATATGGTAATCCAATATGACTCTCTTTTCTTTGTTCAGCCTGCAAAGACGCAAGTTTTTGCAGACAATTCTAGCTAGTGAAAACTTGATTTGTGCGCGATTAAACTCATAAATTCTTGACGAGTTCTAGCATCTTCAGCGAACACGCCACGCATTGCTGAAGTCGCAGTCCAAGAACCTGGTTTTTGCACACCGCGCATTACCATGCACATATGAGTTGCTTCAATTACAACTGCTACACCTTGAGGTTTTAGCAATCCTTGAAGTGCATCCGCAATTTGTGCAGTTAAGCGTTCTTGTACTTGCAATCTGCGGCCGTACATTTCACAAATTCGAGCAATTTTTGACAGTCCAATTACTTTCCCGTTGGGAATGTAAGCAACGTGTGCTTTGCCAATAATTGGCAGGATGTGGTGTTCGCAGGAACTGAAAATATCAATGTCCCGCACTAACACCATTTCGTTAGCATTTTCTGTGAACACTGCTCCGTTGAGCAGTTCGTCGAGAGATTGATGATAACCTCCAGTTAGAAACTGCAAGGCTTTGACAACTCGTTTCGGCGTATCTCGCAACCCTTCGCGGTCTGGGTCTTCTCCCAATCCTAGCAGCAATGTACGCACTGCTTGTCTCATTTCTTCATCTGAGACAGGGGGTTGAGATTGGGTAGGAATTGATGACACTACACCATTTGGAGAAGTCAGTTCGGGACGAGTAGATAAAGTCATGCTTGCAGTTTGTGAAAATGTTTAACAGTGGGTCTGGAGTTTTAGTTACTAGATGCGTAGATTGACGAAATCTTAAACTAAGCAACTGTTCAGTTGTTCTCTAATTTGAGCGGTATCTAATTTGCGACCGATAACTACGAGTTGACTTTTAGGTGGGGTCAACCATTCGGAAGCATCTAATTCGTAGCGCGGCCCGCTGAGTTGAAAGATGTGTCTCATCGGACTGTCTGCAAACCAGAGAATGCCTTTAGCGCGAAATACATCGAAGGGCATTTGTTCGGTTAGAAATTCTTGGAATTTGCGGACATCAAAAGGTCGATCGCTCTGAAATGATAGCGAAACAAATCCGTCATTATCTAAGTGATTGGAGTGATGTCCGTGATGGTGATGTTCATGATGATGCTCATGATGATGTTCGTGTTTTTCCTCTGTTTCAACACTATCGAAAAGTTCTGCTTGCGTTAAACCTACACCCAAAATTAAGGGTAAAGGAACTTCACCGTATCGCGAGTGTAAAATTCTCGCTCCTTCCTTGACTGTGCGAATGTAAGCTTCTAATTCTTCTACTTTTTCTGGAGGAGCTAAATCAGTTTTGTTCAGCATCACAATATCTGCAAATGCCACTTGTTTAAAAGCTGCTTCGCTGTCAAAATGATCGGGAGTGAATGTTTCACTATCGACTACGGTGACTACAGAATCTAGACTGGTTAAATCCCGCAATTCAGTGCCGACAAATGTCAGGATAATCGGCAGCGGGTCGGCTACTCCGGTGGTTTCAATCACCATACAATCGATGCGTTCTCCCCGTTCTAAAACTCGGTAGACGGCATCAACCAAGCCTTCGTTGATCGTGCAGCAAATGCAGCCGTTGCTGAGTTCTACCATGTCGTCTTCGGTAGAAACTAAAAGCTGCGAATCGATATTGATATCGCCAAATTCGTTAACTAAAACTGCTACTTTTAAATCTTGACGATTTTTGAGGATTTGATTGAGTAAAGTGGTTTTTCCGCTGCCGAGAAAGCCGGTAATTATAGTTACTGGCATCCCTCTCTTGGGAAAATCTGAAATTAAATCTGGGGTTTGTACAGCGAGATTAGTCATTTTCCCTCATTGATTAATTGTAGAGGCCCTGCTGTTAGTTCAGAAAGCTGCTAAGTATCCCAAAGCTCTTGTGGATAGCACTTCCTAGCCAAAATTTAGGTGCGATCGCCTGTATCGCACTATCTCAGTTATGATAATCATTCTCATGATATCTCAGATGTGCTTTAAGCGCAAGCCCTAGAATTATTGCTCAGCTAGCTGATGACTCATAAACACTTCACCGTCATCCCTTTTCCAGATAAATCCCATGTTACAAACGGGAAGTTAAAACAATGTATTGAGGGCGAGTGCGATCGATAATTCCCTCATCCTCCAACCGACACATCAGCCGCGTCACCGTAATCCGCGTAATTCCCATCGCCTCAGAAATCTCCTGGTGAGTCAATCTCAAATCTATTAACACTCCTTGTGCCACCTCGCGACCAAATTTTTGTCCCAACCAAACTAATAGTTGCAGCAATCTATCCCGCAGACATTCGCTGCGCACAATGCAGAAAAATTCTTGAGTTTGCTGAAGGTGTCTGAAAATTTCATCTAAGGATCGATCGCACAAATTTTGAGGAATGTAACTAATTTCTACATGAGTTTTGCACTCAATTTGATAAGGTTGAACGCCTGACAGCGAGTGACCGAGTACGTCTCCAACTCCCCAATATCCGAGGGTTATTGGTGTTCCCTGTTCGCTCCAAGTCACGGCTCGGACGGCTCCCCGTTCAATTCGCAGCAAGCCGTTAAAGGGCATGGATACCAACTGACGGCAGGTGAATGTCTGCTGTCTGAGACTGGGGTACAAGGCTGGAGTGTAGGTGGAAAAAGCCATAGGATTTAGGTTGAGCGCGATCGCTACTTTGGATACAACGTACAGTTTAAGTTAATTGATAATCTATGTCAACTAGCTCTTGAATTCTCATTCGGGAGTCAAGAAGGTTGAAACCCTTTGCGCGTGCTGTAACAGAGGTTTCGGAACTTCACGGTATCTGTATCTGGATCGTAGAGAGTATAAGTTGCTTGTCCGCTGAGCCGACCCACATTCCAGACTCCAATCGCACGCCGTGCAGTTGCAGAAACAGTTCCAGGTGGCTCCTGAGAGTCCAGAGTCATTACCCAGTTATTGATAATACTTGGCTGTAATTGATACTCAAATGCCAAGCCCGATCGCCCGCAAAATAAAGTATTAGCATCAGCGCGGATTACGCGATCGAGCATCACAGGCGGCGCAGTCTCCGGGGTAAGCTCATCAGACGCGCCAACGGTACTCCCGTGAATCAACAAACAGTCCAATTCATGAAAACCAAAAGTCAAAGAGCGCAACCATTCTACAGTTTTTCTGCTGACAGAATCCCAGAGCAACTTAATCGTAGTATTTTGGTTGAAAAACCCGGTTTCGAGGAGTCCGAGTGCGTCCAGGACTGCATTTATCTCATCAGATTATTTATCAGCTCATCCACCTTCCAAAGTTCTTGGCTAATAATTTGCTCTACCCTACCCAGTTCAGTTGCAGGATCTGGCGCTTGAATAGTTGTGGATGTAGCTGAAGTATGAGCCACAATACCTCGTTCTTCCCCAAACGTATTCATGGTAGCCAGCCAAGCAGGATCTAGATCGTCGGTATCTATTCCTATTGGCAAAAGTAACGCCAGAATATTAGCTTCTTTGATTCCATGATTATGGTCAATTACTCGCTTAAAATTCTCAATAGCTGAATCTATTTTTTTGTTAATTTTTATTTTTCCCTCCAGCACTTTTTTAGTTCCCTTGGTTGGACTAAGTGTATCTGGTGGTACTTCCATCATTTGACCGGAGAAGGCAAGCAGGCAGATTAAAGTACGGCAAGTCTTACCCTGACTATCCCAATTCTTTTTAGCATTAAGGACTACTTCCCAAACTCTATCCTCAAGATAAGCCTCAATTTCGGCATGAACTAAAACTCTGTAGGCAAGAGTGAGCGCTAATTGCCGATTAGAATATGAACCTGTAGGGTTAATCTTAGGAATAAATTGTTTTTTTAACCTATTTAACTCCCTGGTTAGAGTCCGAAATCTAACGGATTTTGGCATACTTATTAATAACTTACCTCAAACCGTTAAAGATAATACGGTTATCTAGGAGTTCAGGTACATTAAACTCTACATCCAAAACCTTTAACAAAGCTTTGCCCCACAGTGATAGACGAGTATGAGTTTCACGAATGCTAGTTGTGCTTTTCTCAACAGCTTCTCTGAATTGGCTATTAGATGATGAGCATAACTCTTTAAAGGCATTTTCTACGCCCGCCGGATTTTCCTCGGCAGCTTGCCTAATAACAGGGTCTGAAAAATAAAAAACCATTACATCTAAAATGGCTCGATTAAACTTGCTTCGGTAAGTTTTAGAACTGCTTAACCACACACGAAATATATTTTCTTCTCCAAATATTGTAGTGGTTGTTTGCACTGCATTCTCAAATTGGCTAACGGTATCTCCGATCTCCAATTCTCGAGCTTTCCAATCATTGTTGAGTTGTTCGCAGGTCATGTCCAGAAATACTTTCAGATTACCGCGATAATCGGATAAAAAATGATGGAATGCTACATACCGCAATAATAATTCGACATCGCGCATCCGAGGATCGGGATTTTTGGATTTGAGTATTTTTCTTAAAGCCTGATTTTTAATTGATTCGTCATCTAAAAAATTGATGAAATCACCGGGATGCAATGCTTGTCTCAGTTCTTGTGGAGATAGCGGAGTATTTTCTAGATTAAGACGTAGAAAAATTTTGTAGAGTAAACTTTCTGTACGCCAATTCCGAATCAATGTAGTACGAATAGTTTGATTGTCGAGTGCATCAAGTACAGAATTAAGGAGAATATCGTTTTGGATCTTCTCATGCGTCAAACCATTGAGTTCTGGTCTAAATTCTAAGTTTTTCAAAGCAAAACTATCGTTAGGAGTTTCGCTCCTGCCATAAAATTGCAGGATGGTAAGTAAGCGTTGCTTGCCGTCAAGGACTATAAATTTTCCGCGGTTTTTTTCCTGGGAAGCTAATACTATTTGTGGAATAGGAAATCCCAGAAAAATCGATTCTATAAACCTACTTTTGCGAGTTATATCCCAGGCATCTCGTCTTTGAAATCTGGGATTTAGTTGGATATTTTCACGGACAAGTTGATCGAGTATAGTGGCTGTTGTCCAGTCAGTTGCAACTACAAGAATCTTTGAAATTTCCTTTAATGCTGATTGTTGCTTTCCATTAGATTCAAGTTCATCATCTAGATATTCATCTTCTTCATCAAAGCTTACTTCTTCTGGTTTGTCCAAGAGTTTTAGTTCAGGCATGACTACGCTCTACTGGGTGAGTTTAGTCTGGATAGACTATGTATTTCCTAAGTATATTCGATCGCAACAACCTTGAGGAAAGGTTATTTACGAAATTTACACTAAAATTTATGACAAAATCACGATCGCCATACTACAATCGCGATCGCACAAAACTCAGGTACGCTATCCTGTAATTGTACCTATCTAAACGACCAATACCATGCCTGGCGATCGCCTACAAAAAATTGCTAACAGCTTGACAAATCGTCTCAAGCGTGACGTGTTAATTGAAAAATCCTTATCCGAAATTCGAGAAGTCTTGCAGAGCGATCGGGCTGTACTTTATCATTTTTACAGAAAATGGCAGGGTCAAGTGACCTGCGAGACGTTAAGTGCGATCGAACTCTCAATTTTGGGTTCCACTGGGGCTGACGAGTGTTTTAACGACGAATACGCTGCTTTGTATGAAGGCGGTAGAGTCAGAGCAATTACAGATATTGAAGTAGAACCACTTCACCAGTGTCACCGAGAGTTCCTGCGCAGCATCAAAATACGCGCTAACTTAGTAGTCCCAATTTTAACGGCGAAGGGACTTTGGGGACTGTTAATTGCTCATCAGTGTAGCGGGCCTCGCACTTGGTTGCGATCGGACATTGAATTTATGCAGCAACAAGCACAAAATATGGCAATGTCTCCCACAATTCAAGATAGTTAATATAGTTAGCAAGACTTGGCGGCAAGGAGTTTTCGGATGCTGGGGGAGCGAAACCCAAGAATGATATCTTGAGGAGACACGCCACGTTGAATCAGTTCTCGATCGATATAGATTTCGGTACTATTGTGTTGAATCCAGATTTGATTTTCGATGAGATCGAGCTGCATCGCACACCCATAGATGCGATATTCCTCCCGCCATTCGTTGTGCATGACGAGGTATCGATCGCGGGCGATATCAAAGATTAACTGAGCATTTGCGTCATTCTTAGAAAAGTCTTCGAGAAAGTCACAAACAATTTTGCGGTATTCGTTTAGTCTATCCATTGGTCGATCGCCTCACGAGTTGGATTGTAAATAATTAGTCGAATTTCATAACGTTCGATGACAGTTTTTGCGGGTTCAAATCTGAGAAACATTTGGTAGGTATCGGTGGGCACTGCCAGATACAGTATACGTTATGGTTCGCTAGAGACTTCGATCGCAATCCGATAGTTGAGGAATTGACCGAGGGCGGTGTGGAATTCAGAAATGGTGGAGCCACCTGCAAAACTTTTGACTTCTACAGCTATTTTACGTCCTGCTTTTTCAGCGGCGATCGCTTCTTCGGCGGCAAGATCGATGTAGACATCAGCAACACCATAGCGTAACTGGTAGGGATCGTGGGTAATCTTCCACCCATCTTTTTGTAGGGCGATTTTGACTGTGTTGTGGAAGAGATCCTTTGCCATTTTTAGATTTTACCCAAGGAATTACATCCGACACTATGAACAACACGAGATGTTAATGCCATAACAAATTCACCACGCTGGCTACCAATTTTTACAAAGATCAGGGAGCATCCCAATTTTGCAATCAGTATAAATACTCAGACAATTGTCTGGGTAAGTTGATGGCATAATAGAAAGCAGATAAATTACCATAATCCAAGTTCGCATGACTCCAGAAGAACAGCAGAAGATCAAAATAAATCT